>JAEDMH010000064.1 GCA_016303095.1 Lentisphaeria bacterium | reverse complement strand
AGAGAAATCTCCCCGACCTGGTCGACCTGTTTCCCTTATCTGAAGATTGGCTCATAACCCGCCAGCAGCTTCCAGACAGGCACGACCTGTATGCCGTCCTCCCGCGTCTTCTCCTCGTCCCACGTGACCACCAGCATACGGTCTAGGCCCAGCTCCTCTCCCCCTTTGCGCAGCGCCGACATCTCCCGTTTCAGGGTCTCGGGCGCATTCATGCTCCAGCACACTTGGATAAGGCAGCGTTGTCGGCTCATCCTGTCGACCACGTGGAAGTCGACCTCTTTCCCGTCTGCTGTGTTGTAGTATCCCACCTGGCATTTGTTTCGGCGCAGATGGAGATAGACGAGGTTTTCCAGGAGCCAGCCACGGTTTGCGGTAGGGTCGTCGGCCATCGCCCGAATTAGGCCAATGTCCACGAGGTACACCTTGTCCGGGTTCACCATCTTCGCCTTTGCGGAAGTGGTGTGCAGCTCCGTTCTGAATAGGATGCACGCCTCCTCCAGGTATTCCACGAATTGGAAGAGGTCGTTCTTGGCGCATTTCACCTGCATCCCCTGGGTCAGGACCTTCCAGAAGGCAGTCACGCTGAACTTCTGGGATGGGTTGTTGAAGAGATAGGCAAGGAGGCAACGCAGCGCCGTTATGTTGCCGACCCTATGCCGCTCCACCACATCCTTGAGAACGACCATATCGTTATACTCCTGCAAAATCTCCCCCCGCGTCATCTCGTCTGACACCTGGTAGATTTCGGGAAAGCCGCCGATGGCGAAGAACTCCTCCAGGCCGTGACGCAGCCTTGCGATGGTGTCATCGGAGAGTTGCTGTGGCCGTTCGTCAAACACATTCCTATGCCGCAGATACTCGGGGAAGGAGTAAGGGAGCAACTCCACATTGACGGAACGCCCGCGCATCGCCGTGGCAATCTCCGAGGTGAGCAACTTGGACGACGAGCCCATGAGGATCACGTGGACCTCCGTAGTGTCCAGGAGACGGCGCACAAAGTGCTCCCAGCCGTTCACGTTCTGAATCTCGTCGAAGAAGAAGTAGCATTCCCGGCTCCGGTTGTCCGGCCATAGGCTGTAGTAGGCGTCCAGGATGAGCTGGCAATCCTCCAAACGAAATCCTATAAGGCGGTCGTCCTCGAAGTTGAGATAGAGAAGTTGACTCTTGTCAAGACCACCACCCTCCAGCAACTCCTCCATCTTCTGGCGACAGAGGCTCGTCTTCCCCACGCGGCGCATTCCCGTGACCACGGTCGCCTTGCCCTCAAGAATAGGAAGGAAAACCTCGCGACGGGTCATGACAGGCAACGGTCGTTTCTGAAACTCCAGCAGGATTCTCTTCAGTTTCTCCAGCATATTTCCAATCTCTCCAGGGTTGAAAAACAACCTAAAGATAATGTCTCAAGAGACAATCTGCAGAATATCTGTCTTCTTTTCAAAGACGATTTAGAAAGGAAGTGCCTGAAAAGTTAGATAAACTTGGAGGTGCCTCCTAAAATGCAGACCCCGTAGGCCATCCACTCAGAAATCAAGAGAAATCCCCTCGACCTGGTCGACCTGTTTTCCCCCCCCCGGTGTTTTCCTGTCCTCTAGCCTTTGAGGATCTGCTGTAGGGCTTCAAGAGCGGGTTCTGGGGGGAGCTGCTGCATGCAGAGATACTGTCTTGCGCCGGCCCAGGGGCATTGCCTTTGGAGACAGGGTCGGCAATCCACAGGGGCAACCTGGAGTTCCCAGGGGGCACCCAGGGGGCCGGTGGCCACGGGATCGGTGGAGGCGAAGAGTCCCACGCCGGGGGTTCCCAGGGCGGCGGCCAGATGCATGGAGCCGGAGTCGTTGGCCAGGACGGCCCGGGCCTGGGAGAGGACGCTCATCAAGGCGGGGAGGGGGGTTTTTCCTCCCAGGTCCAGGCATCCTGGGGCGGAGGCCGCGATCCGTGCGGTCAGGGGGGCTTCCTTGGGGGTTCCCACCAAGGCCACGGAGCGTCCCTTCTTGAGGAGTTCTCGGGCCACCTGGGCGAAGCATTCCTCGGGCCACTGTTTGGCGGGTCCGTAGGCGGCGCCGGGGGCCATCACCACCCAGGCTTCTTCTTTTTTCACCCCCAGTTCCCGGGCGGGTTCCGGGGAGACGGAAAGGGGGGGGCACTGGGAAGAGAGGCGCACCTTACCCAGGAGGCTCACCAACTCCAGATACCAGGAAAGCTGGTGCCATTTCCCCTCCCCTTCATGGGATTTCCACCGGGGAATGGCCTCGGTCAGCATCCACCCCCGGAAGGCGCCGCCCCGCCCCGCCCGCCGGGGAATTCCGCAACGCCAAAGGTCCCAGGCGGAGCCGAAGGAATTGGGGAAGACGATGCCCAGACCAAAGTCATGGGTGCGCACTTGGCGCCGGGCCTGGGCATCCATGCGTTTCCCGGAGAAGGGGAGAACCCCATCCACCCAGGGAGCCGCTTGCCAGAGAGGAGCCAGTCCGGCGGGGGCGGCCACCCAGAGGGGCACTCCCTGGGGGAGAAGTTCCTTCAGCTGCCAGGTGGCAGGCAAGGTCATCAGCGCATCCCCCAGCCAATTGGTGGAACGCAGCAGGACGCCCCCCCGCCAATCCACCTCTCCCAGGGGAGGAAGAGGGCGGGAGAAACCGACGATCTTGGGCTGATAGGGCATAGGGGAGGATTACGGGGAGGGATGGCGTCAGCGTTGGAAGGTGCGGAGCAGGCTGGAGAGGGTATTGCGGAGATCCTTCCGCTCCACGATGGCGTCGATGAAGCCATGTTGGAGGAGATACTCGGCCCGTTGGAAATTCTCGGGCAGCTTTTGCCGGGTGGTCTGCTCCACCACCCGGGGCCCGGCGAAGCCCACCAAGGCATGGGGTTCCGCGAGGATCACATCCCCCAGGGAGGCGAAGGAGGCGGTGACGCCTCCCGTGGTGGGATGGGTCAAGATGATGATCAAGGGGAGTCCCTCCTCGTCATGGCGTTCCACCGCGCCTGCGGTCTTGGCCATCTGCATCAGGGAGAGGGCTCCCTCCTGCATCCTGGCCCCGCCAGAGGCCGTCACGATGACCATGGGCAGTTCCCGGCGGGTGGCCCACTCCGTGACCCGGGTGATCTTCTCCCCCACCACGGCCCCCATGCTGGCCCCCATGAAACGGAAATCCATCACCGCCAGGCCGAAACGATGTCCCTCCAGCCAGGCCTTTCCCGTGACCACCGCCTCGGGGAGGCCAGTCTTCAACTGGGCCTCCCGCAACTTGGCCACATAGGAGGAATCCCCGGCGAAATTCAGGGGATCCAGAGAGGCGAGGCGTCCGTCCATCTCCACAAAGCCCTTCTCCGTGGCGTCTGTCAACTGCCGGATGCGTTCCCAGGCGGTCAGAGGGGCATAGTAGCCGCAGGAAGGGCACACATTCAGATTCGCCTGCATGGCCCGGGCGTAGATGACCTCGCCGCAAGACTGGCATTTGCACCACAGGCCGGCGGGAATCTCCTTCCGCTCTCCCTGGCTGAATCCTGCTGTGGTCTCGTTGATGGACATGGAGGTGAAATCCTCTTCCGATGACAGACGCTCCTCAGGGAGTCAACTCACTTCAGGAAAATGGGCAGGAAAGCCTCCCGGGAGTGGAAGATTCCATTGGTGGCTCCCAGATTGCGGTGGACGCCGGAGGGGAAATCCGTGGTGCACACATTCAACTCCAAGGGTCCTTGGAGATCCAGCTGTCCCAGAGGCAACTCCACCTCCACGCTCCAGCCCGCGCCCGTCTCCTTGACGGCGGTGGCATACTCCGTCAAATCCCACTTGGCGTTGGTGCCCTTGCCGTCCAGCAGGGAGCCCGAACGGTTCAGGATCAGCTGATAGTAGGTGGCCTGGCCGCCGCCGGCCAGGAAGAACTCCACCTCGTCGTCCTCCCACACCGCTTCATCCCGTCCCCGCTGACGGCTCACCGGGGTGTTGTCCTCCAGGAATTCCACTCCCAAATAGAGGGTATCGTGAGCGGGATTGGTGGCCAACCGGAGGGAGACCTTTCCCTTTTCGGCGGGGTTGCCGTCGATTTGGGAGAGCATGATGACGGGAACTCCCTGCCAGAAGGGCTTCGTCAAATCCCCGTCCCAGGCGGGTTTTTCCTCTCGAGAGAGGGCCACCAGATAATCCCCGTCCGTCTCCTTCCAGGGCACGGCCTGATATTCCGGCGGGAGGGGGTCCTCCGGGGAGGAGACCGGTGTCAGGAGGCGCAGGCATTCTTCCTTGGGGGGGATTTGCAGGCCTTCCGCCAGTTCCTCCCGAGTCCAGGCGTTCTTTCCCGCAGGGGAAAGCAGGACCTGCTTCCGGACGGGTTCCCGCATCTGGTAGGCGGGAGCCGTCAATCCCTCCCCTTGGAAGCCGCCCACGGCAGGGCGGGGATAGGCATTTTGGAAGCAGAAGAGATACTCTCCCGCCTCATTGACCCCGGCAAATTCGGGAGCCAGGAACTGCTCCACGCCGCCTTGGAAGAGGTATTCCTTCCCGCACTGCATCATGGCACGTCCCCGGGTGGCGGGGACATCGAAGGCCACCTGAGAGGTGGGGGTGAAGGAGGCGATGAACTCCTCCCGGGCGACAGCCTCCTGGAGCACGGGGGAGAGGGGGAAGTCCTCTCCCAGCATCAGGGTCTGGAAGGCCCGGATCTCCTGGGCCTTCACGCCACAGCGCAGCAGATAGGCCTCCGCCTTCCATTGGAGGGGGGCATCCGGGACGGGGGCGAAGTCCGCCAGCTTCTTCAAGGTGGTGTCTACGGCGGAGAAGTACCGGGTGCTGTAGAACGAGGTGAAGACATAGTCCCGCCGGATGATCTCTTCGGGGCATCCCAGGACGGCCTGGAGCATCATGGCCAGGGTTCCGGTGCGGTCGGCGCCCACCACGCAATGGAAGAGGATGGGGTAGTTTTCCCGTTTGGCGAAGAGGGGGAAGAGCTGGCGATAGTTTTCCATTCCGTTGACCGTGAAGATGCCCACATACATCTGGGAGGGAATGGAGAAGTATTGGACCTTCTGGGGATCCCAATCGGGAGCCAGAGTGGGATGTTCTCCTTCCCAGCGGAGATCCACCACCGTCCGCACCTGGGGCGTCTCCCCGATGACCGGGCATTCCCCGAACTCCCGGGGCTCCTCTCCTTCGGGCAGATAGGCGCTGCTGCGGTAAATCATGCCGTAGGGCAGAACGCGCCCCTGGCCAGCGGGCATGCCCCCAAATTCCCGGAAGTTGCCCCGGTGCTTCCCATACAGGACGTAGGGCACGCCGGCCTCCACCGTGAAATTCCGCACCCCGGACTCCTCCAGGACGGTCCCCTGGTCATCCAGGGCCTGGACTTTCCAGCTGTAGAGCGTTCCGGGACGCAGATTCTGCAAAAGGGCCTGCTGCTTCTCCTGGCCTTCCTGGACGGAAATCTCGTAGACGGTGCACGCCACCTGATCCAGTTTCTCTCCCTTTCCCACCAACACCCGGTAGCGGGCCAATTCCCCCTGGGGAGCCGTACTCTTCCAGGAAAGACGGAGCCCCTGGGGCAGGGAAGCCCCGGGCTTCGCCTGAAGACGCCCCACAAACACCCGATCCTGCCAAAGGGCCTCCAGCTGGGACAGGGGAAGCCGCTCCCCCAAGCGCTGGAGATCGGTCAACAGGGAGACCGTGGCCCGGTTCTCCGGAGAGACCAACTTCAGGGCGGCAGAGGCTTCCAGAGTGCCAAAGAGGACACACAGGAAAAGGAAGAAGAAAGAAAAAGAATGGCGAGGCAAGGACATGTGAAGATCTCCAGAGTTTTTCCCCGCCAGGGGACGGCGGAGAAATAGGGGACGACTACGCCGGAAGGGCGGCCTGCGGCAATGGAGGTTACTATAGCCTGAAGCCTCTGGCCTTTCCCAAGGGACGGAACGGGATTCCCAAGCCCCCTCCCCTCACGGCTCTGCCCCGGAGGCGGCGCTTTTCCGCCTCCTCTTTTCCCGCTTCTCCTCCCCCCCGGCATTCCCCCGGAAAGTGACGCCCGGGCCCGCCACCCGGCCCATGCCGCCCGCATTGGAGACCACCAGCTGGGTCTCGATGCGTTCCTTCAGCTTGTCCACATGGCTGATGATGCCCACCAGCTTCCGGGAGGAGGAGCCGTCTCCGCCGCCCAGTCCCATGAGCAATTCGATGGCACTGTCCAGGGCCTGGTCATCCAGGGTTCCGAAGCCCTCGTCCAGCAGGACATTTCCCAGACGTGCCTTCTGGCTGACGGCGCTCATCTCCGCCAGCCCCAGTGCCAGGGCCAGGCTCACCTCGAAGGATTCGCCCCCGGAGAGATTGCGCACCGTACGGCGCACGTTGCCCCGGTGGTGGTCGATGACATCCAGGGAGAGGGGGTCGTTCCCGTTCGCCACCAGGGTGAAATGCTCCTTCAGGGACCGCGGCCTGTGCTGATTGGCGAAACGGAGGAGATTCCGGAAGGTATACCCCTGGGCGATGCGGGCAAAGGTGTCCCCCTCGTTTTTCCCCAGATGCTCCTGGAGGATGTCCCAGTAGCGCCACTCCTCCTTCTTCTTTTCCAACTCCTCCTGGAGGTGCTCCTTCCTGCTTCGGTTCTCTTTGTCGTTCTTCAGGGTGTGGTCCACATCCCCCATCTCATCCTTGAGCTGTTCCTCCCCCTTCTTCAGGGCCTCCAGCTTCTCCCGGTTCTCCTGGCGACTCAGCCCCTCCGGCAAGTTCCGCTGGCAGCTCTCCTTGGCCTTCTGACAGTCTCGACAACGTGTCTTTGCCTGAACACAACGTTGCTGAATCTTCTGGTTCTCCTCCTCCAGGGCATGGAGCTTCTCCGAAGGGAGATACATCGCCTGGTAGGCCGCCTCGTCGGCAATGCCCTCACTCCTCAATTTCTCCTCGAAGGCCTGCCGAGCCTTTTTTTCCTCCGGCTCCCGCTCCTCCGCCAACTGACGTGCCTCCTGTTCATAGTTCCTCTTCGTCTGCTCCAGCTCGCCCGTCGCCTTCTCCGTCGCCTTCTCTGCCTCTCCCCGCAGGCTACGCGCCCCATCCCGGCGAGCCTCGTTCATCTTCTTCTCCGCCGCCAAATCCGGCTCCTTCACCAAATCCAGACGTTTTTGACGATACTCCTCCCTCTTCGTCTCGGCCTCCTGCAACGCCTCCTTTTTCAACTGTTCCTGAGTTTGCCAGGACGACAGTTCCCCCTGGGCATCCTTTTCTTTTTGGATGAACTCCTCCCTGGCGCCATCCCGCTCCTTCAAGACGTCCTGGGCATTTTTGAAGTTCTTCTGACGTTCCGAAAGCTCCCGGGGCAGGGAACCATGATCCGTCCATTCCACCTGAAATCTCTCCCGGAACTCCGCCTTCAGAGCCTCCGCTTCCTGGTCCACCTTCCGCTGGCGACTGCTCCACTCCTCCTCCCTTTCCGGCAACTCTTTCCGGAGGCGTTCCTCCTCCTCCCGACCATGCTTCTCGTCGGTTTTCCACTGGGTCCGCTGATTCTCCAGGGCAGTCTTCTCCTTGTCCAGGACCTCCTTTTTCTCCTTCCACCTCTTCAAAAGAATCAGGCGCTGCTCAATGGATGTCAGCTCCGCCGCCACATCCTTGTCTCTGGTTTCCCCCTGGCAGTAGGGATGCACCCGAGAGCCGCAGAGGGGGCACTCCCCCCCCTCCTGGAGGGCATGGCGATGTTCCGTCAGGGCAGCCGCCCGGATCGCCTGGTCCCTGTCCTTCTGCCACCCCTCCTCCGTCTTCCCCTGAAGGATTTCCTTACGCTCCTGATCCAGCGCCTCCTCACGTTTCCGGAGGTCGGCCGCCTTCTCCTCCAACTTCTTCCCCGCTTGCGCCAGGGCCTCTTGAGCACAGAGGCTCTTCTCCAACTCCTTCCGAGCCGACTCCACTTTTTTCCTCAAATCCTCAGCCTCCTTCTCCTGGGACACCAAGTTCTCCCACCGGACTCTCCACACCCCCGCCAGAGCCTCCAGTTCCCCGTCCCGGGCATGACTCTTCACATACTCGTCGGCAAAGGCGGCCTTCTTCTTCTCATTTTCCCATGCGGCCTGGAGCTTTTCCAAGGCGGCTTGCGCCTTTTTCCTTTCGCTCTCCAGGGAAGAAACCTCCCGGGAAAGACTCCCCACCGTCTTTTCCTGGTTCTTCCAGAGGGTCTCCCATTTTCCGGCCTCCTGCAACGCCTTCTCCCGCTGGTCGCACTGCTTCTCCGTCTCCTCGCAACGCCTCCGGGCTTCCTCCTGACGTTTCTCAGCCGCCGTCGCCTTCTTCTCCTGTTGCGTCTTCTGCTCCTGCAACCATGCCAAACGGTCAGCCGCATCCTGACGGGACCTCTTCGCCATGTCCCAATGATGGAAACTCTCCTGGCACAGCGCCGCCTTCTTCCCCGCTTCCCAACGCTTTTTCTTCTCCTGGAACCCCTCCTGCGCCTCCTGGGCCTGACGCTCCTCCTCCTGGGCATTCTCCAGAGCCTGCTCGGCCTCCTCCAGAGCCTGGAACCCCTGTTCCCGACGCTGGGCGATCTCTTTCTCCTGGTTCAAAGCATCCTGCCTTTCCTTCAACTCCTGCCACTTGTCCTCCTTTTCCTTGCGCTCTTCGTCGGAGAGGAGGCGAATCCCGTCATCCTCCCCCTGGCATCGTTCGTAGTCCCCCTTCGCCCTCTGCCACCTCTGGAACACTTCCTTCCCGATTTTTTGGTAGACCTCCGTGCCGGTAATGGCGGTCAGGATGGGAACCCGCTCCCCCTCGCCGGCCTTCAGAAAAGCGTCAAACCTCCCCTGGGCCAGAAGCACGCACCGCATGAACTGATCGTCGGAAAGGCCAATGAGTTCCTCCACCTTCTTCTTCACCTCCGTTGACTTGTCCGTCATGGACACCCCATTGCGGAACAATTCCCGCTGCACCGCTCCAAAAGGCTTTGCCGCGCTCGAGCGTTGAGTGCGGGCATGGGAGAAGCGCACCCGGTATTCCTCCTCCTTCCCTTCTTCCGTCAAGGAAAAGGTGAGTTCCACCACCATTTCCCTGGCCCCGTCGCTCATGACGGGGTCCCATTCCTGTCCAATGGCCTTCCCCTTCCCCTCCTCCAGCCGGGGCGTCGTACCGTAGAGGGCCAGGCAGATGGCGTCCAATAAACTGGATTTCCCCGCTCCCGTGGGACCGGTAATCAGGAAGATGCCGGAGGAATAGGCGGGATCCGTGAAATCAATGGTGGTCTCTCCATACAGGGAGTTGATGTTCTTGCAGTAGAGCCGACGGAAGCGGAGAATTCCTTTGGCCGCCGACGGTCTCTTCTCCTGGCTCAGGCTGGGATCCAGCACCTTGCTCTCCGCTTGATCGTAACGCTCCACCAACGCCTCCCGCAAGGTAGGGTCGAAAAATTTCCCCTTCTCCTCCATGTAAGTCATAAATACTTGTCTTGGAGTGAGTTGTGAAAGATTACCCAAGTATTCCTCCAAAAAACTCTCCCCCTGGGTTCCGGCCTGCGGGTCGCGCACCTCGCCTCGGAGCAGAGAGAGTTTGCTCGCACAATATTTCTGTTGGAGATCCACCAGCCAATGGGGCGGGGGAGCGGGTTCCGTGCAGATCACCTTCACCCAGACTTCCCGGTCTTCTGCCTTGAGGGCATCCATCTGGCGTTCCAGTTCCTCCGTGGTGCCCTGGAGCACCCGCATTTCCTGGAAGCATTTGTCCGGCAGTTCCACCGTCCGGGGGCGGGAGAGATTCTCCGTGTCCAGGATGGAGTATTCCGGTGCCCAGGGGTTTTCCCGGATGTTCATGGGGAGGAGGGCGCCGGCATAGCGCCAGTTTTCGTGGCCCGCCACGCTTTGGGGCCGGTGGATATGCCCCAGGGCGATGTAGTCGAAGGGGGGGAAGAGTTCCAGATTCACCCCCCCCAGGGTGCCCACCATGGTGTCGGCTTTGGCTTCTCCGGATTCCGTGCCGAAGGCGCTTCCGTAGGCGTAGAGGTGTCCCATGGCCAGGATGGGAACAGGGCGATTGCCCCGCGTCTGCACCGCCAGGTCATAGAGCTTCTGGTAGTGCTCCACCACGCCCTGGGCGCGGGCGGTGGATTTCTCCCGCTCTCCCTCCCCCTCCCGCACGACACTCCGCACATCCCCCGTCCTGAGAAAGGGTGCCGCACACAGGATGGCCGCCTCCTCTCCTGCCCCGTTCCGCAGGGAAATCACCTCCTTCTCCAAATTCTCCGCCTCCACAGAGGCGATGACATGGACCTGGAACTGCCGAAGCAGCTCCTGGGGAGCTTTCAGGAAGGAGGGGCTGTCATGGTTGCCGGCGATGATCACCACCTGGCGGCACCCCGCCCTGTGCAGCTCCACCAGCAGATTGTAATAGAGCTTCTGGGACTGAGCGGAGGGATTTCCGGTGTCGAAGATGTCCCCGGTGAAGAGGGCAGCCTCCACGGAATGCTCTTTCACCGCCTCCACCAGACAGGCGAAGACCCGCTCCAACTCCTTGTTCCGATCATGCCCCTCCAAAGAGGCCCCCAGATGCACATCACCCACATGCAGCAACTTCATTCCACACTCCTCCATGGCGGCGGAAGCGACATGGCCACCCCGTCCTTGCTCTCCCCATCACGCCGGAACCTCGAATTCTCTTTTTCCGGGAAGGGGGAACGCTCCGGCAAACGTCTCCCCTAGGATGCAAGAAGGGAGCCTCCCTTCTTCCCAGGGGGCTCCCTTCTGATTTCCGCCTTAGCGCGGAACGGGGCGCCCACCCCTTCTCCCCAGGGAGGCTCCCCGGGAAGAAACGGCGGCGCGCATCGACCTGCTCCTAGAGATGTTCCAGGGCGAGGGTCTGGGTGGGCAGATCGCAGACCTCGGCGGGGCCGAAGTACTGGATGGGGCCGGGATAGCGGAAATCCACTCCCTTGGCCCAGGCCTCCCGGTTCTCCACCAGGGTCTGGAAGGGCTTGCCCTCCAGATCCACCAGGGCCTTCTTGATCACGGGCACGTCCTTGCCGTGACGATGCTCCATGTTCATCATCATGGTGAGGGGGATGCCGCCGGCCACCCACTGGTCGATGGGCTTGGAGATGTTCCGGCAGGAAGCCATGTAGCCCGTCTTGCCGGCGGCGATGAGGGCGCTGGCGGTGTAGCCCAGGGAGTAGCAGTAGTTGGCGTCGAAGTTGGAGGGGGCGGCGCAACGGCCCTCGTAGCCGAAGAAGTGGCACTGGCTGGAGAACTTCAGCTTCTTGGGCTCGGTGGCGTTCAGCACCCGGATGTTGGCGTCGATCATCTCCGCCAGCATCTTCTCGGTCTCGATCTTGGAGACCTGTACGTTGCCGTGGGGATCCCGGTCGCCCACCAGCTGGGCCTTGATGGCGGCGGGCAGGGGCTGGAAGGCTTCCTTGTGGGCGGGGGTGAGGCGCTCCTCCACAAAGGCCACCTTGGCCTCCAGATCCGGCAGGGCGTCAAAGGCGGCCTGATTCTTGGCCAGCAGATCGTTGAGCTCGGCAATCAGGGTCTGGATCTCGGGGATAAACTCAATGAGGCCCTCGGGAATCAGCACCACGCCAAAGTTCAGGGAACGACGGGCCCGATCCACCACAATGTCCGTCAACTGATCCACAATCTGCTTCAGGGACAGCTTCTTGGCGGCGACCTCCTCGGAGACGATGCAGGCCTGGGGATGGGTCTGCAGAGCGCACTCCAGGGCGATGTGGGAGGCGGAACGCCCCATGAGCTTGATGAAATGCCAGTACTTCCGGGCGCTGTTGGCATCCCGCATGATGTTGCCGATGAGCTCGGAGTAGACCTTGGTGGCAGTGTCAAAGCCGAAGGAGACCTCAATCCACTTGTTCTTCAGGTCGCCATCAATGGTCTTGGGGCAGCCAATGACCTGGATGCCCGCCTTCTGCGCCACCAGATACTGGGCCAGCGTGCAGGCGTTGGTGTTGGAGTCGTCGCCGCCAATGATCACGATGGCGGTGATGCCATGGCGCTGGCAGGTCTCCATGACCTTCTGGAACTGCTCCTCCGTCTCCAACTTGGTGCGCCCGCTGCAAATCATGTCAAAGCCGCCCGTGTTCCGATAGCTGTCGATGATCTCGTCGGTGAGCAACATGGACTTGTCGTCAATGAGGCCGGAGGGACCCCCCAGGAACCCAAAGAGCTGGTTCTGGGCGTTGAGCTTCTTCAGGCCGTCATAGAGACCGGCGATGACGTTGTGACCGCCAGGAGCCTGGCCGCCAGAAAGGATCACGCCGGCCCGAATGGGTGCCGTCTCCCGAGGACTCCCGGGGACAAAGTCAATGGCGGGCAGTCCGTAGGTGTCCGGGAAAAGCTTCTGGATGGCCTCCTGATCCGCCACGGAGTGGGTGGGTTCGCCAAGCTGAGCCTGGGCAAACGGACCATTCTCCGCCAGAATCTTGGGGAGACGGGGCTGATAGGCGGCGCGGGCTTTCTGGAGGGGGGAGATTTCAGGCATGAGTGTCCTTGTTCGTACCGTGGGAATGACCATGACCCCTGAAGCCGGGGAAGACACCGCCTAGACAACCAAGACAGCCTTCCCAGGGAGGGACTTTGGAAGGAAAAATCGACGGTTAATATAGCCCCTGCCCCACGGCCTTCCCCCCCACGGGGGAAACACGGAAGGCACGGAAACGCCCGG
>JAEDMH010000063.1 GCA_016303095.1 Lentisphaeria bacterium | reverse complement strand
TCTCCTCCCACTTGGGGTAGTCGCCGAAAATCATTTCCTTCATCTGCCCATAGTCCGCGACAAGTGATTTCAAACTGTGTTTCGGTGGCATCAGTCGAATCTCTCCTGGAATCGCCAGATCGTATCTCGCCCAGGCTCTTGGATAGAACTTTCGTTTGAAATCCACGACTTTTTCCAGTAGTTCCATGTTTGCGAGGGAATTTCGACAGACTTCCGACAAGGACATCTTGAAGAGGTCGTAGTAGTGCCTTGAGAAACGTGACGGTGCGGCCAGTTTTTCTGGCCGGAAGTGTTCCTGATGCAGAATCGTGACTTTCTCCCAGAAGGTGCGTTCCGCCAGGATGGTCGGAACATGAAAAGGCGGGATCCCGAGTTGCGGGAATGCCTCGCCAACATAGGGGAGAACGGGGAATGCTTGGTGCGGAACCCAGGCGGCCAAAGGTCCTATCTCCAGTTTGACGCGTGGCAGAAGATAACTGCCGTTTTCGTCATGAGGATAGGCAATCCAGATGATGTGACCGTCATCCCCGTCGGCCTCGACATGGCATTCCCCGTCAAAGACGGTGGCAATTCGTTCCTTCAACGTGGTGCTGATGTAATCTGCCGATTCCTCCTGGATGCGCTTGTTGAACTTGGCCTGCTGGGCATTGCTTCTGGCTTTTCTCGGGTCATCCTCTGTGACCAGCCGCCAGGCCAAAATCAGGTCTATGTCCTCGGAGAAACGCTCTATCAGGTGGAACACCTTGAAAAGAGATGTGCCGCCCTTGAATCGGAGTCTTTGCCAGAGCCAAGTGTCGGAGAATATCCTGGACAAAGCCCAGCACACCCAGAAGTCCTTTTCGACCATTCCGTATGGGATGCGCTTTGCCTGAGAGCATAGCCGAAACAGGTTTTTGCGTTCTTCTACGTTTGCCTTAGCCACTCTTCTCATGGTTCCTTCCTTTGTGGCAGATGCCGCGTACCGTTTCGACGATCCAGGTGGGGGCGGCGGAGATGTCAGCCAGAATGTGTTCCCAGGTCTCTAGGGTAAACCTCTTGCCGAGAATGTGAAAATGTTTGGTTGTCATTTGTGCCTGCCCCAAGGACATCAGTCCCTGCACCAATAACATGCTTTCAGACTTTTTGAAGGTCAGCCAACGCTTGGCTGTATGACGGAATTCCAGGGTCTGTCCATGGACATCGTAGATTCTGTTCGGGCCATCGGAGAAATAGAGCGTCCTCCCTGGAATCTGCGTGCTCAGGCCCAGATGGTTCAAGGCTGTCTCGCCATCAGGGCATATCTGCCAGCGAAACTTTCTGGCAAGAGTCCTTGCCAGTTCTCCCATATCTGTCGCTACGGGGCACTGAAGGAGTTTGCTGAACCTCGGGTATTCGTAGATGCCGGGGATGACTCGTCGTATTATGCCTTCGTTTTTCAGCCGAACCAGGCTCTCGTCGATTTCATGACGCGGGAAGGTAGACAGGAAGTCGTCGGCGCACCACAGACCGCCGCGTCCTCGCCTTTGGATTCTTCTCAGTATTTTTCTTTTGGTGGAAAGCATGTTCATCCCTCCATATTGTTAGAAGAAGTTAATACTTTTTCTATCATTCTCAAGTCAAAACTAGAAGATTTTTGGCTTTTCCGTCTTCCCGTCCGCATTTCCTTTGTCCTGCCAGAAGGGGCAGGATTGGCATAGTGGGCTGGGGAGGGCAGGGGAACACCCGGGCGTTGGCGGGAAGCATCAGCATGGGGCCTTCCCGAAAGAAGGCCCATCACACGGCAAAGCGTACCCTCGTCAAAGCCACGGGACAGGCGGACCACCACGCCACAAGGCCAATGCCGATTCTCGAGACAGGCAGGGATTCCTCTCCGGTTCGGGAAGCGAACCCCAAAGCCCCCCAACACATTCAGAATGATGGTCTGAGGGAACGGTTACCCACGAGCGGAGAAGCGGTCAAGGAACTGGACGACCGTGACAATCTCCACGTTTTCATGGCGGCCAAGGGAAAGCAGGTCCTTGTCGCCGCTGACGATGTAGATACATTTGCCGTCCATCGCGCAGGATGTGAACTTGTCGTCATCGGGATTGCGGCAGACCTTGATGTCTTCGGTCTGGGGAAAGACCTCCATTGCCGCGAAGATCGGCATGGCGGAGATGGGCAGATGCTCCCCGCCATGCCGCTTCTGCAGATCGTCGATGGTCGCCTGGTATTCGGCCAGGATTCTGTCGGTGGCGACGGCCTCCACCCGGTGACACAGCACCAGTTCAATCAGCTCTTCAGGCCTCCCGCCGAAAAAGATGGCGGAGGCGACAACATTGGTGTCGATGACGATGCGCATCCTATTTCTTCGCCGCGCGAACCGCCTGGATCGCATCCGAGACGTCATCTTCGGTCAGTCCCGCCGCGCTTGCCCATTCCCGGGCTTTCTCCAGCACTTTCGAGAACTCCGAAAGTGAGGGAATCTTGACTGGCTTGAGCAAAATGTTGTCCCCGTCGGAGAGCACAATGAACTGCCATCCCCCCCCCAGCAAGGGATAGAGGTTCTAGAGATCTAGAATCCTCTCCGTGGCCCCGCAGGGCACCTCTCCGTCCTCAGGGTGGGGCGCAGGCGCCTCTTGCCTTCTGGCATTTCATGGCGATTCTCTTTGCCAATCGTCTGTTTCCCTGAGGAAAGATGGCAGAGCTGGACTCCGGTGCTATACTATTTAGGCTTTGAAATTCGGTTAGATTTAACCACGGTTTAAAGTCAAGAACGGACATGGCAAGGTGGTTGGGGAATGGAAATACAACGAGATGTGTACTTGAAGCGGTTGGTCGAGCGGCGCCACAATGGTTTCGTCAAGGTCATCACGGGAATCCGTCGGTGCGGGAAGAGTTTTCTGCTCTTCGATCTCTTCAAGCGTCATCTTCTGGAAGATGGTGTCAAGCCGTCTCAGATTGTGGAGATTGCCTTGGATGAGCAGCGATTCGAGAGTTTGCGGGATCCGCTTGCGCTGGGGGAGCATCTTCGGTCAAGAATCCGTGGCAAAGGTTGGAGATATGTCTTCATTGACGAAATCCAGATGTGCCGCAAGGTGCTTTCGCCTGGCGTGAAACTGAAGCGGATTGCCCCCGAGGACAGAAAGTCCGCATATGTCACATTCTATGATGTGTTGAACGAGCTGATGCACATTCCCAATGTGGACGTCTATGTGACTGGCTCGAACTCGCGGATGCTCTCCAGCGACATCGCAAGCAATTTTGGCGACCGTGGCGACGAGGTTCGTCTGCATCCCCTTGGATTCTCTGAATACCTGGCGGGCAGCGGTCTGGAGAAGGGGGAGGCGTGGGAGCAGTATCTGCTTTGGGGAGGAATGCCAGTGATCCTGCAGAAAAGGACGGATGACGAGAAAAGAAATTATCTCCAGTCGCTCTTCCGTGAGGTTTACTTCACGGACATTGTGAAGCGCCATCGTCTTTCCTCCATGGAACTTCTGGAGAATGTGGCGGACATTCTGTTCTCCTCTGTGGGATCGCTGACAAACCCGACAAGGATCGCCAACACCATTTCGTCCGTGCAGGGACATTCCACGACTCAGCCCACCGTCAGCAGTCATATCGCATTTCTTGAAGATGCGTTTCTTGTCAAGGGTGTGAAACGGTATGATGTGAGGGGACGCGAATACTTGGACTCGCCACTGAAATACTATGCCGAGGACATAGGGCTGCGCAATGCGAGACTCAACTTCCGTCAGATTGAGGAAAACCATCTGATGGAGAATGTCATCTACAATGAGCTGGTTGCGCGCGGTTGCTCCGTGGATGTTGGTGTGGTTCCCATGGTTAGGCAGATTGAGGGAAAGGCGATGCACCGGCGGCACGAGATTGACTTTGTGGTCAACCATGGCCTTAAGAAAATCTATGTCCAGTCGGCGTTCGCCATCCCGGATGAAACCAAGCGTGCGCAGGAAACGCTGCCGTTGCTCAACACAGGCGACTTCTTCCGAAAGATTGTCGTGACTAGCGGTTTCCGGCCAGTCACAAGCGACGAGCGAGGCATTATCTATGTGGGAATCATCCCGTTCCTTTTGGATTCATCCATTTTGCTGGGCTGAATTCAGCATAGGATAAAATCCCGATTCCCTACCTATGCCGGTGACGGCGAAGCCGGCCAGGCAGAGGCCCTCTTCCCGGGAATCCAGGAGAATTGCCCCCCCCCCCCCCCGCAGGGGCTAGAGGGTCTAGAGATTCTAGAGGTTCTAGAATCCTCTCCGTGGTCTCTGTGGGCCCGGCTTGCCGGGCCTTCCGTGTTTTCCGTGGCCCCGCAGGGCATCCCTCCGTCCTCTGGGTGGGCCGCCCTCGCTGTCAGACCGGCATACTTGGCGTTGTGGGCGAAGGAACCTTTTCGCTCCGGAGGGGATGGACAAAAAAGGGCAGCCGTATCGGCTGCCCTTTTGAAAAACTGGTCGGGACGGAGAGATTCGAACTCTCGACCTTTTGTCCCCCAGACAAACGCGCTAACCAGGCTGCGCTACGTCCCGACGCATGGAGATATCTTTTCCCTTTTTTGAGGAAAGCGGGGTTACTATAGTGGGGGAGGTGAGGATTGCAAGGGGGGAGGAGAAAAATTGAAGAAGGAAATCCCTGGGGATTTCCTGGCAGGGGGAGGGGGCGGGGGCCGGGGTGTCGCTTACATTAAGCCTGTTGTGCGTCTTGTTCGTTTTTTTTTGAGGGTGGGGAGGCGCTGTGGTGTTGGGTGTTTTGGCATACGAGGAGACAGGAGTCCCATGGGGTGGTTTACCAGCGACAAGGAGTTGCGTCAGCGTGAAGCGCAGGTAGAGGCGAAATACACGGAGATCAAGGCGTTGCTGCAGAGTCAGCAGAACGAGTTGACGGTTCGTTTTCAGGATTTGGGGAATCTTGGGGCCTCCATCATGACCCGGAGTGATTTGGAGGCGTTGTATCAGGAGCAGGTGAAGAATTTGGCGGTGCAGCGGGAGACCTTGCGTGAGGCGGCGGCCAGGTATCAGGAGGCGGCGGAGAGTTTTGTAGAGAAGGAGAAGGATTTGGCGGAGCGGGAGAAGCGTGTGGTGGCCTTGGAGTGCGATGCCAAGGCCTCTTTTGCGGCCTCCTTGGAGGAGCAGATGCAGCCCCTGCGGAATTTGAAGGGGGAGTTGGAGGGGAAGGCCCAGCGGATTTTGGCGATGCAGGAGGAGTTCAACCAGAATTTTGCCTTGCAGGATCAGAAGCTGCTGGCGGATTTTCAGCGGTTAGGGGCGGCGTTGAAGGAGAAGTTTGAGGGGTTGCAGGGGGAGATGTTGAAGGAGAAGGAGGCGTTGGCCCAGCGGGAGGATGCCTTGAACAAGCGGGAGATGGCCTTGTCCGTGCGGGAGGCGGAGGTGCGTCAGGGGCTGACGGGGGAGCGTTCCCGGATGTTGGAGGAGTTTTCGGCGGCGAAGGCCCGTTTGGGCCAGCAGGAGGAGACCCTGAAGAAGATGGCGGAGGAGTTGTCCCAGCGTCGTGTGTCCTTGGAGCGTCAGGAGAGTGATTTAGCCAGTCGGATGGAGGCGGTGCAGAACCGTGAGGCGGTGGCGGAGGCGGGGTTTGCGAAGGAGCGGGAGGCCATGTTGGCCCAGATTCAGGAGGAGCGGAACGAGAGTGCCCGGGGGGTGGTGGAGCTGCAGCGTCAGGCCAATCAGCAGTGTGCGGCCTTTTTGCAGGATTGGCAGTCGGCGTTGTCGGAGGCCCGGAACAAGATGTTGGAGGGGTTGACCGCGGACATACAGGAGAAGCGGAATGCCTTGGCGGAGGAGTCCCAGGCGTTATTGGAGCAGAAGCGGGAGTTGATGCGCCGGGAGCAGGAGTTTGTGAAGAAGGAGGGGGAGTTGGAAGTGTCCCAGGCCGCCTTGGAGCAGAAGGAGCGTTTTCTCCAGGAGAAGGAGCGGATTATGGAGGAGCACTTCCGGCAGATTGCGGAGGAGCGGATCCAGGTCAGCCAGGCGGAGATTCAGGCGTTGCAGGCGTCGAAGGCGGAGTTGACCCAGAAATATGCCTCGTTGCAGATGGAGTTGGCGAAGTTGCGTGCCGCCTCTGCCTCGGTCTCCGTTTCCGCCAGCGTATAAAGTGTTTTGCGCGCAGGGGGGGCGCCGGCGCTTTGCGCCGCCCCCCTCTCTCCCTCCCTCGTTTTCCCTTGCTTTTTTGGGGGGGATCGTGTATGGGGGTCAGTTTAGGATTTTCGCCTGCCAGAGTTTGGCGGGCCAGGCGATGCCGGTGCGGGTGAAGAAGCGGAGGAGCCGGCAGAAGGTGCGTTGGGAGGGGAGGAGGAAGCGTTCCATGCGCAGGAGGGTCTCCCGGGTGTCCTCGGTCTTCCACAGGGTCTCCAGGATTTTGCGCAGGTCGTCATCGGAGATGATTTCTTCCTTGAGATGGTGTTGGAAGACCTTTTCCACGATGGGAGCCAGGGTGGTGATGGCCCAGGCTTTTCGGGCCAGGGCGGGCATTTCCCGGTGGTGTGCCTGATAGAAGCGCACCAGGGAGAGGATGGCTTGAGGGAGGGCTTCCCGGGCCATTTTCTGGTGGCGTTCCCGCCAGGGGTGGGGTTTGCGCACGCACCAGAAGGAGGGGAGGAGGCGTTGCATGGTGGAGCAGTGGCGGGCGGCCAGATAGACCCGGGGGGTCCAGGTGAGGTCCACCTGATCCAGGGTGGTCTCGTCTGCCAGCAGTTGATGCTGAAGCAGGAACTCCCTGCGGTAGCATCCCAGGAAGCTTTCGCAGCGCAGGGGGGTGCCCAGCTCTCCCAATTTTTCCAGGAGGCGCATTCCGGAGCCTTCGTTCAGGCCGGGGAAAGAGCGGATGGTGTTCTCGGGCACGAAATACATCTCGTCATCCATCCGGCCGATGACGGCGGTCATAATCATGAGATCCAGGGTGGGTTTTTCGTTCAGGAGGGCCTGGATTCTCTCCACCGTGGTGGGGGTCATCTCGTTTTCCGGCTCCATGAACATGAGATACCTTCCCCGGGCCTGGTGGATGCCCAGATTGAAGAGGGCCCCGGCAGTGGTTTCCCGTGGGGCGGTTTCCAGGCGGATATGGGGATAGCCCTGGAAGCTCTCTTGGAACGCCTCCTGGGCCTCCGGGGGGCATCCCCAGGCGAGTCCCAGCACCTCGCAGGCGGGAGTCAGATTGGCGGCCACCGTGGAGAGATTGCGGTGCAACTCCTGGGGGACGGAATCGGACAGAGGGATGATGATGGAGAGCAGGGGGGTGCCCATAGGAGGAGCTCCGGAACTGGAGTTCAGGGGAGAAATCAGGAGGTGGTGGGGTGGAAGCCGGCCTTGCCCCGGGTGAGTTCCCGGAGAACTTTTTCCAGGGCGGGGGCCTTTTCGGCGGGAAGGGAGCCGTGGAAGGTGACGCCCTGGGGGGAGAACTCCTCCTTCTCCAGGATAAAGTCGTGCTCCGGCAGACAGCGCCGTCCCAGATCCGCCAGGGAGAAGGGCAGGGAGATGGAGCCGTGCATGGTGGGAATCCGGGGACGCATCACGGCGGAGGCCAGAACCCCCCGGGCCGCGTCCCCGTAGGCATGCACCAGGCCGCCTGTGCCCAGCTTGGTGCCCCCGAACCAGCGGGTGACCAGAAGCACCACCTGGGTGAGACGGGTTCCCTTGAGGATCTCCAGGACGGGGCGCCCCGCTGTGCCCGCCGGCTCCCCGTCATCGGAACATCCCTGGATCTCGCCCCGTTCCCCCAGAACGGTGGCATGGACCACGTGGGTGGCGTCGGGATACCTCTTCCTCTGTTTGGCCACCCGTTCCCGGGCCTCTTCCAGGGAATGGGCGGGGAAGAGCTCCGCCAGGAAGCGGGATTTGCGCTCCACCAGCTGGTACGGAGGGGCTTCCTGGAGTTCCCAGAAGGGGGGGGCGGGGGCCGTCATTTTTTGGTCTCCGGAGGCTGGGCGGGCTGGGCGGGCTTTCGGAGGAGGGACATGAGTCCGGCGGCCAGCCCGAAGCAGAGGAGGAATCCCGTGAAGGCGGCCAGGGGGGCCGCATAGGGATGGAGGGACTCCGGGAGAAGGGTCTTCGCCGGTTCCGCCAGGAGCTGCCAGGAGAACCAGGCACCGGCGGCGGCGAAGGCCAGGCAGAGGGCCACGCCCACCAGGCGCAGGATGTAGAGCGCCAGCTTCAGGGTTAGGAAGACCAGGAGGAGGAGGGCGAAGGCGAGAATCAGGAGTTTCCACCAGTCGGTGCTCCACTGGATGCCCTCTGGCTGGAAGGCCAGTTCGTCAGCGAGGGAATTTGCCAGGAGGAGGGGGGGCATGGTGGGGGAGTCTCCCGGGGCGGGCGTGCGTTAGAAGAGCCCGTGGATGCGTCCGGTTTCCGTATCCACGTCAATCCGTCGGAAGGCGGGATCGGAGGAGGTGCCGGGCATGAGCTTGATGTCTCCGGCCACGGGCACCAGGAATCCGGCGCCCCGGTAGAGGAGGATGTCCCGGATGGGGAGGGTGAAGCCGGTGGGGCGTCCCTTCCAGTCGGGGTTGTGGGAGAGGGAGAGGTGGGTTTTGACCATGCAGACCTGGAGGCGTGCGGTCTCGGGGTCGTTCTGGTAGAGCTCCAGCTTTTTCTGGGCTTCCGGGAGAAGCTCGATGCCCTCGGCCCCGTAGACTTGGCGCGCCACATCCAGGATGCGTTCCCGGAGGGGGGCGTCCTCCCGGTAGAAATACTGGAAGGCATTGGGGCGTCGGCAGGCCTCTTCCACGGCCTCCGCCAGCTCTAGGGCGCCTTCGCCGCCAAACTGCCAGTGCTTGGAGAGGGCGGTGAGGGCGCCGGCCTCCTCGCAGATGCGACGCACCAGGCGCACCTCCTCGTCGGTGTCCGTGTAGAAGTGGTTGAGGCAGACCACGGGCTGGACGCCGGATTTCCGCACGATCTCCAGGTGGGCCAGGAGGTTCTGGCATCCCGCCTCCACCAGGGGGAGGTTCTCCTTCACGTAGACCTCGTCCAGCTTGGCGCCGGGCTTCACCACGGGACCGCCGCCGTGCATCTTCAGGGCTCGGATGGTGGCCACGATGACCACGGCGTCGGGGCGCAGCCCGCTGGCCCGGCACTTCAGATCCACGAACTTCTCATAGCCGATGTCGCTGCCGAATCCGCTTTCCGTCACATGGTATTCGGAGCATCGGACGCCGATTTGGTCGGCGATGACGGAGCTTTGTCCGATGGCGATGTTGGCGAAGGGGCCGGCATGCACCAGGATGGGCTGTCCCTCGATGGTGGAGATGAGGGTGGGGTTCAGGGCCTCCACCAGGAAGGCGGTCATGGCGCCGTCCACTTCCAGGTCATGGGTGGTGACGGGGCTTCCGCTGCGGCTGTAGGCCACCACGATCTTTCCCACCCGCTCCCGGAGGTCCTTCAGGTCGTTGGCCATGGCCAGAATGGCCATCAGCTCGCTGGAGACGGAGATGGCGAAGCCGGAATCCATGGGATATCCATCCATCTTCCCTCCCTGTCCGATGGTGATGTTGCGGAGGGCCTGGGCGCAGAAATCCATGACCCACTTCATCTGGACCCGTTGGGGATCGATGTCCAGCCGGCGGAGTCCCCGCTTGGCCAGCTGGGCGTCGTCGTAGTTGCGTTCGTGCTGCATCCGGCTGGTGAGGGCCACCATGCCCAGGTTATGGGCGTTGGTGATCTTGTCAATGTCCCCGGTGAGCCCCATGGAGAAGGTGGTGAGGGGGATGCATTGGGCCAAGCCGCCGCCGGCGGCGGATCCCTTGATGTTGAAGGTAGGGCCGCCGGAGGGCTGGCGGATGGCGCCGGAGACCCGGCGTCCGCGTTTGGCCAGTCCCTGGATCAGTCCGATGGTGGTGGTGGTTTTGCCTTCGCCCAAGGGGGTGGGGGTGATGGCGGTCACATCCACATATTTGCCTTTGGGGGCGTTGGCCAGGCGTTTGCGCACGGCCATCTGATCCACCCGGGCGATTTGCCGTCCGAAGGGGATGATTTCCTCGGGGAGCAGGCCCAGATCCTGGGCCAGGGCGGCGGGGGATTTCATGTAGACCTCGGCGGCCTCGGCGATTTGCCAGTCTGCGAGTTTGGTGGGATCGAGCATAATAGGGGGGGATGGGGGATTAAGACAAGCCGAAGAAGGGATCCATGCGCTCGATGGCGATGGTGGTATGGGGGCCGTGTCCTGGGTAAGCCAGGGTTTTCGAGGGGAGAGAGAAGAGGACGTTGCGGAGGGAGTCCATGAGGACCGGTTCGGAGCCGCCGGGCAGGTCGGTGCGCCCCACGGAACCGGCGAAGAGGGTGTCGCCGGTGAGCACAAAGCCCTCTTCCGGGAAGTAGTACGAGGTGGAGCCCGGGGAGTGCCCCGGGGTGTGGAGCGCTTGGAATCCGAAGGCCGGCAGGGGCGTGTCCGCAAGAGGGGGAAGGTTCTGGACAGCGGGATACCAAGGGGGCATGGCGTTGTCCGGGGAGTGGTAGAGGGGACGGTCCGCCTCGGGACACCAGATGGGGAGCTGGTAGGCCTTGTGCAGGGCGGGCAGGGCCCCGATATGATCGAAGTGGGCGTGAGTCAGCAACACCCCCAGGGGAAGAATGGATTCCTCCTCCAGAAAGCTCTGGATGCGGGGAAAGTCCTCTCCCGGATCCACCAGATAGCCCCGCTTGGGGGAGCCGGGGGAGTCCTCCCAGAGGACATAGCAGTTTTCCGCCAGAGGGCCGACGGTGAGACGATGGAGTTTCTTCATGGGGAGGCGGGGGGGAGGTCCCCGGAAGGGGAGAGGCGTTGCAGGAGCCATTCCGCCACCTTCTGGGGAGAGATCTCCTGGCAGCAGAGGGCATGGTCTCCCCGGGGACAGTTGCGCTTGAGGCAAGGGCTTTGGGGGCAGGGGGAGCGGACGATGGTGTGGAGGCCGGGGGGGCCGTAGGGGCCGGTGAGGCCAGGATCCGTGGCGCCGAAGTTGGCCACGCAGGGGACTCCCTCCAGGGCGGCGATGTGCATGGGGCCGCTGTCGTTGGTGAAGAGAACCTGGGAGCGCTGGAGCAGGGCGCAGAGGCCTCCCATGGAGGTCTTGCCGGCCAGAACGGCGGAGGGGGGAAGGCCGGCGAGGGCTTGGAGGGCCTCCGCCCGGGGACGCTCCTCCGGGGCTCCCAGCAGCCAGACGGCGGTCTCCGGCTTGCGTCGCAACACCTCCTGGAGCACTTGGGCGAAATACTCCACGGGCCAGGATTTGCTGGGCCAGCGGGAGGCGCATTCCACCGCCAGCATGGGTCTGCCCTCCAGGCCATGCTCCCTCATTAGGGCATCCGCCTCCTGCCTCCAGGCCAGGGGGAGCTCCGTGCCCAGGGGCGCAGGCATCCCTTCCGCCTCCTTCTCTCGTCCCATGTCCCGCAGGAAGGTGCGCACCAAGAGGAGATTTTTCTCCACGGCGTGGCGGACATCCGGGGGGACGGTCACGGTTCGATTGTAGAAGAGGGTGGCGCCTTCCCGGGCGTGGGCAAAGCCGTAGCGGAGAGGGGCGCGGGCAAGGTAGGTGATCAGCCCGCTGCGGAGGAGCCCCTGGAAATCCAGGACGGCGTCGAAGGATTCCTGCCGGAGGGCGTGGAGGAATTGTCGGAGAGCGGCGAGGGAAAGACGGCCCAGGGCCTTCCGGGGAAAGGGGAGGGGATGGATGCCGGGGGCCAGGGAAAGGAGGGGGGCAAGGGAGTCGTTGACCACCCACCAGAGTTCCGCCTGGGGGAGGGCGCTCTTCAGCAGGGAGAAGGCAAAGAGCCCATGGACGATGTCGCCCAAGCTGCTGGGTTTAACGACGAGGAGTTTCACGGGGAGAAAGGAGAGGGGAAGCTACTGGCCCACGGCCAGGCGCAGGGCGCAACGATCCGGGAGGCCGGCCCTCCGGATCTTCTCCTGGGCCAGGGGCAGGTCGTATTCCAGCCGGCGGAGAAGGTAGAGGCGGGCCTCGGTGTCCAGGATGCCGTAGGCGGCCCGGGGATCGTCATCCCTGGGCTGGCCCACGCTGCCGGGATTGATCAGGTAGCGTTCGCCCTCCTTCAAGGGGAGTTCAGGGGTGTCCTGGGCCTCAACGCCATCCTGCCGGAGAATGAAGACCAGGGGAACATGGGAGTGTCCCAGGAAGCAGAGGTCGTCCTTCAGCATCCGGAAACAGTTCATGACGCTCCAGGTGTCCATGAGATAGGGCCATTCCTCCGGTTGAAAGAGAGAGGCGTGAACTACCTGGAAGCTGGCGAGGGGACCGGAGAGAGGCACCTGGGCCACCAGAGGAAGCTGGGCCAGTTCCTGACGATCCTCCTCCGTGAGGTGATCCCGCGTCCAGCAGGCCGCCGCCTTGGCGATGGGGTTGAAGTGGAGAAGCTCCTCCTGGTTGGCGGCATAGTAGTCGTGGTTCCCCTGGACGCAGCAGAGACACTTCAGAGAACGGAGGCGCTCCATGCAGGCATGGGGATCCGCATTGTATCCCACCTGATCCCCCACGCAGACAAAATGCTCCACCCCTTGGTCATGGGCATCCGCCAACACGGCGTCCAAGGCTTCCCAATTGCTATGTATGTCGCTGAGTACTCCAATTTTCATGGCCAAGAGAAGAAACCGCCCCTCCAAAACACGGGGAAAAGGAAGGAAGAGGACGGCGCAAGACAAACGACTTATTATAATCCTCTATTCCGCCTGCGCAAAGACACTGCCAAGGGAACACAGAGGGCACGGAGAGGGGAAACACGGAGGACACGGAGTTAAAACACGGAGGACAC
>JAEDMH010000194.1 GCA_016303095.1 Lentisphaeria bacterium | reverse complement strand
CCCACGACATCCACTCCCAGCCGTCCCTCGTCGAAGCCTGAGACGAGCAAGCCTGTGCGGAAGGAGAAGGCGGCCCCGAAGTTGGAGAACAGTTCCCGGGATGTCTTTCTCCGGGAACATCGATAGTCTTTGGGGGAGCAGAAGAGGGCGGGGGGGGGGGACTTCTTCGTCGTCTGCCATGTGACTCACCTGTTTTTGCTTCACTCCTTTTTTATCCATGATGAAACATTCTCTTCTTCTTTTTTCCTGTCTTTTGTGCGCCTCCCTTTTGGCAGAGGAAACCTTTCCCATCATGGCCTGGGGATGGCTGGGCGGGGCGCGGGAACGTCAGAATGATGTGGCCTTCTATGAGGAGATGAAGGAGTGTGGTTTTTCCATCGCTGGATTTGCCACGACAGATGGTCAGATTGAAGCGGCGGGGAAGGCCGGTCTGCAGGTTCTCTACTCTGACAACAAGGCCATGAGCAACCGGGATTGGAAGAATCCCGATGTGGAACAGTGGCGCAAGGACATTGCTCCCGTGGTGGAGAAGTATAAAGACAATCCCACGGTGCTGGGCTACTATGTGAAGGACGAGCCGGAGACGGCGGAATTGGACGGGCTTGCCCAGATGGGGGCGCTGCTCATGGAGATGGCTCCCAATAAGCTTCCTTATATGAATCTCTTCTCCAATAGCACCCAGCCCTACCATTACGAACCCCTCACCTACGAGGAGTATACCCGCAAAGCCTACGAAAGCCCTTATCCCGCCTGCGGCTTTGACCAGTATAATTTCTATGCCAGCGGATACATTCGCACCACCATGCACAGTTGCATGGAGATTCACCGGAAGGCAGCTTTGGCCGCCAACAAGGAATGGTGGTATTGTGTTCTGGGGATCCAGCATCGCTACTATGCCACCCCGAATCTGGTGAACATGGCCTATCAGGCCTTCAGCGGCCTGGCCTACGGCGCCCGGGGAATCTCCTGGTTCACCTATCTTCCCTCCGATCGCCCCGGCTGGCATAACGCTCCTCTGGATCCCTTCCTGAATCGCACCCAGGTCTGGTATGATATGCGTCTCGTGAACCGCACCATCCAGAACTATGCCCACGTGTTGAATCATCTCCGCTCCGATCGGGTCTACCACTTCGGCAGCACCAAGCCGGAAACGGACGAGCGGGTGCCCGGACCGGATGGGGAGAGCTTGATCGAAACCATGGGGGGCAGTGGAAACTGGCTGGTGGGGGAGTTCACCCATGAAGACGATGGCAGCCGCTGGGTGATTGTCGTGAACAAGAATCTGGAAGAGCCGGTGGAATGCATTCCCGTCTGGCGTAAGACTCCCAGCCGCGTCCGGGTCCATGCCCAGGGAAGTCAATACGAGATTGATTTCAACCGAAAGCCTGCGGATAGCAATATCATCCAGCCCGGATGGGGAGTCCTGCTCCACGTCTATTTTGACAACTGAAGCCTAGGGAAAACCAGCGCGCCGACGACGGCGGATGTGGCGGAGCAGAGCGGGAGTCATCCCTCTCTGCTCCCATGCTTTTAGGGAGAAAGACAATAAAGCACTGCCCTCAACGTTTATTCCCCGGAAAATCCCCCGGAATTCTTGAAGGAGGATTGGTGTCTCTTCTCTGCTTCATTCGCACACTTTCCTTGAAAACGATGGAACGAAATCGCCTTTTTGGAGGGCTCTTGGTCTTCACCGCCCTCCTCGCCTGTGGAAGCCTTGTCTTTGGATTCTTCTCCTTCCGATCCTATCAGGATGTTCTAGGGGAACTGAGGGAGGCAAAGAAGGCCCAGATGTCTCCTCCCCTTCCTCCCACTGTCTCAGGGAAGAAACCCATTGCCCGCCCGGAACAGAGTCTGGATGCCCAGGAGGAAATCCAGGGGTTGACGGCTTATGTGGAAAAATTGGAGAAGGAAAACCGCGCTTTGCGGCAACAGATGGAGCAGCACTTTACCCTGCAAGAGTCCCAAGGGGGAGGACGAAGGGATGACCGGCGCCGCGGAAGTCGTGGTGGGCCGCCCAATATGGAGGAGCTGAAGGAGAAAGATCCTGAAGCCTATGAACGTTTCCAGCAGAGGCGTCAGGAATGGGAAGAACGCCGCCAAGAGCAACGGCAGCGGCGAGAACAGCTTCTCGCCTCCGTGGATACCCGGCGTTTGTCTGCCGAACAGCAGGAAACCCTACGAAATTTCCAGGATCTTCTGACGGATATGGAGGAGAATGACGGCCCTGGCGGCCCGGATCGGAGAGAACAGCTCCGCTCCCTTATGGAAATGCGGGGTGCCGTGCAGGAAATCCTGCTGGAGGATCTGGGAAATCGCCTGGGAACGGATAGCATCTCCCTGACGGAAGGAGTGCAGGAGATTCTTTCAGTAATGCCCCTCTCCGGTGGCTTTGGGGGAGGACCAGGGGGATGGCGTAATGGCGGTATGATGCCTCCTCCTCCCCCGGGGGAACGCTAACCCCCCACTTCCCACCCCATATCCATGCAGGGGGCAGTCT
>JAEDMH010000193.1 GCA_016303095.1 Lentisphaeria bacterium | reverse complement strand
AATATTTTGTCCCAGAGAGGTTGAGGAAAAGCTACCCTCCGTGCCCTCCCGGGGAGACGCGGCCTTCCTGGGGGAAAACCCTTTCTAGAAATCTAGATATCTAGAAATCTAGATTTCTAGACCAGAAAGACTTAAAGCAAAATTCCCGGCATGGCCATGCCTCCGTGTGGTCCGTGTTTTTCCCCTGTTGGCGTCCCTCGGCCAGTTAACCCAGGAGAGAAGGAGAGGGACGGGCTATATTTGCGGCATGGACATCACCAAGATTGACAAGAATTTTCGTGTTGAGAGCCTAGGGGATTTGCCGGTTCACTACTGGGATGCGCTGGACGCCCCCTTCCAGGTTACAGGCTTTCCCTGGTGGCGTCATGGGGAGATGCTCCATCGCCTTCCCCTGGAGTTCACGGAGAAGGAGGTGAACTCCGGGGCTTTGGCCTTGAGCACCCACACCTCTGGCGGGGCGATTCGTTTCCGCACGGATTCCCCCCACATGACCATCCGTGTCAGGTACCGCAATTTCACGGACATGAACCACATGCCCCGGATTGGCAGCGCCGGCTTCGACCTCTACGTCCAGTCCCCGGGAGGCGGGGAATGCTACTACACCACCATCCAGCCCTCCCCGGAGCACGCCCGGGAAACCCTGGAACACCGCTTCTGGAGCTATCCCACGGAGAAGGGGCTCCACGCCATCACCCTTTATCTGCCTCTATACTCCGGCATCCAGACGATGGAAATCGGGCTGGCCCCCCAGGCCCAGGTGCTCCCTCCCCTTCCCCAGAAGCTCTCCCGTCCCATCCTCTTCTACGGCTCCTCCATCACCCAGGGGGGGTGTGCCAGCCGTCCCGCCAACAACTACACCACCATGCTCTGCCGTGCCCTGGACGCCCCCCAAATCAACCTGGGCTTTTCCGGCAGTGCCCTGGGAGAGCCCGCCCTGGCCTCGAAAATCGCGGAGCTGGAACTGGCCGCCTTCGTCATGGACTACGACTACAACGCCCCCGACGAGGCGCATCTGGCCAAAACCCACGAGCCCTTCTTCCGCATTCTCCGCAAGGCCCAGCCCACCCTCCCCATCCTCCTCCTCTCCCGCTGCTCCAACGCCACCCGGGAACGGCGGGACATCGTGAAACGCACCTACGAAAACGCCCGGAGCGCCGGGGACACCCGGGTGTGGTTCCTGGATGGCGGGGAGTTCTTCGGCCCCCAGGGCAGGAATTTCTGCACTGTGGACGGTGGCCATCCCAACGATCTGGGATTCTATCGAATGTATGAAGCCGTCCTCCCCGTCCTCCAGGAAGCCCTCCAGCTCCCCCGATAGCCCCCCATGACCGTCCGGGAACTGGCCAAGGCGTTGAATCTCTCCGCGACGACGGTCTCCATCGCCTTGTCCGGCAATCCGGAGAGATACCATCTGTCCGCGAAGACCGTGCAGCGGGTGCGGGAGTTCGCCAACCAGGCGGGCTATGTCCCCAACCAGTTGGCCATCAAGCTTTTCAGCAAGGAATCCCAGAACGGGGTGGGGCTCTTGCTGCTCCAGGGCTCCGCAGACGACCGCACCCTCCCCGTCCTCAATGCCGCCATGCGCTTCCTGACGGAGCACCAGCGGGAACACCAGGTCTTCAGTTGCCTGGACATCCATACGGACCGCACCTCCTTCCCCGAGGCCATCCGCCATATCCGGGGCATGAAACTCCAGCATCTGGTGGTCATTGGCCCGGTCATGCGCCTCTATCCCCTCACTCCGCAACTCTATCAGGGACTCCAACTCTATTTCCCCGACTACGACGACGACCAAAACCCCGTCCCCGAATTCCCCCGGTTCGCGGGCCTCTCCTCCCGCCAGGAATTCCACTGCCGCTTGATGGAACGCATCGCCCGGCAGGGACTGGGACCCGTGGCCACCCACGAGGCCGTGGCGGACCTGTGCGGAGGCTGGCAGGGGGAATGGGCCCGGGTGCTGCAGGACGAGGCCCCCGAGGCGAATTGCTTCAAGGTGGGAAGGGACTACGCAGAAGAATTCCTCCCCCTCATCCGCCAGGGAAAGTGCCGCACCATCATCGTCCATAACGACCGCATCGCCGTGGGGGCTATGCGACGACTCCTGGAGGTGGGCATCCAAATTCCCGGACAGGTCCAGATCCTCGGCTATAACGACTCCGAGTTCGCCCCCTACGCCCCCATCCCCCTCACCAGCGTGCGCACCCCCCTGGGAATCCTCACCCGGAAAATCCTGGGACATCTTGTCCTGGGGGAAGAACTCCCCAGGGTGCTTTGCCACCCCCTGGAACTCATCCAACGGGAATCCTCCCTCCCCCTGCCCGAGTGACCCCTCTCTTCAGGAACCCCGACGACCCGAAGGGGAGCAGGGCGTTCCGTCCTCGCCTCCCCAGGCTGAACAGGGGGGAAGATTGCCGGATTTCCCGATTCCCAGGAAGCTCCAGTCCCTTCCAACCCCTGCCCTTCCCTGGGCGTTCCGCCGCCGTCATTCCCGGCGGATTTCCAGGGC
>JAEDMH010000062.1 GCA_016303095.1 Lentisphaeria bacterium | reverse complement strand
GTTTCCGTGTCCGACCTGTTTGATCTTCGTGCTCTCCGCGCGCCGCGCAGCGGCGTTCCGTGCGCTCCGTGTTTGATCTCCGTGTCCGACCTGTTTGATCTCTGTGTGCTCCGTGTGAACAAAAAACCCCGAGGTCCAATACGGTTCCTCGGGGGGATTCTGCCAGGAAAGGAAAGGAGAAATGAACCTCCTGGCAGAGGGGGGGGCAGAGCCAAAGGGCTAGTTTTGATAGCTCTTATAGGTCAGACCATCGCCCTGGTAGCGGGGGCTCCAGTGTTCCACATTGGTGCCGCCAATGGTGTCCGGGAAGACGATTTGCTTTTCTCCCAGGGCTTCCACGTGTCCGTCCAGCATATTCAAGTTGCCCCGTTCGCTGTGGCGGATGCTGATGGGATAGGTCCAGGTGTGGACGGGATTGCTGTCGGGATAGACCCGTTTGCTCTCGATGTAGCAGGAAATGTCGTATTGGAGATTCGCCTCATCCTGGGCAATGGGGGTGGAGTCGGCGGCCCAGATGACGGAGCTGGGGCTGCCGCCCAGGTTGGAGACCTGGCTCATCTTGACGGGGCGCCACTTTCCGCTGGCGGAATTGACATACATGCCCACGCAGCGGAAGTTCACGCCGTAGGAGAAGCGCTTCCAGTGGTATCCCATGGCCCGGTTCCAGTAGTCCGTGAGATTGTCCTTGGAGAGCTTTCGCATGTCCGAGGCCAGGGAGATCGGGCTGGCGGGGCATTCCAAGGCCTTAGCATCCAGGGAGTAGTCGAGCATCATCATGATTTGCCATGGCAGGTCCGTCAGCGCCTGTGCGCTATGAGGCAAGGCGGGGAGGATATAGTCGTCATAATCCGTCTGGTACAACACGTTATGGAGGCCGATCTGCTTCAGATTATTGGTGCAGCTGATGGCCCGAGCCTTTTCCCTGGCTTTAGAGAGGGCGGGAAGAAGCATGGCGGCGAGAATGGCGATGATGGCGATGACCACCAGCAATTCGATAAGGGTAAATGTCTTCTTCATGGTCGTGTGCAAAAAGAGGGGAAAGAAAACAGAAAAAATTGAGTCTTCTCAACTCGCTCAGGGAAATTATTGGACTATTTTTCGGAAAAATCAAGGGTTCTCCCCTGATTTTTCGGTGGATTTTTCGCCATTCTTGAGTCTTGTGCTGAAAATCAGGAGACAGACCCCGCAGACTCCCATGATGAGGGGGCCGTAGATGAGACCAGCAAGGCCGAAGGTCTGCAGTCCTCCCAGGACGGCGAAGAAGAGAACCATATAAGACATGCCCGTGTTGCCTCCCTTTTTCATCAGGAAGGGGCGGAGCAGGCTGTCCACATTGGAGACCAAGCCGCCGCAGGAAATCAGGATGAAGAGGGCCTTGCCTGGCTGTCCTGTGAGAAAGAGGAAGATGGCGACGGGCACCCAGACCAGGCCGGTGCCCACGAAGGGGACAATGGAGCAGACCCCCAGGAGGGCGCCCCAGAAGAGAGCCGGGATGCCCACCAGACGGAAGAAGAGCATTCCCAGAAGCCCCTGGACGATGGCGGTTCCCAGGGTGCTGTAGAAAATGGCCTGGGAGACCTGTCGGATCCGCTGGGCCACCAGTCCCAGCTCCTCCTGGTTCAGGGGACAAATGCTCTTCAGATAGGCGGCCAGTTCCTCTCCGTCCAGGAAGACGTAATACATGACGAAGAGCATCAGGAAGAAATTGAAGAGCGTGGTCCAGGTGCGGGAAAGGAGAGTCAGGAGAAGATCCTTCAGCCATTGCAGACTCACGGTTCCCATGCGGATGGCCAAGGGCAGCTGCTCGGTGCTCCCCTCTTCGGCAAGAGGTGCGTCGTTGTGTTCTCCGTCTCCCAGGAGGGACGGGAAGAGGGCGTCCTCGGGAGAGGTTGCCTGCTCTTCTCCAGTCTCCCCGAAATTCGTGCTTTGGAGGAGGAGTTTCCATCCCTCCTGGAGACGGGGATGCTGACGAAAAAACTCCTGGCATTCTCCCTCCAGATCCTCGGCAATCCAGCGTTGGGCCAGGGGAATTGCCCGGATTCCCTGGGCGGCCACCTGGACAGCAAAGAGTCCCAAGGGCACCACCACCAGGAGGAAGACCAGGGTCACGGAGCAGAAGGCGGCAACCCGCCGGACCTTAGGGGAAGGAGAGGCTTGCGAGGGCGCCGGCTTTTCCTTTCCGGGGGAGGACTTGAGGGGTTTTCCCAGGCGAGCCCCCCGTTGGACGATCTGCCCCAGATGGGTCAGGATCCACCGATGGAGAGGCATGAGCATGATGGCGAAGAGGGCGCCCAGGAGGATGGCGTGGAGAAAATCCTTCAGGAGATAGACCACGGCCAGAAGGATCGCCACCGTCAGCAGCAGGAAGGAGATATTGGCGATCCTGTTGCGCCATTGTGGGAGGGAGGAATTGTCCATGGGTCTGGCAGGGATCACTCCCCGGAGAGAGTCAGGAGGCAAAGAAGATATCCGGCGGGAGGAATCTCCAGGGAGAGGGTGCCCTGGTTTAGGGTTGCCTTTCCTTGGGGGGAGAGACAGGTCACGGAGGCGGCTTCAGGCAGGAAGAGCGTGTCCTTTGCGCTCTGCTGCGTGCCGTAGTTGCCCACAAGGAGGAGGAGTTGGCCGCCCCGTTTCCGGGCGGTGTAGGAGAGCCCTGGGGCGGCGCCCCGGATTTCCTCCTCCAAGCTTCCCTCCCAAAGAATCTCCTCGTAGGGGGCGAGAAGGGAGAAAGCCCGGGCCACATAGAAGTAGTCCAAGGGGGATTCGAAGCCCAGGGCATAGAAATATTGGACTCCGCCGGCCCCGTTCATCAGGGTTTCCAGGAGGATTTGCTCCGCCAGGGGGCCCATGGGCTGGGTGTGATAGGCGCCAGTGCCCGCCGTGCGCCAGGGAATCAGGCGTTCCGGATGGCCGCCGGTGGCCTGGTAGACCCGGCGCATCTGCTGGCCCGCCTCCGCGGGAGAACGCCCGTAGTACGAGTTCTGAACTTCATCGCAGAGGGCGGGATAGAGGTGGGAGTATCCCAGGAAAGGAACGGCTCCCTCCTGGCATGAATAGCTCATTTCCGGGGAGACGGCGTAGTATCCCACCCGGGGAGCGGGGCGTCCCGCCTCCTGGGCTCCCTCCCGGACAGCTTGGGTGAAGGCGGCCACATACTCCGCCTGAAGCACATCGAAATATTCCACCCAGCTCTCCATGCCCCGGCGCTCCTTCTCCTGACGGCACCGGGTGCAGTTCCGGATGGTGTTGTTCATGTAGTTGGGCTCCCAGTCCTCCACATCGAAGACCACGGTGTCCATGGGAATCCATTTTGCCACCTGGCGCACCCCTTCCACCACATCCTGATACTCCTTTCCCCGATAGGCCAGACAGGTGCTGGAGCAGCCGATGCACCGGGACTCGTTCTTTCCCCCATTGGCCCGGCGAAGAAGCCGGGTGGGTTCCATCTCCAGGCGGATGCGCCGCCCCGCCGCCCTGGCCTTTTCCACCAGGGGGAGAATCTCCTGGGCTTCGGCCAGAGTGGTGGCAAAGAACATAGCCGTGGAGAACCCCAGGGAGAGTTCGTCCTGGTTGTGGGTGGGCAGTTCATGGAAGCGGTTTTCCAGCCAAAGGGAGGTATCCAGACGCTTCCAGGGGACGGACATCCGGGGCATGGAGAGGATCTCCAAGGGCATGCGCACACGCTGGTCCTCCTGCTCCTCCGCATAGGTGATGAACTGGGCGTACTTCTGGTCTGGGGGGATTTCCGTGCCGGGGGCGACGGAGAAGAAGAAGGGGCCGAAGCCATAGCGGATCACCTTCTGCACCTCGGCGAAGTCTTTCCCTGGACGGAAACGCCACAGGGTCCTCCCTCCCCGAGTCTCCTGGGAGACGAGAGTCCGCAGCCATTCAGGCCAGGCCTGGCTGGGCTGATAGGTGACCTGCTCCGGCAGTTCAATGGCATATTCCCAGCCTTCGGGGCTGGTCTCCCGCTGATTCTCCAGGGAGAGCAGATTCCGGAGATACATCCCCTCCGCCACATAGAAGACCGGTTGTTTGGGGGCGACGCGGATGCCGCCATGATGAAGGAGGCGGGGCGTGCGGGCATAGGGCACACCATAGGCGGGAGAGGCCGCCTCCTCCTCCGTGGCCTCGATGACGGCCACCTCGTCGCTGAAGAAATTCCGGAACTGCTGGGAATCCGAGAAGAGGCAGACGTAGCGGGCATCCGCCTGAATTTCCAGCTGGAAGGGATAGACGAAATACCGGTCGTCCTTGCCCTCCCCCTGGCTTTCCGGGAGATAATAGAGGGTCTTTCCGTCCGCCAGATAATCCTCGGTGGCCTTCAGCTTCACCAGGGCCTGCCCCGGATAGAAGTTCCGCCCATCCTGGCTCACCCACACAGAGAGATTCTCGGGGAAGGCAATGGTGTATTTGTCCATGACTCCGCCCTGGAGACGCACCACCGCCTTTCTCACGTGGCGCACCTCCCCCAGGTCGATGGTGACAAAGATTCCGTTCCACGCCCGTTCAAAGCCCACCGCCTCGGGCTCCCACCAAATCCGATCCGTCTTGGCAAAAAGCCCGTCTGTCAAGTCCCGGGCGTCGCTCTCCCCTTTGACCGTCAGGGAATAGTTCGGGGTGGGCCGGAAGGAGACGGGGCGGCCCGCCGCCAGATTGGGCCCGTCGCAGGCCTCCCAAAAGGCCTGGATCCCCTCTTGGGGAGTGGAAAATTGGGCCGATAGAGGGGTCAGGAGGGACAGGAGGGCCCCAAGGAGCGCAGGGGCAAGAAGAAGGCGAGGCATGGCGGGATTTCCTCCGGGGGGCAAACGCTAAGAACACGACAGAGACAGGGGGAGCGGGAGCCTCCTTGCTCCCCTCTGTCTTCTTTCCTATGGCTGGATGAGGCTTCGGATTTCCTCCGGGGAGAGACAGCGGCGGTAGATGAGAAGATCATCGTAGTCCCCGGGGAAGGTCCGTTCCTCATTGTAGAGATGGCAGGGATGGCCGCCCAAGCTTCCCGAGAATCCGTCCAGCCAGGGAGCGACGAAGGGAGCCTGGGAGGAGCCCGCCTCCACGCCATTGACATAGAGACGACGGTCGCCTTCCTTCCAGGTGAGGGCCAGATGGCTCCACTCTCCCTTCTTCAAGGGGTTGGGAAGTTCCGCCAAGACGGCCTGACGGGTGCCTTCGCCGCAGATCCGGGCCTTCAACTTGTTGTCCTCCACGTAGATCCCGATTTCATCCATGCCGCTGGGGGTCCAGTTCCGGTCCGTGGCCATGAGGTAGAAGATCACGGGAATGAAGGAAGTGGCCCCCTGCTCTTCCCGGGGACGCACCCAGAAGGCCACCGTGCCTTCGGCGGGGCGGGATCCCAGGATGGCGGCGGCGGGAGGCAGCGCCAGGCCGCGGTTGGGCAAGGTGCCCAGTCCCTGTCCGGCATGCCCCTCCCCGCGTTCCAAGCCGGCGGAGCCGGAATCCAGGCCATTTCCCGAGCGATCCCACAGAAGGGGGGCGCTGCCCTCAAAGTCATAGGAGAGAACCAGGCCGGGCTGGGGCTGATTGTCGGGGCGTTTCATCCCTTCCAATGACTTCTGGGCTTCCCTGCCCCGAAGCTGCCTCTCTTCCTCCAAGGCCTTCTGATACCGGGTCAGGTTTTGGGTCGCCTCGGCAGGGGTGAGGCCGGGACGGCGCACAGGATGACGGGTGATGGGGGGCTGGGCGCCCAGGAAGGCGATGGCTTCCTCCAGGCAATCCATCAGACGCCGCCGTTCCCGGAGGATCACCTGGGGATCCCGGGAATATTCCATCCAATTCACCACCACCTCCGGATTCACGGAGAGGAGGGTTTGCATCCGTTGGGAGAGGGAAGGATTCGCTTCTCCCAGGGCTTCCTGGGCGGCTTCCAGGAGGCAGAAGAGCTCGTAGTCCTCCAATCCATCCGTCAGGACTTCCAGGCGGGGGGAGGAGAGCGGGACACCGGAGGGAGTGGGGTAGATCAGATTTCCGTCGCCATTGCTCACATCGTTGAAGACGGCGCCGGTGGCCCAGGGATTACGGCGTCCCCACCAGTTCACGGACCAGTAGAGGATGCCATCCAGGTGATGCTTCCAGCTCTGCCAGATCCAGGAGCGTCCCTCGGCCAGGGGGGAGTCGATCCAGATATTGGGGAGGGGGTTGCGGTTTCCGTAGGCGACGTACCACCACACATTGCGGCCTTTGGCCTGCTCTGCGGCGGACAGCTCGGGATTGTAGCTGTAAGTCTCTGGGCACCAAGTATCCACGAAGCAGAGTTCCGGAGGGAAGCTGCGGGCGGTCATCATGTTGGGGAGGGAGGGGATTCCGGGGGCTTCCTTCACGGTGGAAAGGCGGGCGTTGACCACGGGGTAGTAGGAAGGCACCGGCTCGTCCGCCAGATAGGTGTAGAAGTATTTCGTCCATCCCTTCTCCTCCAGATGGTTGCGGAAGATGCGGCTCCAGAGGGGAAGAGGATCCCGCAAATCTGCCATATGGGAGGTCATGCCCCGGGAGAGGCCCCATTCGATTTGACGATCATAGGCGGACCAATCGATGACGGGGGGGACGGCGGGAGGATCCATGGCCAGATAGCTCCATTGGGCCCAGTCGGAGACGGAGCCATCTGCCTGGAGGTCGCAGCAGGCATTCCCCCAGGGAATCAACTCCAGGGTGCCCTGGGAGCGTTCCAGGGTTGCCCGAAGGCGTCCGCCGCCGCATCCCCGAAGGGTGAGGTTCATTTCATAGAGGTGCTCCTTTCCCAAGGCATCCCGGAGAGAGGGGCATTCCTGGCGGCTGGTTCCAGCGGAAATGGGGAAATGGAGGCGGGCATAGTCTCCCTCATCGGAATACAGGGACACCTCCAGATCTCCCTCGCCCAGGCTATCCACTTCCAAGACCAGAGTGTCGCCTTCCTCCAATTTCAGGTAGGGTTTCTTTTCCATGGGAGGCGTCTCGGTGATGAAATAGGGAGTAAGACGATGGGCGAACATCATCTCATAGGCGGCCTGGAGATCCAGGGTGAAGCCGTACCGATTCATCAGCTTTTTGCTCCCGCCGTTCAGAGGCCAGACGCCGAAGGCGCTGATGAGACTGGAATGGCGGGGGATGGTGAAGGAACGCACCTGGAGCCGGATGGGCACCAGGGTGGGCAGGCTGTTCCGGGCCTTCAGGAGGAGTTTGCCCTGGTAGAGTCCCGGCGGGGTGTTTTCCGGCACCTTGACGCTCACCCAGAGGGTTTCCCTGCCCCAGGCAGGCACATCAAAGGTGGAGAGGGGAAGCAGGATGTCTGGGTAGAGCCCCACGTAGTCTGTGTCATATTCCGGGGTGGTGGTCAGCACATGGCCCACCCGGCGGATCTCCATGGCCTCCTGGGGAAGGGTGCCGCCCTCGGAGGAGACCAGAGGGCCTTCCAGGGAGGCCTCCACCCAGGTGAGATTGGCCCCTCCCGCAAAAAGAACCACCTGGGCGGCCTCCTGCTCGTTCCGCCCTGCATCCAACATCACCTCTCCTCCCATCTCCCCGGGGAAGATATCCACAGGCAGGAGGCGAGTGAGGGAGTCCAAGGTGCCGTAGACGATTTCCTCGGGTTGTCTTCCCCGTTCCTCCATGGTCTTCTCCGCCAGAAGATAGAGCATCCGGTCCCGAAGCCGGAAAGCCTCCTCCTCCAGGAGATCATAGACTTCGGGCGTCTCTTCCGCATGGAGAGCCATGAGAGCCTCTGCGCTGCGAACCATGGCTTTCACCTCCGGGGAGGAGAAGGCGCGGAGACGTTCCGTGGTCTCTCCCAAGATGGCGGCCACCTGGCTGTCCCGTTTCAGGAAATAGACCCCGTAGACGGGGACGCCATCCACCTGATATTCCATGCGATGGCACAGATATTCCGTGCCGGCGGCGGCGACGCCCGCGCGGACCAGCTGGGGTTCCGGCTGGACAGACCAGCGGTATTCCGGGGCGGCCGCATTTTCCGAACCGGGGACTTTTCCCAGGGGGCGGGGAGCGTTTTCAAAGCGGATGAAGCCGAAAGAATCCCGGAAGCGCCGGGTTTCCGGGGCGGCCACCCAGCCGGAGATGTTATGCTTCGTGATGGTGGTGCGGCAGATCCCCATCTCCATCCGCCATTGGGTTCCCTCCTGGGGTTCCCCTCCCAAGTCCGAGAAGGGAATGGAGAACTCCGCCATCCAGCGGTAGAGTTCCCGGGTGGTCTTGATCTGCCAATTCCCATTCCAGTCGCCCTTCCCGTCCCGCTCGTCATAGATGGTGCCCAGGGCATTGAAGATCAGATGGTAGGCATGGCCATCCTCAGGATAGAGAAAAAGATCGAAGGAGTCATCCTCCCATACGGCGGAATCCCTCTCCTTCTTCTCCATGCGGATGCCCGCCATCCGGGGCTCCACCACCTCGATTTTTCCCATGAGGCGGCCATTTTGCCGCCACATCCAGAGATGAAGGGGGGATTCGGGGCGGGCTTTGCCGTCGATGGTGATCCAGTCCCCGAAGTAGCAGGCTTCCTCTGGCCCCTGGGCTTCGGGAATGGTGGCGAAGGGTCTCCATTCTGCATAGGACAGCCAGGGAAGAAGAAGGGCGAGGAGAAGACAGATGGAGCGAGAGGCTTTCATGGTGGATGGAATAGAAAGGGGTTATTGAATCATTCCCGTGGCCTTGAGCCAGGCGTCGGCCAGGCGCTGATGGAAGGGAGGCATGGGATGAACGCCATCCACCAGCCAGTATTCCATCGGGGCCTCTTGGATGGCCTGCTGGAGAATCTCTTGGGAAGGAACCAGTACGGCCTCAAATTCCCGGGCCAATTCCCGGACGATTTGGCAACGCTGCGCCAACTCCTCCATCCACTCCTCCTGCACCTCCCCCATCAGGCCGGCAAAGGGTTCCATCAGCACCAGGCGAATCCCCGGAAGGGTCTCCCGGGTCCATTCCAAAAGCATGCGGTAGAATTGGGCATACCGGGGGATCTCCACCCCGTCCTGATGGGACTTTTCATGCCATAGGTCGTTGATGCCCACCATGATGCTCAAGATATCAGGGCGCAGATTCAGGCAATCCCTCTTCCAGCGGGCATAGAGATCCACCACCTTGTTGCCGCTGATGCCCTGGTTCAGGATCTTCCAGGCTTCGGCGGGGCGGTCGGAGAGGAGACGGCTGGCGATTAATCCAACGTATCCGGGGCCCCAGAGCCCCACGGGATAGCCTGTGCCGCCGGAGGTGAGGTGGCCGCAGTCGGTGACGGAATCCCCCATGAAAATCAAAGTAGGCATTGTCGTGTTCAGGAGTGAGAGGGTGGGTTTTCTAGGATGGGGAGCCTTGGGAAAAGGCTTTTTGCAGGGAGAAGAACGGTAAAGGGCAAGAGGACTTACCAGCGCAGGAGGCATCCTCCGTAGGCCAGGCCGGCGCCGAAGGCCACCAGGAGCACCAGGTCTCCTGGCTGGAGCGCCTTTTGGCGACGGAGTTGCGCCAAGGCGATGGGAATGGAGGCGCTGGCGGTGTTGGCCACCTCCTGGATATTCCGGAAGAAGCGTTCCTGGGGCACCCCCATGTTCCGGGCTACCGCGTCCAAAATCCGCCCATTGGCCTGATGGGGAATGAAGTGATCCACCTCCTCCAGGGGAAGATTCGCCTCCGCCATGAGACGCCGGATCACTTTCTCCATGGAACGGACGGCAAATTGGAAGACCGCCCGCCCGTCCATCCGCACATAGCCAGGCTTCCGCAGGGAATCCTCCCGGGTGCGCAACCCGGCTTCCCGGACCAAAGCATCGGCGCCGGCGCCCTCCGCCCCCAGCACTTCGTGAAGGATCCCGGGAGAAGAAGCGGGAACCAGCACCACGGCACCGGCCCCATCCCCGAAGAGAACACAGGTGGCCCGGTCCTTCCAGTCCACAATCCGGGAATTCACCTCGCTGGCCACCACCAGAACAGGGCGTCCCAGATTCCGGCAGGTGCATTTCCCCAGGGAAAGGGCGTAGACGAATCCGCTGCAGGCGGCGTTCAGGTCAAAGGCGCCGGCATTTTCTGCCCCCAGCTTTCCCTGGATCAGAGCCGCCGTGGAGGGATAGCTGGCGTAGTCCGCCGTGGAGGTGGCGACGATGACCATCCCCAATTCCCCGGGCGAGACTCCCCCATCCTCCAGGGCCCGAAGCGCCGCCTGGAGTCCCATGGAAGCAGCCCCCTCCTCCGGGGCGGCAAGGTGGCGTTGCTGGATTCCGGTGTGGGAGAAAATCCACTGGTGGGAGGTGTCCAAGGTGGCAGACAGCTCCTCATTGGAGACCACACGCTCCGGCAGGTAGGCCCCCACGCCGGCGATTCGTACATGCTGAAAGGAAGAGACAGGCATAATAGGGGATACTATATATGGATTTTCCCCGTCCCGTCCCCTGGCTCCCTCCCCCCAAAAAGGCCGTTCCCCCTTCCCCCATGGGGAAAATCTCCCGGGAGGAGAAGAGGAAAACGGCCTAGGCAGGAATATCTTATGTTTTCGCCGGGCATTCAGGAGACAGGAAGCCTTCTTGCGACGCATTCCGCCCGCTGGCCGGCTCGTTTTTCCGGAGTTGTTCTATCATGCCATGAGACGTAGAGTTGATCATACACAGCGCACCGAGTTGATTCTTCGGACTGCCCAGGAGCTTTTCGGGGAGTTGGGCTATCCCCAGGTGACCCTGAAACTGCTGGCCAAGCGGTGCCAGCTGAGCCGCACAGTGCTCTATCGCTACTACGAAAGCAAACGGAAGGTCTTCGAGGCCGTCCTCTATCACATCTCCACCCATCTGGGACTGGAATTTCTCCAATACGCCCGCCAAAACCCCCAGACTCCGCCGTCCCAGAAGCTGCGCTTTATCTTGGTGCGCCTCGTGGAATACATGGAGGAGAACATCCCCTTTCTGGATGCCGTGGTGGAATATCTCATCGATCTTCAGCGCAAGGGAGAGAGAGTCACCCGGCGGGTGATGCGGCACACGGTGCTTCTTCGCCTCACCCTGGTGCGTCTGATTCGAGAGGCGGTGGAGACCGGCGAATTCAACCCCATTCTCGCCCAGGAAATCGCCGGCGTCTTCTACGAGCAGATCATGGGGGCGGCCATGCAGATGGCCGTCACGGAAACCCATGAGCCGGAAGGCTTCCGCCGACGCCTGGATCTGACTCTTCTGGCTATGAAAAAAAACTCTCTCCTTCCTTAAGAATTCTCTCCCGCCTATGCCGAACAGCAGCTGCACCACCATCCTCGTCACCCCCTCCGCCAGCGCCGATGGACGGATGCGGGTGGCCCATTCCTGCGACGACGCCCTGGCCGACCATCGCTTTGTCTATGTCCCCGCCCAGGATTGGCCGGAGGGCGCCCGGCGCCCGGTCTATCCATGCGGAATTTGCGAGAAGGAGTTGCCCCAGTGGAACGCCCGGATCATCCCCCGGCTTTACGTTCCGGGACGTCCAGACGCCTACCGGGATCCTTTGGGCCAGGCCTATCCCACCTTGCCCGTGGGGTCCATTCCCCAGGTGCGTCACACGTTCGCCTACTTGGACAGCAACTACGGGGTGATGAACGAGGCGGGCTTGGTTTTTGGGGAATGCACCTGCCGGGCCCACCATCTCTGCCCCCCGGAGGAAGGCAAGCGCATCTTCTATTCCTCGGAGCTGATGCGGGTCGCCCTGGAACGCTGCACCGCCGCCCTGGAGGCTGTGGAACTCATGGGATCCCTCATCGAGGAATACGGCGTCTACGGCACGGGAGAGACGCTCCTGGTGGCCGATGCCAAGGATGCCTGGGTCATGGAAATGGCTCCCTCCTCCCAGGGAACGGGGGGACTCTGGGCTGCCCGACGAGTGCCGGACGGGGAGATCTTTGTGGAAGCCAATCTCTTCCGCCTGCGGAAGATGGATCCCACCTCCCCCGACCAGCGTCTCTGCTCCACGCTTCGCGCCATGGCCCAGGAAGGCCAAGAGGTGGATTGGGCCGCCCTGACCTCCGAAGGGGAATTCCATCACCCGTATTACGCCATGCGACGGGTGTGGCGGGTCATGGATCTCCTGGCCCCCTCTCTCCAGGCCCCCACAAAACTCACCGGCTTCCTGGATGACGCCTACCCCTTCTCCTTCGCCCCAGACCGCCCGGTGAATCTCCAGGATCTCTTCCGCATCTACCGGGATCATCTGGAGGGAACCCCCTTCGATCTCACGAAAGGCGTCGCCGCCGGCCCCTGGGGAAATCCCAACCGCCCCCGCCCCACAGAGGAAGAGGCCACCCAAGGAGCCTGGGAACGCCCCATCTCCATGGTGGACACAGGCTATGCCTACATCCTGGAACCCCGGGGCATCTGCTGGCTGGCCCTGGGACGCCCCGCCGAAGTCCCCTTCGTCCCCCTGGCCGTGGCTCCTCCCCCCGCCCCCTTCTCCCAAGGAAGCCCACGGGAATTCGATCCCGAAGGCTCCGCCTGGTGGCGCTATAATTTGGTGAGCCAATTCTCGGAGCTGCGATACTGCGACATGCGACAGGATATCGCCCGGGCCCAGCAACGGGCGGAGGAACGGGCCATGCTGGCCCTGGAAGCCCCGGAACTGCCCGACGCCAATGCCCTGAACCGCCTGGCGGAAACCACCCTCCAGGAATGGAAGGAGCTCTTCGCCCACATGGCCGTGACCTACAATCAGGGATACTACAACACCCCGGAAAAGTTCTCCCAAAAACGACCCTCCAATCCTCAATATCTCCAGGGCACCGAATTCCCCCAGGGCCCCCTCCACTATTGATCCTTAGAACCTCTAGCCCCCTGTGGGGGGACGGGGGGATCCTCCTGAACCCCGGCAGGGGTGGGAGGATCGCTAGACAGGGGTGAAGGGAGGCCCAAAGGGACGACCGGAACCCCCGGCAGGGAGAGAAAACACGGAAGACACGGAGGTTTTAAACACGGAGGGCACGGAAACGCCGCTATGCGGCGCACAGAGGGCACGGAGGGGGCGGGACCTGCCCCCCGCACGTCCCGCCCGGGGATTGGGGGGAAATCCTCCTCCGCTTGCGGGGGAAAAGGGGGCAATCCTCATGAACCCCGGCAGGGGTGGGAGGAGCGCTAGACGGGGGTGA
>JAEDMH010000061.1 GCA_016303095.1 Lentisphaeria bacterium | reverse complement strand
CGTGTTAACTCTCCTTGCCGGGGGTTCCGGTCGGCCCTTCGGGCCTCCCTTCACCACCGTCTAGCGATCCTCCCACCCCTGCCGGGGTTCAGGAGGATTCCCCCCATCCCCCCAGATAGGGGGGCTAGAGATTCTAGAGGGTCTAGAAATCTAGAAATCTAGAAGGGAGGAGTTAACGGAAGGCCTCCAGTTCCTCCTTGGTTTTGGGGAGTGGGCCTCGCCGGATTTCCTCTCCCTGGGCGTCGAAGAGGATGGCCAGAGGGAGTTCCTGTTCCTGGCACTGGAAGACCTGGAGATACAAGTTGACGCTTTCGGGCTCATCCAGGATCACGGACACCACCATAAAAACGTTGCGCAGTTCGGGAGACTCCTCCGCCAGTTTCACCACCGCCTCTACTTTCTCCCGCATTTCCGGCGTTCCCAGGGCCATCAGGAGAGGTTGAGGCAGTAGAGAGTGAACAGGAGTGCCTTCCCAGACCTTCTCCTCTGGTGCGGGGGAGGGGACAGCGTTTGGGGTCATCCGAGACTCTTGCCGCCAGAAGACCCAGGCCATGGCCAAAACAACAATGGAATAGATGACCACCCGAGGACCCAGGAAGGAGGAAAACCGTGATTGCATAAGAAACGCCTCCTTATTCTTTGCCGGTTTCCCGGGAAGCGGGGGAGAAGAATTGGGCCACCGCCTTCTCCAGGGCCCTCGCCCTGTGGCTCAAGGAATTCTTCACTGTGGCGGAAAGCTCTCCGAAGGTCTTGTCATATCCCTGGGGCACGAAGGCGGGATCGTAGCCGAATCCTCCGTTCCCTTGAGGGGCCTGGGCCATATGGCCTTGAACCTCCCCCCGGACACATCCCTGGAGCACGCCCCTCTCGTCCGCCAGGGCGATGACGCAGACGAAGCGGGCCCGGCGATCCGTCACTCCCTGGAGTTTTCCCAGGAGTTTCGCCAGATTCCGTCCATCGTTGCCCCCTTCCCCGGCATAGCGGGCGGACAAGACCCCGGGCTCCCCGTCCAAGGCCAGCACCTCCAGACCGGAATCATCGGCCATCACAGGGCAATGGAAGGCCATGGCGGCCTGACAGGCCTTCTTGGCCGCATTCTCCTCGAAGGTCTTGCCATCTTCCACCACCTCTGGCATTCCCCCCATTTCCCCTGCTCCCACCACTTGGTGTCCCAGGGGTTCCAGCATGGCGCGGAACTCCTGAAGCTTATGGGCATTGGAAGTGGCAATGACAATTCTCATGGTCTTGATTCCTTTCGTTTTCGCAAATGCACCTGGAGGATGCCGATTTCCGCCGGGGTGACCCCGTCGATTCTGGCGGCCTGTCCCAGGGTTTCCGGGTGTCGTTTCTCCAGTTTTTGGCGGGCTTCCGAGGAGATCCCCGGCAGTTGGAAGGAGAAATCTCCAGGGATGGTCCAGGCCTCCAATTCCCGCATGCCTTTCGCCTGCTCCTGCTGCTGGGCCAAATATCCGGCATAGCGGACATCCACGGTGAGCTGTTGCAAGGCCCTGGGGGGCAAGGAGGGCAAATCGGGATGCGCCTCATAGCGGAAATCCGGGCGAGCCAGAAGCTCCAACACACTGTGTCCCTCCAGCCGAACCTGAGACAGGATCTCCCGGCTCCGCTGAATCTCCTCCTCCAGGGATTGGACGCGCTGGAAGGCGGCATCCGTGGCCAGGCCATACTGGTGGCCCAGGGCGGTGAGACGGCGATCCGCATTGTCCTGGCGGAGAGACAGGCGATACTCCGCCCGGGAAGTGAAGAGGCGGTACGGCTCCACAATCTCCTTGGTCACCAAATCATCCACCATGACGCCTAGATAGGCCTGATCTCGGCGGAGACGGAGGGGTTCCCCCAGGGCGCAGGCGGTTCGGGCGGCATTCAGGCCCGCCAGCAATCCCTGGGCCGCCGCCTCCTCGTATCCGGAGGTGCCGTTGATCTGTCCTGCCAAAAAGAGGGTGGGATAGCGGCGAAGGGCCAAAGAAGTGTCCAGCTGGCAGGGGAAGACGAAATCATATTCAATGGCGTAGGCGTATCGGGAGATGAAGGCCTTTTCGCATCCGGGGATGGAGCGCACCATCTGCCATTGGACCTCCACGGGCATGGAGGTGGACAGGCCGTTGAGGTAGTATTCGTCGGTGGAGTCTCCTTCGGGTTCCACGAAGATATGGTGGCAGGGGTGGCTGGCGAAGCGAACCACCTTGTCCTCGAAGGAGGGGCAATAGCGGGTGCCTATGCCCCGGATGGCTCCGGAATACATGGCGGAGCGATGGAGATTGTCCAGGATCAGCTGTCGTGTCTGTTCCGTGGAATGGGTCAGATAGCAGCAACGCTGCTCCAGTTGGAGCTGTCCAAAGAAGGGGACATTTCCCCGGTCTCCGGGGCCAAAGGAGAATCCTGCGCCGGAAGAATCGGGGGGCTGGGGTTCCATGGAGGCAAAATCCAGGGTCTTTCCCAGGACGCGGACTGGGGTGCCCGTCTTCAGCCGTCCCATCTCCAGGCCCAGTTTTATGGAAAGGAAGCGGGAGAGCTCCAGGGCGGCGGCGTCCCCGGCCCGTCCTCCGGCGCTACGATGGAGGCCGAAATGAAGGGTTCCCCCCAGGAAGGTTCCGGTGGCGAGAACCACCGTGCGGGAGCGCCATTCCTCCTCCAGGGAGGTGCGAACCCCGCAGACCTGCCCCTCTTGATCCAGGAGAAGTCCCGTGACCTCCGCCTGGAGCATGTCCAGGCCGGGAGTCTGTTCCAGGACCATTTTCATCCTTTTCTGGTAGAGAGTCTTATCGCATTGCGCCCGGGGAGATTGGGCGGCGGCCCCCATGGAGGCGTTCAACATCCGAAACTGCACCGTGGTGGCGTCGGCATTCCGGCCCATCTCCCCCCCCAGGGCATCAATCTCCCGCACCAACTGCCCCTTGGCCACCCCTCCAATGCAGGGATTGCAGGACATCTGGGCCAGATGATCCTGGTTCAGGCTCAGCAGCAGAGTACGGGCTCCCACCCGCGCCGCCGCCAGGGCGGCTTCGCATCCTGCGTGCCCTCCCCCCACCACGATCACATCATATTCGTCCATAGAACCAAAAACAAAACAAAAAAACCTGGCCACCTCTAGGGGTAGCCAGGTTGAAACTGGTGCTCGGAGCGGGACTTGAACCCGCACGGATGTTACTCCATTAGGCCCTCAACCTAACGCGTCTGCCAATTCCGCCACCCGGGCAATGAAAAATGCTCCCGCCTGTCTCCAAGCGGAAAACGGAGATACTATAGCAAGACGGAACCGGTTTGCAACTCCCCCTCCCGGAATTTTGCGAAATCCCCGAAAAACCCCAGGGCAAGAAATCTTCCTCCTCCCGCTCCTTCTATACATGACCTGCCCTGCAGGAGATCGACCTGTCCGCCATAGGCGCCAAGGGTTGCGCTGCGCTACACCCCCGTCTAGCGATCCTCCCACCCCTACGGGGTTCATGAGGATTGCCTCCGAAGGGGTAAGCATCGAAGGACTAGATGTTCTAGAGGGGGTAGGGATTTCATCCTAAAATTTGATCCGTGGGGGGGGGGGGACCTGGGCGGCCTTGTCCGCCCAGGGAAGTGGGTCCCGAGAGCGCCGACTGGGGAGAGGGTGCCCGGCAGGGCATTCTCTCCCTAGAGACGGAACCGGGAGCCACAAGGCAGACGGGAACCGTCGACCAAACGCCCCCATAAAAAAACCTCCGTTTCCTCTGTGTGCCCGGCTTGCCGGGCCCTCCATGTACTCCGTGTTCAACAGGAGCGCCCTTCTCCGTGTTACAGATTCAGATTGAGTTTCACGTTGGGGAATGCGGTGAGTCTCAGGAGGAGCATCACCTGGAAATCGTGGTCATCCCATCCCACGCCGCCCACCAAGGTCCAGCAGTGGAGCTGTCGTGTCAGATAATAGTGGTGTTCTTCCAGGTTGTTTTTTTCGAAGTCGTATTCTGCGCCGATTTCCAGGCTTGTGAGGGGGTTCAGGGGGATGTTCACCTGGGCGGTGAGAGTATCGGCGCTTTGGAAATAGCGTTTCAGGTATCCGGATTCTCCGGTGAAATCCGCCAGCGTGGAGCCCATGGAGTAGACGGAGCGGGAGAGATGATTGTTGCGGTAGACATAGCGGAGGCTGAAGAATCCGGTTTCCTCCTTTCCGTAGCGGACGCCCACCTCTCCCCGCTGGATGCGGCCTGCACCCACATCATGAAGGAGCGTGCCCCACAGCCGCAGGTCTTCCCGGGGTTGGAGGGTCAGTCGGGTTCCCAGATCTCCCCAGTGCCGTTGGGTTTCCTCCCCATCCTGGTGGTGGACATCCAGGTAGTTTTCCAGGGAAAGAAGCGTGCGGAGGCGTCCCGATTCCCCGTGGGTCATCCACCGTTGCTCCAGGCCGAGGCGCAGGAAATTTTGGCGTTGGAGGCGGTCGATTTCATCGAAGAAGTAGAGATAATCCCGGTCCACGGAGGGAGCTCCGGCGTAGGTATAATTGAAGTAGGGTTCCACCACATGGCGGAGTCCCTTCACATCCAGCCAGGGGCATTCGGCCTTGCTCCATTCTCCCACCAGAGAAGTTCTGCCTTCCACTCCCCATTCCGTGGCCACCCTGGTGCGGGAGCCGCCCCGGCGGTCATAGCGTCCCTTCACGGGGGAGAGTCCGGCGGGATCGTCAGGATTGTCGGCCTGGATCCAGTCTGCCAGCTCCTCCTGGGAGACTCCCTGACGGCTGGTGCGGGAATAGGAGGTCACCCGGAGACTGGCCCGTGGGGTCAAGGTGAAGAGATCTCCCACCTCCAGAGGCATTTGGAGCGTATGGAGCGTATCGGCCCGGAAGGCGCCGTAGTCTGCGGGGTCTTTGTGGAGGTTTTCCTGATAGAGAGAGGGGGGAATCAGTTCCCGTCTTTGGCGGTCGAAGTTTCTCCACTGCATGGTGTAGTATCCCGCGGAGGTATGGGAGGAGTAGACCAGAGGCAGGGGGGAGGCGGGCAAGGTCATGCGGGGGATGTCCAGTCGCCATTCCGGGAGTTGTTCTCCCACGGTGTAGAAGGTATTGAGGCGGGGGCGGACATTCAGGGAGGAATGGAGCCATCCGTTGTCATAGGAGAGATTGGCGAAGGACTTGGGCTGTCCCCAGTGTCTCCAGTCGTGCCGGAACCAGTCATCCAGCATGGAGAGATCGGAGAGGAGGTCCAGATTCAGGCGGAGGGACCAGTGGTCGTTCAAGGCTTCCCGCCAATAGAGTTTCAAGCGGAAGCGGTCTTCCTGGGAGCGGAATCGCCGGTCATATCCCCGCTGGGTTTCCGCGGGATCCAGGTCATGGAGCCCGTAGAGATTGGTCTGCACCTCCCGCGTTTCCCCGTCCCGGTATTCGGTGATCTCCCCCACCCCCAGGCCCCGTTTGCTCATGGCGTCCACGAAGAGCTGGGAGTTTCCCTTCTTTCCGTGCTGCCAGATCCGGCCCACCCGGAGATAGGCTCCCCGCTTGCCGGAGTATCCCGGGCGGAAGATCATGCCCGCGGTGGCGTCGGCGCTTCCCTGGAAGACGGGGAAATAGAAGAGGGGGACATTGCCCACCCGGAGAGTCATGTGGCGGGCCACGAAGGTGCCATCCTGGGGGTTATAGGTAATCTTCTTGGCCTGGATGCGGTAATGGGGAGCATCCTGGTCGCAAGTGGTCATCCATCCCTGGTTCACCACCTGCCCTTCCTGGGCGCCCAGGCTCTCCCCGGACTCGCCCCCCAGATGCCAAAGATCGGTCTTCAGGCGGAAGGGGCCAAAGGAAACCGTCCGGTCATCCAGATTTCCCTGGAGGGATGGGACACGCCACGTCATTTTGCCCTCCATGACAATCTCCACCTCGCCCTCCGCCTGAAAATCCCGAGTCTTCTGGTTGATGGAGGCCCGTTGGCAGGTCATCCGGATATCGCCGTAGGAAAGTTGGACATTTCCCTCCGCCCGGGCCTCCGTGGCGTCCACCCCGTATTCCAGCCTGTCCGCAGAAATCTCCAGCAGCGTGGTGGCGGGGGCAGATTCCTCTCCCCAAGAGAATCGTGGGGCCAGAGAAAGCAGGACGGCCAGGAGCAGGATTCCCTTGAGAGTAGAAAGGGGTGCGTGCATGGGGAGGGGGGGATGAAGGGAGAGGAAAAGCGGGGGGGGGGAATCAAAGAGGGAAGAGAGCTTCCTCCACGGAGAGGCAGAGGGCGTGATAGACGGGAAGATGGAGTTCCTGCACCTGATAGGTTTCTCGGGCGGGCACCCGGATGGCCACATCCGCCTCCCGGGCTAGGCGTCCTCCCCCCTCCCCCGTCAGGCCCAGCACCGTCATGCCCAAGCTGCGGGCGACCGTCGCCGCCAAATGCACATTCCGGGAATTTCCGGAGGTGGAGATGCCCAGGAGCAAGTCTCCCGGGCGCCCCAAGGCCAGAAGCACCTGGGCGTAATCCATTTGCCCATCCAGGTCATTGCGGACGGCGCTCAAAGCGCCGGGAAAGCCGGAGAGAGGAATGCAGCGCAAGCCCTGTTGCAGCTTTTTCCCCAGGAAAGCCCCATCCTCGGAATCCAGCCGTTCCAGGGTGTCGGCCAGAGCTTTTTCCAGGGGGCGGCGGCGGCAGAATCCCTTCAGGAACTCTCCGGCAATGTGGTCGGCGTCGGCGCAGGAGCCCCCGTTGCCGCAGGTAAAGAGAGTCGCGCCCCGGCGGAATCCCTCCTCCAGCAGGCGGGCCGTCTCCTGAATTTGCGGCAGACAGGCGGAGAGGCAGGGATGGTTTTCCAGGAGTCGTTCCAGAGGAGAAGGCATCATCTTGGGGAAAAGAGGGAGAAATGTTAACGATGTTTCAGGGCTTCCGCCGCCCGGCTCAGAGAGGCTTTCTCCCGGGGGGTAAGCTGGTCAATGCCCTGGCGGGAGAGCTTGTCCAGGATACGGTTCAGCTCCTCGGAATCGATGGGCGCATCGGAGACATCGGATTCCCGGGAGGAGAAGGGAGGGCGGCGAGGAGGCGGAGGCGAGGGTCGTCTTCCGGGTTCCCGGGAGAAGGGGGAGCGGCGGGAAAGGCCCATGAGACGGCGCATGAAGAGGAATCCTCCCAAGGCGCCGCCCAGATGGGCGATATGGGCGATGGAGCCATTGTCATTGAGCATCACCACTTCCAGGACGCAGTAGCCCAGGGCCAGCACCCAGAGACGCACGGGAATGGGGGGAAGAAGAAGGAAGAACTGGGCCTGGGGAAACGCCAGGGCCGCCGCCACCATGACCCCGAACTCCGCCCCGGAGGCCCCCACGCAGTAGACGGGGCTGCCCTGATTGGCCAGGAGGAAGAAGACCCCTCCCAAGATCCCGGAGAAGAAATAGAGCAGAAGGAACCGGGTTTTTCCCAGGGCCTGCTCCACCATTCGTCCAAAGAGCCACACGCCATACATATTCATGAAGATATGAGAGAAGTTGGCATGGAGGAACTGGTAGGTCACCAGGCGCCACAGCTGCCACGGCTTGTTCCCCACCAGAGCGAAGGCCTGGGTCAGCGTCCCATGGCCGTCCAGGAGAGCGACCACGAGAAAGACGATGGCATTGAGATAGATCAGAGTCGACACCCCGGACCAGGAGGAGAACTCCCAGGGATTTCGGCGAGGGGGGCGGGAATAATAGTCGCGGTCGCTGAGCATGAAAGGCAAAAAGGGGCAAAAGGACGAGGAGACTCCTCCAGGAAGGAGGGGGAAATCAGGGAGGGGGAGGCGCCGGGGATCCCCTGGCAAAGCGGAAGAGCCGACCGTCCCTGCCTCAGCCTTCCCCGGGGGGGGAGTTGCCTCATCCCGGGGCGCGGAGAAACGATGGGGGTTAATATAACTCCCCCACACCCTCCCCCATAGGGAACAGTCTCCCGCCCCTCATCCGGGGCCTGGGGAGGGAATGGGAAAAGCAAAAACGCCGCCCTTTCCTCGGGGGAGAGGAAGGGACGGCGTTGTCGCGTTCCTGGGGGTCAGGGAAGTTTACTTGCCCCGGGCTTCACGGGCCTTCTTCCGGGCGGCCAGCACTTCCTCGGCCACATTCTGGGGCACGGGGGCGTCATGGGAGAACTCCATGTTGAAGCCGGCCCGTCCCTGGGTCATGTTCCGCAGGGTGCTGGTGTATCCGAAGAGGTTGGAGAGGGGAACCAGAGCATGGATCTGCTGGTTCTTGCCCACCATCTCCATTCCCTGGACCTGTCCCCGCAGCCCGCAGAGATTTCCGGTGATGCTGCCGGAGTATTCATCAGGCGTGGAGATGGTCAGCTTCATGATGGGCTCCAGCAGCACGGGAGCGGCCTTGGCAAAGGCGGCCTTGAAGCCCGTGGCGGCGCAGGTGCGGAAGGCCATGTCGGAGGAGTCCACCGTGTGGTAGGAACCATCCACCAGGGTGATCTTGAAGTCCACGCAGGGGCAGCCGGACATGGGGCCGGTCTCCATGGCGTCCTTGAAGCCCTTCTCGATGGCAGGGATGTAGTCCTTGGGAATGTCGCCGCCCTTGACATCGTTGACGAACTCGTAGCCCTTGCCAGGCTCCTGGGGTTCGATGTCGAAGATGACGTGGGCGAACTGTCCATGGCCACCCGTCTGCTTCTTGAGGCGCTCCTCGTGGGTGACCTTCTTGGAGATGGTCTCCCGGTAGGCCACTTCGGGGGCGCCGGCGGTGACATCCACCTTGAACTCCCGACGGAGACGCTCCATGATGATGTCCAAATGGAGCTCGCCCATGCCGGAGATCACCGTGTCCTCCGTCTCAGGATCCACCCGGACGGTGAAGGTGGGATCTTCCTCGGCCAGCTTGCCCAGGGCGATCATCAACTTGTCCCGGTCCGCATGGGACTTGGGGGTGACGGCGATGGAGATCACGGGGGCGGGGAAGGTGATGCTCTCCAGGGTGACCTGGGATTCCTCGTTGCAGAGGGTGTCCCCGGTGACGGTGTCGGAGAGTCCCACCAAGGCGCCGATCTCTCCGGCATAGAGCACATCGATGTTTTCCCGATGGTTGGCGTGCATCCGGAAGATGCGTCCGATTCTCTGCTGGCGGCCCTTGTTGGTGTTGGTCACGTAGGTGCCGCAGGTCAGGGCGCCGGAGTAGACCCGGACATAGACCAGCTTGCCCACTTCCCGGTCGCTGACCACCTTGAAGGCCAAGGCGGCGGTGTTCTGCTCGTCGTCAGCCCGGCGCTCCACCTCTTCTCCCTCCAGGGTATGGGCCTTGCAGGCAGGCAGATCCATGGGGCTGGGCAGATAGCTGATGATGGCGTTGAGCAGACGGCGGATGCCCTTGTTCCGGAAGGCGGTGCCGCACAGCACGGGGAAGATCTCCTGGCGATGGGTGCCCAGACGCACGGCGTTGACGATCTCCTCCTCGGTGGGATCCTCGCCCCCCAGGTACTTGTCCATCAGGGTGTCATCCAGCTCGGCGGCCGCCTCAATGAGGTTCTTCCGCCACTTCTCCGCATACTCCAAATGCTCGGGAGCAATGGGGGCATCCACGGGCACGGTGCCCGTCTTCTCTTCCTTGTAGGTCACCTGGACCATCTTCACCAGGTCGATGATGCCCTTGAAATCCGGACCTTCCCCAATGGGAATGCAGATGGGCACCGCATTGGCTCCCAACACCTCCCGAATCTGCTCCACCACGGAGAAGAAGTTGGCCCCCGTCCGATCCATCTTGTTCACAAAGCAAATCCGGGGAACGTTGTACTTGGTGGCCTGGTGCCACACCGTCTCCGACTGGGGCTCCACCCCGCCCACGGCGCAGAACAGACCAATGGCCCCGTCCAAAATCCGCAGGGAACGCTCCACTTCCACCGTGAAGTCCACGTGTCCGGGAGTGTCGATGATATTGATCATGTTGTCATTCCAAATGCAGGTGGTGGCCGCACTCATGATGGTGATGCCACGCTCCTTCTCCTCCTCCATGAAGTCCATGGTGGCGGAACCATCGTGGGTCTCCCCCAACTTGTGGGTGCGCCCCGTGTAATAGAGGATGCGCTCCGTACAGGTGGTCTTGCCAGCGTCAATGTGGGCCATGATGCCGATATTCCGGACATGGTCAAGGGGATAACTGCGTGCCATAGGTCAAAAGAAAAAGAAAAATCGGGACAAAACAGGACAAAACGAGTAACCGGCATAATATACACCGGAATTGGGGGATATCACCCAATTTTGGCGGGAGTTCGTCTAAAGTGCCCAAAATCCTGCCGCCTTGTCATGATTTGTCCTATCTCGCCCCCCCCCCTTCCTCCCCTCTGATTCCTAGGGAGTGTCTTTTCTTTCCCAGACCAGATGGAGATTATGGTGGAGGGATTCTGGGAGGAGTTCTTGGATTGCCTGGTGGAGTTCCGGGAGGTTGGCGCTTGCTTCGGGGACAACATGGAGGATTGCTTCTTCCTCGGTGGTGGAGAGGGCGCGGAGGCGGAGGCAGGGGACTTGGCGCACGCCGGACAGGGTGGCGACTTTCTTCTGGAGTTCCTGGGGATTTAAGCCTTCAGGGGCGGCGTCTAGGGCGAGGTAGAGGCTTTCCTTCAGGAGTCCCCAGGAAGAGACGAGAATGAGGAGGGCCACGGCGATGGCCACCAGGGGGTCCAGGAGATTCCATCCGGTGAGTTCCACCAGGAGGCCAGCCAGGAGCACGCCCAGGGAGACCAGAGTATCGGCGACCATGTGGAGGAAGGCGCCTTGGAGATTGAGATCCCGATGTGTCTGACGGGCCAGCAGCCACACCGTCCCCCCGTTCACCAGGATGCCCAGGAAGGCCATGCCTCCCACGCCCCATCCCTGGACAGGCAGGGGATGGGAGAGGCGCTGGATGCCCTCCCAGAGAATCAGAAGAGCGGCCCAGGAGAGGAGCAGGCCATTCAGGAGAGAGGCCAGAACCGTCCCCCGCTTGAAGCCGTAGGTGAAGCGTCCCCGAGGGGGCATCCGCAGAAGGAGGATCGCCAGCAAGGAGATGGCCAGGCTTCCCACGTCCCCCAGATTGTGTCCGGCATCCGCCTTCAGTCCGGAGGAATGCCACACCACCCCCGCCCAGAACTCCCCGGCGGCAAAGACCACGTTCAGCAGAATGGCCAACAGAAGAATGGTTGCCTTCCCTTCCCCAACCGGGGAAGGGTGATGATGGTGGTGATGCCCGTGGCCCATGGCTAACGCCCCTCCCCGCAATGCTCTCGGCACACTTCAAAAATCTGCCGAATGTGCCCATCCGCCAAAAAATACACCACACGACGCCCCTCCCGACGACTCCCCACTAAACGAAGACGCTTCAGATGGAAGAGATGATGGGAAATGGCCGGGGGAGTCATCCCCAGAAGCGAGGAAATCTCCGCCACACAGAGCTCCGACACCAACAGGGCGTTGATGATCTTCAACCGGGTGAAGTCCGAAAAGCCCTGGAAAAACTCCGCCATCCGGGAAAGGGTCAAATCCCCTTCCATCTCCCCCGAAAACGACTCCCCCCCATTCTCCTCTCTTTTTGTCTTCATCCTGCACACCTCCTGATTGTCCTCAACATGGAAAATCTCCGGATAAACCCACCCCCCAAAAAAGCCAAAATCCTCTTTTCCTACCTCCCCCGGGAGAGAACACGCACATTCTCTCCCCTGAAGATTTCACGTTTGCTTAATCTATCATTTCTTTTCCATACAACCAGAGAAGAGAGGGAGAAATTCCTGTTTTTTTCTTCGGGGTGGTTTTCCTTTTCTTGGTTTGGGGAGACAAAAAAACGGAGGGAAGGCATTGGGGGAGCCTTCCCTCCGTTGGCGGGATCCCTTACGCCGTTTTGGCGTGTTTTCCTAGATTAGGGCGTATACCAGCCATTGGTGGCGCCAAGCTTGCGCCGGGGGAACCAGTACGGCTTGCCATCCGTGCCATTGATATCAATCTGCTGGGGAGTAACCTGTTCTGCATGGTTATCGGCGAAGACGAAGTTGATCCGTTCGGAGTGGCGGGCATGGACGGAGTAGTATCCTGCGGCGGGCACCCGGACGGGATAGACGTTGTTGTTCTGAATCATAAGGGAATTTCCGCCATCCAGGAGGGGACGAGTCGCGGAATCCACTTCGTCCAGGCAAGTGGAGTCACCCATGAGAATCAGCCGGTTCAACTGGGCCTTTTGGGCGCTGATCTCCTCGATTTTGGTGCAAGTGCAGGTATTGTCCCAGTTGCTGGGGCTGCCGACCGCATTGTAGGGCAGTTGGAACTTGCCGAAGGAACTGAAGTTGATGCCGTAGGAGAAGTTCTTAGCCTGGGCGACGGTGGCGAAATAGCCAGACTTGATGAGGTTTTCAATGCCGGTCTTTCCCCGACGAATGAACTCCACGGTGCCCTGCTTGTTGGTGGCGGGGCACTCCATGGCCTTGCCATCCACGCCGTAGGCCACGTGAAGGAAGATCTGCCAGGGGGTAGTGGAGCGATTGCCCACGGCATTCTGGACGGAGGCCTCGGGGAACTGGGTGAAGGCGGTGAGGAAATAGTCGTCGTAGTCGTTCTGATACAAGGCATTCATCAGTCCGACGGACTTCAGGTTGTTGATGCAGGAAATGCTGCGGGCCTTTTCCCGGGCCTTGGAGAGGGCAGGCAGCAGCATGGCCGCCAAGATGGCGATGATGGCGATAACCACCAGCAATTCAATGAGGGTGAAGAATTTTCTCATAAGACGACGGAGGAAAGAGAGGGAAGAATGGGAAACGTAGCTGGAATCCCCTATGAAACATCCTTCTGCGCCGTCCTCCGGCCTGTTCCGGAAACCAGGGAACACCCCCGACTTCCTCCCTCAAAAGCCTCGGTTCGACACAAAATGACCTGACTTCACACAGGGGATTCCACGAACGGAGCCAGGCGCGCTCAAATTATAGGAACTTTTTTCGGAAAATCAAGCATTCCAAAGAAAATCTGAAAAAAATATCATGAATCCAATATAGTTGGATTTGTTAAGAGCGGCTTCCCATTGAAATAGGGGGGATGGTCTGCGGGGTTGGGCGGTTTTCCCGAATGGTGGGAAAGCCCATGGGCGCACCGGGTGATGCGCCCCTTGGGGGGAGCTGCCGTCGCCACGGAGAGCCGGGCGCAGAAGGCCACGGAGAGCAGTCTTGAGTCCAGTGTGTTGGCGCAAAAAACAAAAGAGGCCGGCCCATGCCATGCGTGGACCGGCTTCTTTATGCTTT
>JAEDMH010000192.1 GCA_016303095.1 Lentisphaeria bacterium | reverse complement strand
CCATTCCTTTGGAGGCGGTCACCCCCGCCAAGGAGGAGCGCCTTCGCCGGGCCGCTGCCGACTACCTGCGGGCCCTGGGAAATCCCCGGGTGCCCTTCCGCTTTGATGTGGTGGAGGTGTGGGCGGATGCCCAGGGCCGGCCTTGCCAGCTTCGACACTGGCCCGACCTCCTGCCCGGCCGCTCCTCCTACCAACAGGAGGCAGAGGGGGGAGAACCCTGAATCCAGGGCTCCTCCCTCCCCGCTCTTTCTTTCCCCCCTTTCGGACAAAAGCCCCCAGCCCCGGGGAATCCCTCCCCGGTCTGGCATGGCTTCGGTCCGGAACCCCAAGCCCCCTCTCTCGGAAGAAAATGGACAGACCGTTCTCTTCCGGGAGAGGAATAGTGACCTGGATTCGCAAAACACGGAACCGGCTCCCCCGCCGCCCGCCCCCTGGCCCCCGAACCATGCCTGCCATGGCCCGGAAGCCCAGAGGCCTGGCGGTCCCCGGAAACGGCATCCTCTTGCGACGCCGGGAACGACAACATCGGAACGCCGACCATGGAGTTTCCCTCTCCCGGGAACCATGCCTGTCGCCTCTTCTCCTTCCTTTGTCTTGACGAAGGAGGAGGGAGGGCAGGGCATGGGGCACGGAGATCAGGGAAAGAGATGGACAGCGCCCTCCGAAAAAACCAAAAAGAAAAACCAAGCATCCGGCCCGCCGCACCAAGGAAAGGCGACGACGCCGAGGTATCCCTCCCTCCCAACGACTATGGCACAAAAATCCCAGCAACTCGCCCTGTTGATCGACTATGACAACTTGATGGGCTTCAATGGCAAAGTGGATGGCGACCTGAATCGCAACTATTCCCACCAGGATGTGGTGGCCTACCTGGAGAGCCACTACGGCCCCGTGGTCTACTGCAAGGCCTACGGCGACTGGAGCGGCCCCCGCACCCGCCATACCATCACCGACCTCTCCAAGGCCGGCGCCGAAATGCAGTTCATCCCCCGGGTGGCCGGCTCCACGCTCCGCATCCCCGGCTGCGCCGCTGTCTGCATGGGACTGGACGCCATGGAGGAAATCCAGCGCAATCCCTCCCTGGGCGGCGTGGTCTTCGGCACCAATGACCTGGCTCTCCTCCCCTTCGTCAGCCGCATCCGCGCCCTGGGAAAGAGCGTCTATATCCTGGGACCCGAGGCCGCTAGCGCCGCCGCCCTCACCCGGGTGGCCGACGAGTTCATCACCGCAGCCGACAACAGCCCCATCCGCGCCAAGGCCTCCAACGCCTCCGACAAGTCCCAGGTGCTCTATGCCATCAAGTCCATCCTGGTGAACGGAGAACTCCCCCTGGCCCAGCTGGAGGAGAAGGTGCTCGCCGCCATGCCTGAGTTCGCTCCCGGCGATTTCGCCTGCGCCAATTTCGAGGAGTTCCTCCGGAATATCGCCAACACCACCGTGAAACTCACCAAGGGAGAGGACGGCGCCCTGACCGTGGGCCTGGGCAACTGCCACAACGCCTCCCAGTACACCGACGAGGAGCTCCAAAGCTTCGACCTGGCCCAGTATATGCAGGCCACCCGCTGGCACATCACCGACGGGGATATCCGGGACAAGGTGCTCCACAATATCTACATCATCTTCTCCGAAAAGGGACGGGAGATGACCAACGAGGAACTGCGCAACACCGTGGATCCCGACCACATCGTGGAGGACCGCCCCTGGCAGGGCACCATCTGGTCCCTGATCTTCGGTGCCTGCCTCTGGGAAAACCCCAAGACCTCCAACCATGCCCAGAGCCGCCGCCTCCTCTCTCTCTTCCGCACCGTGACCAGCGAGGACGATTTCCTGGTGCGCTACTACACCAGCCTCTTCAAGAAGGCCTACGAGGATCGCCCCAACATCACGCCTCAGATGTGCGCCGAATTGATGCATCCCGAAAACGTGGAAGGGGCTCTGCCTCTCTTCGAGCGGGTCTTCGAGAATCTGCGCAACCCCATGGTGCTGAAGAACTCCGGTTCCGCTAGAAAGTAGGCCTCTGGCCAAAATCCCCAGGGCGAGGAGGCACGCTCCCCAAAAGGGACCCCTCCCCGCCCTGCTTTTTTCCCCCCATGCCCTCCGACAAGCCCCTTTTCCACTTCTCCTGCCCGGCCGAGGAATACAACGACCTGATCCCGGTACTGCGACAGGATCTGGAAATGGCCGCTTGGGAATACGCCCAGGAATTCCCCCAGGACCCCCCCTGGAGGATCACCTCCGGGACACGCACCCTGAGAGAACAGGCGAAGCTCATGGCCGCCATGACCCCGGAACAACTCCGGAATCTCTACGGACGACGCGGCATCCCCTCCTATGTGGAGGAACTGATCCAGGCTATGCCTCTGACCCCCCAAAAGGCGCACCATATCCTGGCCCATCGAAAGGAAGGATATGTCTCCCGACATCTCTACGGCAAAGCCGTGGATGTGGCCGCGGATTCCATTCTCCATGAGGAAGCCTTCTTGAAAGTCTTGCAAAAACATCATCTCTCCTGCCTGGATGAACGCTCGGGGAATATCCCTTGCTTCCATATCTGCTCAATCCTAGGTAGCGTGA
>JAEDMH010000060.1 GCA_016303095.1 Lentisphaeria bacterium | reverse complement strand
GGGGGCAATCCTCTCTAAGGCAGATGGAGGAGGCGGAAGAGTTTTTGGCGCAGGAATTCGATGAGGGAGCAGGCGAGATAGAGTCCCAGGGGAAGGAGGACGAGGAGGGGGAGATAGAGCCAGAGGGGCTGGTCCAGGCAGAAGACGAAGGCGTCCTTCATAAGATGGGTCCAGACGAGGGGATGGACGTGGACGAGGTAGACGCCGAAGGCCAGGGGGCTTCCCCATCGGATGAGGGAGATGACCTTTGGGTTCTGGGGCTTCCCATGGGCGAAGAACTCCAGGAGAGCCACGGCGGCGCCCAGGGTGAAGGGGGAGAGGTAGGAGAGGAAGGCACTGCCGAAAAGGGCGCCGAAGGGGAGATGGAGGAGCAGGATTTGAAGCAGGAAGGCCGTCAGGACGCAGAGCCCATAGAGGGAGATTCGTCCTTTCTGGCAGGAGAGGAGGCGCAGGGGGAAGAGTTTGGCCTGAAGCACTCTCCGGGGAAAGAGGGCGAGGAGTCCGTGGAGCCGAAGAAAACCTCCCAGAATGTAGAGGAAGGCCAGCCAGACGCTGCAATAGCCCGAATGAAGAAAACGGGAGAATCCCCGCAGGAAGGGGAGGCAGGAGAAGAGGGAGAAGGCGAGAATGGAAACCCAGAGGAAGAGGCGGAGCTCCTCCTTTGCCTGGCGCTGCAGGACAAAGTTCAAAAGGGGGATGGCGAGAAAGAACTGCGCGTATGCGGTGAGATACCAGTATTTTCCCGTGGAGAAGGGGAAAAGGGCGCTGGCAAGGTCCCGGAGGGAGACCGAGCCAGGCAGGAGGAGCCGGAAGAGAAGGGCGCAGCTGACGCAGTAGAAGAGGGCCTGGAGCCAAAGGCGCAACAGGTTGCGCCATCGGAACCTGGCCACCACCCCCACATAGCCTGAAATCAGGGCAAAGGCGTCCACGCAACACATGGCGGCCGCCTGAAGGAAGAAGGCAAGATGATAACGCATCCCCCCTTGTCCCCCATGCCCCAAAATCCCCCCTTGGTCCATCACATGGAGGACACACACCAGGTACATGGAAAACATGCGCAAAGCGTCAATTCCGTAATGACGGGAAGAGACGCTCAGAGAAGTGTCATGACTTGTCGGGGGGGGGTAATGACTGTCATGTTTTGTCTATTTCAAGAGAAAGACAGGGTGGGGCGCCCCAGTCTGGGGCGCGCCGCCTTGTGTATGATATATCTATATAACTACTTTGTATTCAACAACTTACAGAATATCCAGACCGATATCCACTGCGGGAGCGGAATGGGTGAGGGCGCCGGAGGAGATATAATCCAGTCCCAGGTGCGCCAGGGAGGGGAGTCGTTCCAGGGTGATGTTACCGGAGGCTTCGGTTTTGGCTCGTCCGGCGATGAGTTTGATGGCTTCGGTCATCTGTTCGTTGGACATATTGTCCAGGAGGATGTATTCCACGCCGGCCTCGGCGGCGGCCCGGACATCCGCCAGGGAATCGGCTTCCACTTCGATTTCCAGGTTGGGATACTTTTCCCGGCAGGCTTTCACGGCGTGTTCGATGGACTGGGAGCCTCCGGCCCGTCGGGCCAATTCCCGGTGATTGTCCTTGATCATGATGCGGTCGAAGAGTCCGATTCTATGATTTTGGCCTCCGCCCATAAGTACGGCGTATTTTTCCACCAGGCGGAGTCCCGGGGTGGTTTTTCGGGTATCCAGGAGTTTGGTGTTGGTGTCGTATCCCAGGGCCTCCACATACTTTCGGGTCATGGTGGCGATGCCGGTGAGCCGTTGGAGGAGATTGAGGGCGGTGCGTTCCCCGGTGAGAATGGCCCGGGCGTTGCCTTCCACGGTGGCGACTCGATCCCCGGGATTGGCGGAATCTCCATCCTGGAAGTGCTGGGTGAATTCCACGTCGGCGCTCAATTCCCGGAAGAGGATATTGAGGATGGGGAGGCCCGCCAGAACACAGGGTTTCCGGGGAATGAAGTGGGCGACGGTGGTTTGCTGGGGAGGCACCACAGCCAGGGTGGTGGCGTCGCCGCCACCTACATCCTCGGCAATGGCCCGTTGACAGAGTTCTCGAAGAATGGATTCGTTGAGATAGTAGGGAAGATGGGCGGACATAGGGCTTGTAGAAGAAAAGGGATTTCTCGCTTGGGGCAGGTGGCATTCTTCGGGGGCGTGGCGGCTCCCTACTCTGGCGGGTGTGCGCCCAATTGGATGAGGAGAATCAAGGCGACCATGGCCAGCATTTGGGCCAGGATCAGAAGGGCGGCCATGGGAGGCGTCCAAAGGAGAGAGAGGGCTCCGGTGCCGGCCAGGAGAGAGAGGAGCCAGATGGCAAGCACTGCCTGGAGACGGGAGAGTCCCAGGGCCACAAAGCGGTGGGAAAGGTGCCGGTTGTCCCCCACGTAGACGGGTTTGTGGAGGCGCAGGCGAATCACCACCACGGTGATGGCGTCCAGGAGGGGGACGGCCAGAACCAGGAGAGGGATGGTCAGAGCCAGGAGGCTGGGGGTGTTTTCTGGGTGGTAGAAGGTGGTCAGAATGCAGGAGACAGCCAAGAGATAGCCTAGGAAATGGCTGCCGCAGTCTCCCATGAAGACTTTGGCCTTGGGGAAGTTATGGAAGAGGAAGCCCAGGGTCACGCCCCCGGAGAGGGCATTGAGAGCCCCCACGAAGAGCTGTCCTCGCAAGGCGGCAATGGCGAAGAGAAAGGCGAAGGCGATGACCGCCACGCCTCCGGCCAGTCCGTTCATGTTGTCGAAGAAGTTCATGGCATTGACCACGGTGGCAATCCAGAGGGCGGTGAGGAGCCAGGAGAGCCAGAGGGGCACCACGCCCACCAGGATGCGGGGGCCCAGGAGGGCAGTGAGGAGGGCGGTCCCCAGCTGCACCGCCAGTTTCGCCTTGGCGGAGAGGTGGGCCCGGTCATCCCGATAGCCCATGAGAACCAGCGCCAAGGCGCAGAAGACCACAGTGGCCAAGGAGGGAAGGGCGGCGGGTAGGCCTTGGAGGGGGAGGGCCAGGGCAGGGGGGAGCTGGGGAGCCAGGAGGCGGGCCCCCAGAAGGCCCAGCGCCAGCAGGGGAAACCAGACCAGGGCCATGGCCGCACCCCCCACCACAGGAGTGGCCTGGCCATGATTCTTGTGGCTCTCGCTGCAGGGACGATCCATCAGCCCCCGTTCCAGGGCGACCCTGCGGCAAAGGGGCATGATGCCAGCGGTGAGAAGGGTGGCCAGGCCCCAGAGAAGGATGGAAAGAAGAATCCAGGGCATTTAGGAACCTTGGCGCACCAGATCGGCCAGCTTGTCCGCCACCTGGTCGGGGCTCATGCCGTCGGTTTGGATGAGGAGGGCGTCCTCCGCCGGGCGAAGAGGGGCGGTTTTCCGGGTGGAATCCAGCTCGTCCCGCCGGGCGATGTCTGCGGCCACGGATTCCAGGGTCGCTCCCTGGGGCACCTCCCCCTTCTGGGCCAGACGCCTCCGGGCACGCTCCAGGGGCGTGGCGGTGACGAAGAACTTGAATTTCGCCTGGGGGAAAATCACCGTCCCAATGTCCCGCCCCTCCAGGATGACGATGCCCAAGTGTCGGCAGTCCCTTTGCACTTGGAGGAGCCATTCCCGGAGGGCGGGGATTTTGGCCACGTGGCTGACCACGGCGGCGACCCTAGGGGCGTGAAGGTCGGGGAGGTTCACGGGCTTTCCGTCCAGGAGGAGGACGGGATTTCCCTCTTGCAGCTGATAGGCGAGGGAGGTGTTGGGGAGCATCTCCACCACTTGGTCGGGCTGGGTTTCGGGGTCCAATCCCAGGGAGAGGGCCTTCCAGGCCAAAGCCCGATAAAGGTCTCCCGTGCTCAGATAATGCCCCCCCAGGCGTTGGGCCAGCAGTTTGGCCACCGTGCTTTTTCCGGAGGCGGCGGGGCCGTCGATGGCGATTTGGTAGGAGGAGAGGGGAGCCATGGGCTTAAGGGGTTGCGGAGGCGTCAGGGGAGGCATTCTCCGGGGTGGCGGGAGGCGTTTTGGGGGTGTCGACCTGCTTTTTCTCCTGGGGCTTGCTCTTGCCGCCCCGGAAGGAGTAGCGGAGAATGCGCCGTCCGTCGAAGAGGGTGATGTAGAGCATCATGAGAATCAGGAGGACGGCAAAGGTGTTGTAGACGTATTTGAAGAAGGTGGCGGGGATGCGTCTGCGAATCAGCGCCTCTACGGCGGCGAAGAGGATGTGTCCTCCGTCCAGCACGGGGAGGGGGAGGAGGTTCATGAAGGCCAGGGAGAAGGAGATGAGGATAATGAAGGAGAAGCCGCCCCGGTATCCCTCGTATTTCAGCTTGTACCACAGGGCCTGGATGATGCCCAGGGGGCCGCTCATATGGCGGATGCCCACTTGGGAGGAGGGGGTCTGGCGGGGCTGTCCGGTGATGGCGCTCTTGGCCCGGGAGGTGAGGGGGGCGAAGAGGAGTCCCAGGGTGCGGGTGGTGGTGTTCAGAACCTCCGTGAACTGGGCCCAGGGGGTGATGTGCTGGATGGAGCGGGGCAATTCGCTGGTCAGCACCACGCCCAGGAGGGGGACGCCCGGACGTTCCGGGTGGAAATAGGGGGTGAGGGTGATCTGGCGTTCCCGCTGGTTTCTCCGGTAGGTCACTTCCAGGGGAATGGCCCCGCTTTCCCGGACAAATTTCTGGAAATCCGCAATTTCCCGCACCAGTAGAGTGTCGGGCTGGGTGGGGGTCGGCGTGCCTTCTGCCGGGGCCAGGCGTTTCAAGGAGAGGATTTGGTCTCCCTGGCGGAGTCCGGCCTTGGCGGCGGGGGAGTCAGGGGAGCAGCCATACACCAGGACCTGGAAGGCGAAGCCCAGGGTTTCCGGGGTGGGGTTGCCCTGGGGCTCCCAGGAGAGGGTCAGGGGAGGCAGGGGAGCGCCGTTTCGGGCGGCTTCCACTTCCAGGGAGGAGGTGCCTTCCGGAAGCTTCTTCAGCCAGCGTTCCAACTCCGTGGGGGAGACCACGTTGGCATGATTCAAGGAGAGAAGCTGATCCCCGCTCTGGAGGCCAGCCTGCTCCGCCGGAGACCCCGGGAGGATTTCCGCGACGTGAACGGGATTCTGCACCTCCATGAAGGGAAAGGCCAACTCCTCCCGATCCGGATTCTTGGCGGGGACGTAGGAGAACTCCAGGGGTTCCCCTTGACGCACCACCTTCAAGGTCACTTGTCCCCGGTTCCCATAGACATATTCCTTCTGAAAATCCTCCGTGCCTCCCTGGAAGGAGGCGCCATTGACCTCCCAAATCCGGTCTCCAGGACGCAACCCCGCCTCCCATTCCGGATTCTTCTCCGGCGTGAAGGTGACGGTCCGGGGCTCCTCCGCCCCCGGCTCCCAGACTTTCACGGTGACCTCCTCGGGCACGGTGTCCTGGGAGCCCAGGAAATGACAGAAGCCTGCCCACGACAAGGGGGAGATTTCCGAGACTTGAAAACGGTTGAAGGAGAGGAGCTGGCTGTCCGGGGAGAAGGGGGCGCTGTGGGGGAGATAGGCGGGCAGGGAGCTCACCACCACGGAGGTGGAGGGGACAGGCCGCCAGAGCCCTGCCGCCCACATGAGGGTGGCCAGGAGGAACCCGAAGAGGACATTGAAGAGGGGGCCGGCGAAGGCCGTCCAGGCCCGGGCTCCTGGGGTGGCGTGGGGCAGGGGGATGTTGTTAGAGGAGTGGGGGGTGTCGGTGGGGTCCAGCTGGGGCAGGGAGACAAAGCCGCCGAAGGGGAGCCAGCTGATGACGTATTCCACGCCGCGATAGGTGAAGCCCCAGAGCTTGGGACCCATGCCCACGGAGAATTTCTCCACGTGGAGCCCCTTCCACAGAGCCACCAGGAGGTGTCCGAACTCGTGGATGAAGACACAGAACCCGAAGAAGAAGACAATAAAGAGAATCTTCAGGATGACGGAGAGAAAATCGGGCATAGGAGGTCTTGGGGGCGTCGTGAGAATGGAGGTAATATACCGTTTGGCCCCTGTGCCGCCCTAGGGGGAGAGAGGGGATTAGAGGTCGCGGGAGGGGGAGTTTCGCAGTTTTTCCAGGAGTTCCTGGAAGTCCTGCCAAGTGGCGATGTGCACCACCTGGGCCCGGAGTTCCCGGGGGAAGCCATGGCCGCAGACATAGCCAGAGACCACCTTGCGTCCCAGAATCATGGCCCCCCGCTCGCCGTATTCCCTGACCATCTCCGACAGCTGGAGTTCCATCACCTGCAGCCGCTCCTCCCGGGAAATCTCCCGCCGCTCCCCCGTGAGAATCTCCTGGAAGAGCCAGGGATTCCCCAGGCAGCCCCGGGCCACCATGACCCGGGAACACCCGGTCTCCCGGGAAAGCCGCCGGGCGTCCTCTCCCGTGAAAATCCCCCCGTTGGCCGTCACGGGAATGGATAGACTCTCCCGGACGGCCCGGATGACGGGGGCGTGGACGGGGCCGGAATAGACGCGGCGGGGGAGGCGCCCGTGGATGGTGAGACCCTGGACCCCCAGGGAAACCAGCCGCTGGGCCACTTCCAGGGTGGGGGCGGGATCCTCCTCGTCCAAAATGCGCATCTTCACCGTGAGGATGCCAGGCCACTCCTCCCGGATGACCTGGAGACACTCTTGGGCCAGGGCCGCCTCCCGCATCAGGGCGGCCCCCGCCTTCCTCTTCAAGACCTTCTGGACGGGACACCCCATGTTGAAGTCCAGCACGTCAAAGTGCCAGGGGCCCTCCCGGAGGATCCGGGTGGCTTTCCGCAAGTCCTGGGGAATGCTTCCCAGAAGCTGGACCTGGAGATACTCTTCCTCCTCTCCTCTCCGCAGGATGGATTCGCTGTCCGGGTTGCCGTGGACCAGGGCGCCAGAGTCGATGAGGGCGGTGGTGCCCAGACGGAGCCCGTAGAGGCGGCAGACCCGTCGGAAGGGCAGGTCGGTGTAGCCGGCCATGGGGGCCAGCAGAGGGAGGAGGGGAGGGGCGTCGGCGAGAGGGGGCATGGAGAAACAGGAAACGCCGTCCAAGGGGGATGGGGCATCCCGGCCCGGACGGCGCATGGTTGCCCAGGGGCGTGGGCGGTGCAGAGGCGGCTAGGCCTTCAGATAGTCCGCCACGGCGGCGGTCACCTTTTCCGGGGTGAAGCCGTATTTGTCCGCCAGGACCTTGTAGGGGGCGGATTCGCCGAAGTGATCCAGTCCGATGACCAGGCCTTCGTCACCCACATACTTGGACCAGCCCATGGTGCAGGCGGCCTCCACGGCCACCCGCTTGCGGCAGGCGGAGGGCAGCACGCTCTCCTGGTATTCGGCGCTCTGGGCCTCGAAGAGATCCCAGGAGGGCATGGAGACCACCCGGAGCTTCACGCCCTGGGCCCGGAGGGCCTGGGCGGCGGCGCAGCAGGCGGCCAGTTCGCTGCCGGAGCCGATGAGAATCGCCTGGAAGTCCTCGTCGGAAGAGACCACGTAGGCTCCCTTGTCCACGGCCATCTTCTCCACCACTTCCTGGGGCAGATTGGGGAGGGCCTGGCGGGTGAGGGAGAGGATGACGGGATGGTCGGCCCGGAGGGCGTAGGCCCAGGCCAGGGCCACCTCGTGGGATTCTGCGGGGCGCAGGAGGGTGACGCCGGGGAGGCTGCGGAACATGGCCAGCTGTTCGATGGGCTCATGGGTGGCGCCATCCTCGCCCACGGCGTAGGAGTCGTGGGTGAAGACGTAGACCTGGTGGAGCTTTTGGATGGCGGCCAGGCGGATGGCAGGCTTCATGTAGTCGGAGAAGACCATGAAGGTGGCGCTATAGGGGAGGGCGTAGGTGAGGGCGAGGCCGTTGCACACCAGGCCCATGGCCAATTCCCGGACGCCGAAGTGGAAGTTGCGTCCGGCCCGGTCGGTGGCGGAGAAGTCGCCCGCCTCCTTCATGTAGGTGTTGTTGGAGGGAGCCAAGTCGGCGGAGCCGCCCACCACGGCGGGAACCAACTTGGAGATCGCCTGGAGCATGGCGCCGGAGGAGGCCCGGGAGGCTACATCCTTCTGGGGCACGGCGGCCAGCAGCTGCTTTTCCAAATCGGCGGGTAGGGTCTTGTTCAGAATGGCCTCCAGGAGGGCTTTCCCCTCGGGGCAGCTCTCCTGCCACGCCTGGAAGGCCTGATCCCACTGGGCGGCTTCCGCCTGCTTCTCCGCCACCCGGGCCTGGCAGAACTCCCGGACTTCCTGGGGCACGAAGAAGGATTCCTCCGGGGGGAAACCCAAAGCGGCCTTGGTGGCCTTCAATTCTTCCTCGCCCAAAGGCGCCCCATGGCTCTTGGAGGTGCCTGCCAGGTTGGGAGCGCCGTAGCCGATGGTGGTGGTGCCGATGATGATGGTGGGCTTGTCCTTGCAGGCCTTGGCCAGGGTGAGGGCCGCGTCAATCTGCCGGGGGCACTGTCCGTTGATCTTCAGCACGTTCCAGCCGTAGGCGGCGAAGCGGGCGCCCACATCCTCGCTCATGGCCAGGGAGGTGCTGCCCTCAATGGTGATCTTGTTGTCGTCGTAGAAGAGGATCAGGTTGTTCAGCTTCAAGTGTCCTGCCAGGGAGCAGGCCTCGTGGCTGGTGCCTTCCATGATGCAGCCGTCCCCGGAGAGCACGTAGACCCGCTGGTCCTTGAAGAGCTCCTGGGGGGCGCCGATGCGGGCGGCCAGCTGCTTCAGGCCAATGGCCATGCCCACGGCGGAGGCCAGGCCGGAGGCCAGGGGGCCGGTGGTGACTTCCACGCCGGCAGTGTGGCCGTGCTCGGGGTGTCCGGGGGTCTTGCTGCCCAGTTGCCGGAAGCTCTTCAGGTCATCCAGGGAGAGAGGATATCCGAAGAGGTGGAGGAGGGAATAGAGGAGCATGGAGCCGTGTCCTGCGGAGAGGACGAAGCGGTCCCGTCCCAGCCAATCGGGGCGCTGGGGATCGAAGCGGAGGAACTTGCTCCACAGAGTGAAGGCGAAGTCGGCGCTTCCCATGGGCATGCCGGGGTGCCCGGAATTGGCCTTCTGGACGCCATCCGCCGCGAGAAGGCGGACGGTGTTGATGGCTTTCTTGACGATTTCCTTGTGCTTGCAGCAGCCCATGGTGGAGACGCTCCTTTCAGGTTGGAATTGAGTGAGGTGGGTCGGGATTGGGGAAGGCAGGAAAAGGCCCTCGCGCAGGGGGCGGGGCCAGGATCAGGAAAGGGAGTCCGGGGAGGGGTCGGCCCCGTCCCGGAAGGCGTTCTTTCCGGGGGAGCCCATGCGGAGATAGGCGTTGATGAAGGGATCCAAGTCGCCATCCAGCACGGCGTCCACATTGGAGGTTTCGTATCCGGTGCGCAGATCCTTCACCATCTGGTAGGGCTGCAGCACGTAGGAACGAATCTGGTTTCCCCAGGCATTGTCCCCCTTCTCCGCATCGGCCTGCTGGATGGCCGCGGTCCGCTTGTCCTCCTCGATCTGGTAGAGGCGGGCCTTCAGCAGCTGCATGGCAATCTCCCGGTTCTGATGCTGGGAGCGCTCGGATTGGGAGGCCACCACGATGCCTGTGGGCAGGTGGGTGAGGCGGACGGCGGAGGAGGTCTTGTTGATGTGCTGGCCCCCTGCGCCGGAGGAGTGGTAGGTGTCCACCCGGAGATCCTTCTCGTTCACCACGATGTCGATGGTGTCGTCGATTTGGGGGAGGACATCCACGCTGCAGAAGGAGGTATGGCGGCGCTTGTTGGCGTCGAAGGGGGAGATGCGCACCAGGCGATGGACTCCCTTTTCGCACTTCAGGTATCCGTAGGCGTACTCGCCGGTGACGGTCATGGTCATGACCTTGATGCCGGCCTCTTCCCCCAGCTGCATGTCATTCACCAGAAAGCCGAATCCCCGCTTGTCAAACCAGTGGAGATACATGCGTTCCAGCATGCCGCACCAGTCGCAGGACTCGGTGCCGCCGGCTCCCGCCCGGATGGTGAGGATGGCATTCCGGGAATCCATCTTGCCGGAGAGGAAGCTGACCATCTCCAGACGTTCCAGGGCGGCGTCCAGCTCGGAGGCGGCCTGGTCGGCCTCCTGGTAGAGGGGGGAGTCGTCTCCCTCCTCGGCGGCCAATTCCGCCAGGGTGGCCAGATCTTCGGACTGGGAGACCAGGCGCTGAAAGGGCTCCAGGATGTTCTTGAGACGGCTGACCTCGTCCACCACGGGCTGGGATTTCTCCCGGGAGTCCCAAAAATCGGGACGGGTCATGGTTGCTTGAAGCAGATCCAGACGCTCGCGCTTGGCCGCTACGTCAAAGATACCCCCTCAAGTGCTCCACGCGCTGGGCGGCGGCGGAGACTCTGCTCTGCAATTCCTCTCGGGTCATGAAGGTGAAAAAACAAGTTCAGAGAAAACGAAAACAGGCCGGCGGAAAAGCTCATTCCAGGGGAAGGCACTCCCGCCGGCGCCGGCGGCAGGACTACTTCAAGGTGTTGTCCACCCCGATGACCACATCGCTCTTGTCCTCCAGGGACTCCACGATGCGGCTGGAGGGCACCACCAAATCCTTCTTGACGGCGATCTCCTCCCCATTCCGGGCCAGGAACTCCTCGATTTCCTTCCGGTAGAGGGCCTTGACCTTGTGGCGACGCACCTTGAGGGTGGCGGTCATGGTGCCGTCGTTCACGGAGAAGTCCGGCAGGAGAAGGACATCCTTGGGCTTCATGTAGCTGGTGAGATCCGCCGTGCGGGCTTGGACGTCCGCCTTCAGCATCCGGTAGAGCTCCTCGGGATTGTTCTTCTTCCGAAGCTCTTCGGGGACGTTGACGCAGACGTAGACGCTCTTGCACTTCTCGCCGATGACCATGGCCTCGCTGACCAGGGGGGAGGCCTTCACGGCGTCCTCGATGGCCTCGGGATGGAGCTTCTCCCCGCCGTAGGTGACGATCATGGAGCTGTTGCGGCCGTGGATGAAGAGGTATCCGTCCTTGTCCACGTGGGCCACGTCGCCGGTGTTGAGGTATCCGTTCTCCATGGTTTTGGCGGAGGCGTCGGAGTGGTTCCAGTAGCCCTGCATGACGCAGCGTCCCTTCACCAGGAGCTGGCCCCGGAGGTTCTTGCCCAGGTTGCCGTCTTCGTCCTTGAAGGTGTAGTCGCCGCCCCATTCGGGAGTGGCCCACTTCCAGATCTTGCCGCAGGAACCCAGGCGGTAGTCGCCGATTTCATTGGAGGCCACCACAGGGGAGGCCTCGGTGAGGCCGTAGCCCTGGAGGACGGGGATGCCCAGGAAGCTGTAGAAGCTCTGGACGTCCAGATCCAGGGGGGCGCCGCCGGCCACGAAGAAGCGCAGCTTTCCGCCCAGTCCCTGACGGAATTTCCGGAAGACCAGGGGATCGTAGAAGCAGTGGTGGTAGAGCATGCGGAAGAGGCCGCCATTCCAGCTCTTGCCCGCCGTGAAGATGCGGCTGGCGTTGTAGATGGCGTTCTCCACCAGTTTCTTCCGCCGGGGCGGCAGGGCGTCGATCTGCTTCCGCATGGCGGCCATCATCATGTCCAGAATCCGAGGCACCACCAGCATGATGGTGGGCTGGAACTTGGACAGGTTCCGGGAGAAGTCGGCCATGCCGTGGGCCAGGATGCAGCTGGCGCCCGCCCAAGTCACCGCCAGGATTTCGCAGGTAAGGGCGTAGGAGTGCCAGTAGGGAAGGAGAGAGGCCAGGGAATCCGTGGGCGTCACGGGGAAGCACTCCAGGGCGTTGATGGCATTCCACCACAGGTTGCTCTGGCTGAGCATGACCCCCTTGGGCATGCCCGTGGAGCCGGAGGTGTAGATGAGGACCGCAATGGCGGAAAGGGCCTCCTCCTCCGTGGCATAGGGCGCCTTCTCCACCCGGATCTCCCGGCCGGCGGCCTCCTCCTCCGTCACCTGGGGAAGGGTCTCCCACAACACCACGGGAAGGTCGCCGGCGGTCTCCTTGGCCTTCTTCCCGTAGGTCTCGGAGGCCAGCACCAGCTTGGGAGAACAGTCCTTCAGCACAAAGGACATCTCCTCGTTGCCCAAGGTCTCGCAGATGGGAACCGCAATGGCTCCCAACTTCCAGCAGGCGTAGAAGAAGCGGAAGTGATTGTCGCATTTGGCGGAAATGGCGGCGACCCGATCCCCCGCCTTCACCCCCTTGTCCTGCAGATACTTCGCCCAGGCCTCCACGTCGGCATGTAGCTTCCGGAAGGTGACAGGGTGCAGAACCTTGCCGTCCGATACCTTCAGAATCACTCGTTGGGCATGCTTCTGGCAAGTTTCCCCAAAGGTTTCAAAGAGGTGTTTGCAGTGGTGTTCCATAAGCGCAGTGAAAATAGGGAGAATTTAGCCGGTGAAGGTCGCCCTGTCCAGCATCGGCGGGACTTTTTCCCGGCCTTGGCCACGAGGGGGGCGTACGCAAAAAGGACGCCAAAAGCCGGGGAGGAAAATCCCCCGCGGTCTTGGCGTCCCTTCACATCCCCGTGGTTTCGGGGCGGGGATGGGCATGACGCAAAGAAACCCTAGGTTTCAGCCTGGTTAGGCCATCTTGGCCACCCGGGCGGCCAGGCGGGCCTTCTTGCGGTCGGCCTTGTTCTTGTGGATCACGCCAGTCTTGGCGGCCTTGTCCAACTGGCTGTAGCAGTCGCTGAGCTGGGTGAGGGCCACCGTCTTGTCGCCGGCGGCGATGGCGGCGTTGAGGGTCTTCTCGGAGTCGCGAACCTTCGTCTTCCGGGCACGGTTGTAGGCGCGCTTGCGGGCATCGGAGCGCATGTGCTTGGCGGCGGAGGGCAGACGATGGGGTTTGGAATTCGCCATGTGGGAACTGTTTCCTATGCTGGATTCTCTTTGAGTATGACTGGAATGTCTGGAAAATCGGTGGCCTGGCTCTTTCTATCTCCCTAGACGAGATGGGAAAGGAGCCGGATTTCGCCCGGAAAAGGGAGAAGCCCCCATGTTCCGGAATCCGCTTTTGGCAAGACGCTTAATATGCCACGGGATTCCTGATTTTCAAATGCCCCGCTGGCTCCCCCCGCGGCCAACGCCCCGGAATATCTCTAGAACCTCTAGCCTCTAGCCCCCGCTTGCGGGGGAAAGGGGGGGCAATCCTCCTGAACCCCGGCAGGGGTGGGAGGATCGCTAGACGGGGGTGAAGGGAGGCCCAAAGGGACGACCGGAACCCCCGGCACGGAGGGGAAACACGGAGGGCACGGAGGGGAAACAGGTCAGCCAGGTCAGGCCCGGCAAGCCGGGCACACGGAGACCACAGAGAGGGCGGGACCTGCCCCCCGCACGTCCCGCCCTGGGATTGGCGGGAAA
>JAEDMH010000191.1 GCA_016303095.1 Lentisphaeria bacterium | reverse complement strand
CTGGGCGAACTCTTCGGCGTAAGGGCCCTCCAGCATCCGTTTCGACAGGACCATGACGAATTGACGGAGTTCCTTTTCCTCTCCGTCCAGCAGGGTTCTCAAGGGGGCGGTTTGGATGGTGTCGGAGCAGATGCGGAAGAGGAGATCCTGGCGGAAGGCGCCCCGTCGGCACTCTTCCTTCAGGTCGGCATTTGTGGCGGCGATGACCTTTCCCGAAAAGTGCCGGAGGGTTTCCTCTCCCAGGCGGGAGAATTCCCGGGTTTGGAGGAGTCGCAGGAGTTTCACCTGGATTTCCTGACTGACTTCCCCGATTTCATCCAGGAAGATGCAGCCGCAGGGGTGGCATGACTCGAAGCATCCTTTCCGTTCGGCGACGGCCCCGGTGAAGGCGCCTTTCCCATGGCCGAAGAGGGCGGATTCCACCAAGGTCTGGGGCATGGCGGAGAGTTGCACCGCATGGAAACATCGGGCATGCTCCACGGCGAAACTCTCGGCGAGGGGGTCGAAGGGGATGTATTGAGAGAGGGCGATGGCCCGGGCCACCAGTTCCTTGCCTGTTCCCGATTCCCCTGTCACCAGGGTCGTCACCTGGTTCATTTGGCCTCGGAGTTGGCGGTAATACCGTAGCAGGTCGTAGGTGAAGATGGATTGCCAGATGGAGGAGCGGAGCTTGGCGGCGGCCAGGGTTCCTCCGGCGATGCAGTCGAAGATGGTGTTGAAGGCCCGGTGGATTTGATGGAAGAGGGCGAAGATTTCCTCGGGGGCGTATTCCGTGGAGGGCTGACGGCCTGGGCGCTGTAGAGTTTTCTGGAAATCCTCCCGGAAGCTGCGGTAGAGGGAGGCGGTGGCGCTTTCGGAGCGAGAGCCCAGATAGACATTGGCGCCCATGGGGCGCCGGTATCGGCTGAAGAGCCAATAGAGGCAGAGAAGGTCCCAGGATTGGAGTTGGGCGGGGGAGAGGTGGCTGGCGGCCTTTTCCCAGCGGGAGAGCCCTTCCTGGACCAGGCTTTCGCAAAGCTCGTCCAGGGCAGGGAGATTCCGGTTCACGGAAAGTTCTCCGTCCACGCTGTTCCAGACCCGATAGACTCCCTGATGGCGCTGGCCTAGAAGCTGGCGTTCCACCTGGGTGCGTTCCTCGCTAAAGGGATTCACAAAGGATAGCTTGCCTATCCATCGGGTCTGCTCCCATTGCCCAGGAGAGAATAAATCCATGGTCTTCTTCGGCGTAGGTAAGGGGGGGAGGCTGTGGGGTTAGCCTGCGGAGTGGAGGACGAGCCAGGTCAAGTAGCCGAAGTAGGAGAGCAGCAGGACCGCCCCTTCCCAGCGCCGGATGATCTTTCCCGTATAGGCCATGAGCAGCATCAGGAGGGTGACTCCGGCCATGACCAGCAGATCCAGGGAATGGATGCCCACGGCCTGGATGGGGCGGAACAAGGGGGCGATGCCCAGGATGGCCAGGATATTGAAGATGTTGGAGCCCACCACGTTGCCCACGGCGATGTCATTCTCTTTCCGGAAGGCGGCCACGGCGGAAGTGGCCAGCTCCGGCAGGCTGGTGCCCACGGAGACGATGGTGAGGCCGATGACGGCGTCGGAGACATGGAGGAGGCGCGCCGCCTCCACCGCCCCGTTCACAAAGAGCTTGGAGCCGATGACCAATCCCGCCAGGCCCAGCAGCACCAGGGCGGAAGCCTTCCCCAGGGGGAGGGGAGTGGAGGACGGGGGAAGTTCTTCCATGGGGACTTCCTCCCCCTTCAGGGCATCCCGGATATGCTTGCCCAGGTAGACCAGGAAGAGCAAGAGAAGCACCAGGGCCTGGAGTCTCCCCACTCCCTGGGAGAAGACGGCGAAGGCCAGAAGAAGGAGGGAGGCCGCCACCAGGACGGGGGTGTCAAAGACCAGCATCTTCCGATGGACGGTCATGGGCGTGATGAGGGCCGCCAGCCCCAGGATCAGGGCGGTGTTGCAGATGTTGGAACCCACCACGTTTCCCAGGCTGATGTCCCCCGCTCCGCTTAAAGCCGCCTGGATGCTGACCACCAGCTCCGGGGCGCTGGTGGCGAAGGAGACCAGGGTCAGACCAATGATCACCGAAGGAATCCCCAGGATCTCGGCGATGCGCACTCCGCCGCGCACCAAAAGATCTGCGCCATAGGTGAGAAGAACAAGACCCAAAACGCCCAGGAGGATGGAAAAGAGAGGAGACACGGCAGGAAAATCCAAAGGGAGCGAGAGAAAAACAGGAAATCCCGCCTCTTGACGCCCGGAGGCGGAAGGGGCGGGACACGTAACGGAAAGGGCAGGGTCAGAAGAACGGGTCTCCTCCTGCCCCTTTCTGGCGAAGAAGCCAAAGCAGGAAAATTACCGGGGAATCTGGGCGCCGTAGCCTTCCATGGCGCCAAAGAGCTTGGCGCAATCCTCCAGGGGATAGCGGTTGGCGTACATGGAGACCTTGGATTCCATTTTGCCCACCTTGTTCATGCCCATGGCGGAGCGGAAGACGTTGGCGGGGGAGTTCTCATCGTAGTCCAGCGTCTCGGAGTAGGAGGCGTTCAGGAAACCGTTGAGGTAGGCCTCGTTGATGCG
>JAEDMH010000059.1 GCA_016303095.1 Lentisphaeria bacterium | reverse complement strand
GAGGAAAGATTTGGGGATTCCTGCCGTTTCGGGCGAAAAAGATTTGGGGATTCCTCTCTTTCATGCTACATTACAGGAACATGCAATGGAGGGAGCCAAAATGATATTCAAGAGAAAAATCTACGATGAGTTGCTTGCCTGGAAGCAGACGCAGAACGGAAGAACCGCGTTGTTGTTGAAGGGGGCGAGGCGCGTGGGCAAGACGACGATCGTCAAGGAGTTTGCGGCAAGGGAGTACCAGTCCCACGTCCTGATTGATTTTGCCAAGACATCGGAGGACATCAGGAGCCTTTTTGACGACCTGTCCAATCTGGATGACTTCTTCATGAGACTGCAGCTTTTCACGCATTCGCGTCTCCCGAAAAGGCAATCCGTCATCATCCTGGACGAGATTCAGCTCTTTCCCAAGGCCAGGCAGGCCATCAAGTATCTGGTGGAAGACGGGCGTTACGACTACATCGAGACGGGCTCCCTGCTTTCCCTCAAGCGGAACACGGCGGGCATTCTGATTCCCAGCGAGGAGACGCGCCTTGTGATGCAGCCGATGGACTATGAGGAGTTCCGTTGGGCGCTGGGCGATTTCGACACCTGCGCCCTCCTGCGGGATTTCTTCCAGGGACGCAAGCCATTGGGTGAGCCGCTGAACCGGAGGATGCTGAGGGATTTCCGGCTTTACATGCTGGTGGGCGGGATGCCACAGGCCGTGTCCGCGTACTTGGATTCCCACGACTTCCGCTACATTGACCAGGTGAAACGCGGCATTCTAGAACTCTATGAAGACGATTTTCGGAAGATCGACGCGAGCGGGGGCATTTCCCGTCTCTTCGGCAGAATTCCCTCCGAACTCAGGAAGGCGGCGTCGAAGTATCAGGTCTCCAGCGTCCTTCCAGGACGAACCGCCAAGGAGGCGGGTGCCCTTGTCTGGGACATGGAGGATTCCCAGACCGTGAACCTCGCTTTCCATGCCGACGACCCGAATGTTGGGTTCGCGCTCCATCGAGACGGACAGCGATTCAAGGTTTTCCTTGCCGACACGGGACTTTTTGTGACGCTCGCCTTCAAGGACAGGAAATTCACCGAGAACATCATTTACGAGAAGCTGTTGTCGGACAAGCTGGATGCCAATCTGGGTTTCCTGTACGAGAACGCCGTGGCCCAGGCTCTGAGGGCCAATGGCGAGGAACTCTACTACTACACATTTCCGCAGGAGAGCAGCAATCACCTCTACGAGGTGGATTTCCTGCTTTCACGGGGAAACAAGATCTGCCCCATCGAGGTCAAGTCATCGGGATACCAGAGGCATGCGCCCCTGGACGCCTTCAAGGAGAAATACTCAGGGAGAATCAAGGAACGCTACCTGATGTACACGAAGGATCTAGCGAAAGTGCAGGATGTGCTGATGCTTCCTGTCTATATGGCCATGTTCCTGTGATGAACGAAAAGTTGTCACAAGGCAAGCCGCCGCGATATCCTTCCCCTGAAGAGGAATCAAGCCCGGGCGGCGGCCAGGATGGCGGTCTGGGCGGCTCCCGCCTCCAGAAGGGCGCGGCAGGCGGCCTCCAGGGTGGAGCCTGTGGTCAGCACATCGTCCACCACCAAAATGAACTTGCCCTGAATCTCCCGGGGACGGGGCACCTGAAAGGCCTGGCGGAGATTCCGGCGGCGTCCTGTGCCCTTCAGACGAGCCTGATGGGCGGTGGAATGGGGGCGCCTCAGGGCCTCCCCCCAGGGAACCCCCAGCTCCCGGGACACCTGGGCCGCCAGCAAGGCCGCCTGGTTGAAGCCCCGCTGCCGCAGACGACGCCAGTGCAGGGGAATAGGCACCACCAAGTCGGGAAAAAGGGGAGCCTCCCCATGATGCCTGCGCCAGGCCTCCGCCATCCCATGGGACAACAGAGGCACGAAGGCGGTCTCGCCGCCATATTTCAGAGCCCGGATCCAGGCGCCGGCGGGTCCCGCATACGGATATGCACAAGTTCCTGCAATCCAGGGTCTTATGCAAGACGCGCAATCCTGGCAGAGTTCTAGGGCGGTATTCAGGGGCGCGCCGCAGAGGGGGCAGGATTCCTCGGGGAGGGGGTGGAGAGTCTGGGCGCAGCGGGAGCAGAGGGGGGAGGCGGGATGGGAGGAGGCGGCCCGTTCCTCCCGGCAGGCGGGGCAGAGAGGGGGAGCCAGGAAGGCGTCCAAGGCGTGGGCGATGCTCCTCAGGATTCCCATAGGCGGATATTCTTGAGGAACTGCTTGTGCTTCCGCCAGTTGGGAACCACGCGGATTTGCAGGGCAAGCTCCACTCTGCCTCCCTGGCACAACTCGGAGATCTTCTTCACCGCACGGTGGCGGATGGCCTTGATCATCTTTCCCCCCTGGCCAATGACAATCCCCTTGTGGGCCTCCCGCTCCAAAATCAAGGTGGCCTCCAGAGAGGGCCCCTTCTCCGTGTTGGTCCAGGAATCCAGGGTGACGGCGATGGCGTGGGGGATCTCTTCCCGCAGAAGCTCCAGGACCGCCTCCCGAATCAGCTCCGCCGCAATGTCCCGCTCGTAGGCGGTGGTCACCTCGTCCCGGTCATAGAGGAGGAGGTCGGTGGGGAGGAGTTCCTTCAGGCGCTGGATGAGAGTGTGGGCAGAATCGGAGGAGAGGGCGGACATCTCCAGGGTTTCCACCTGGGGGAGTTTTTCCTCGTAAAAGGCCCGGGTGCGCTGCCGCTGTTCCGGGGTGGTCAGGTCGCTCTTGTTGAGGACCAGGAGCACCTTCTTGCCGCATTGGGAAGCCAGGGTGGCGGCCAGGGTGTCCTCTTCCCCGGGCGTCCGGGTGGGATCCGCCAGACAGACCACCAGATCCGCATCCTCCAGGACCTTGGAGACGGAGAGGGACATGGCCTCGTCAATGGCCAGACGGGAGGGGTGGACGCCGGGGGCGTCCAGGAAGATGATCTGGGAGTCCTCGTCGTTGTAGATGCCCAGGAAGGACTTCCGGGTGGTCTGGGGTTTGGAGGAGACGGCGGCCAGATGGCACCCCAGCACCGTGTTGAGGAAGGTGGATTTTCCGGTATTGGGCCTGCCCAGCAGGGCCACGTAGCCGGTGCGTCCCTTGGGAGGCGTGGTGGGAGGAAGGGAGTCCATGGGCAGGGGAAATCAGGGGAGGAATTGGGGATCCAGGGAGCAGAGACAGGGCCCTACCGGCAGGGAGACCGCCCCCTCCCGCCCCGGAAGCTTCTGAAAACACTCCTCCAGGAAGGCCTGGGAAGGGCCCCGAAGCAGCAGAACGGCGGCGAATGGGGCGCCGGGATCCTCCACGCAATGCAATTCGCTCACGCCGGGAATGGCCAGGAGTTCCCGGGAAGAGGGCACAGGCCGGGGAAGCAGGACGATGCGGGTCACCATGGTCTTCTTTCCCTCCGTCTATTTCACCGGCACCCGGAGCACTTGGCCCACCCGGAGCTCGTCGGCATTCTTGAGATGGGGATTCAGGGCCATGAGCTCCGCCACCGTGCATTTCGCCGCCTTGGCGATGGAGGAGAGGGTGTCTCCGGCCAGGATGGTGAGTTCCTTGGTGGGGACATTGGGAGCGGGGACCGGGGGGGGGGCGGCGCTGCGCACCATGGCGGAGAGATCCTTGGTGAGGCTCTGCCACTCTTCCCGCCGGGCCTTCTGGTCCGCCTCCATGGCCTTCTGCAACTCGGTCATCCGGCTCTCCAAAGCCTGGTTCTGCTGGGCCAATTCCGTGCAGAGGGAGCGGAGGCGGGCGATCTCCGTCGTAAACTGGTTGACTCCCTCCTCCAGGGTATCCAGCCGCAGGGAGAGCTGCTTGTCCCGGCTATTGGCCTGGTTCAAATCCTCCCGCATGCCCGCCAGAATCTGCATGACCTGCTGGGCGCTGATGACGCCGGAGGGAGATTGCTGGGCAGGAAGGGACAGGCTGGTCAGGACAAGAAGGGCGGACAACGCCGGAAGCAGGAAGGAACGGGGGAGGGACATGTTCGGTTCTCCTTCGGGGAAGGGGGAGAGAGGATAGGGCGGGAGCGAGGCGCCCGGGAGGGAAGAGGCCCTGTTCTCCCTTCCCGGAGCGGGAAAGGGAAGGGCGGCGGGAAGGCGGGGAAGTCTGGCCTGGATCCTTCCCGGCCATCCACCCTCTCCCCCCTTGCGGGCAACATTTAAATTATGGCCACTTCCCCTCCCCTGCGGCAGGGAAAAGGCAGGCACGGAATTACTATATCCCTGTCAGGGTTCCCCGACCCTCCCGCCCTGCCTCTCTTTCCCCCCTTTCTCCCCCCACCCCCCTATCCCATGCCCCCCCTAACGCCCACCCCCGCCCTCGTCGCTTTGCAGGATTTCCTCAAGCTGGCGGCCCACCCCCCAAAGCGGGGAGAGGGACTCCCCCAGGAAACCACCCCCCTGCTCCGACATCTGTGGTACTCCTGGAATCGACGGCATTTGTCCTTCCAATGGCTCCTCCGGCAAAGATGCCGGAAGCTGCGCCCCCGGACGCAAGCCCTCCTGGAATGGGCGTTGACGGAGTGCTATTTGCTGACGGGACTGCCTCCCCATGATGCCGTGAATCTGGCGGTCCTGTATGTCCGGCAGCAGTGGGGAGCCCAGGAGGCGGGCTTTGTCAACGGGGTGTTGCGGGGCATCCTGCGGGAGGCTCCCCCCGCCCCCGGCGCCCTGGACGCCCTCTGGGAAAAGGCCCCGGAATCCGTGCGCTGGGGACTCCCCCCGGAGCTGTGGGAGCGCTGGCGAAAGCTCTGGGGAGCCCAGGAAGCGACGAAGCTGGCGGAGTTGCTGCAACATCCCGCCCCCGTCACCGCCCGACGCCGGGGAAGCCTGGCAACCCTGCCCGCCCCTCTCACCTTCTCCGCCGCCCAGGAACTCTTCCAGGAAGCCACCGGAGATACCCCCACCCAGGAATTCTATCTCCAGGACCCCTCCACCATGCTGGCCCCCGCCCTGCTGGACCCTAAACCCGGGGAAACTCTGGCGGATCTCTGCGCCGCCCCCGGGGGAAAGGCCGTGGCTCTGGCCGAACGAATGCAGGGACAGGGACACCTCCTCTGCGCCGATTCCGCTCCCCCCAGAATGCCCCGACTCCAGGAAAATCTCCAGCCCTTCCCCTGGGTCACCCTGGAAGTCCGAGACGCCACCCACCCCCAACTCCCCCCACACTCCCTGGATGGCCTCCTCCTGGATGTGCCCTGCTCCAATACCGGCGTCCTGCGACGACGCCCCGATGTGCGACAGCATTTCTCCCTGGCACACCTCCGGGAATTGACCAACCTCCAGGAACAAATCCTGACCGCCTGCGCCCCCCTGGTACGCCCCGGAGGAAGACTGGTCTACAGCACTTGCTCCATCGAACCCGAGGAAAACCGCCAGCAGGTGACCCGCTTCCTGAAACAACACCCCGAGTACACCCTGGAGGAGGAAACCCAGCTCCTCCCCCAGAAATCCCACGACGGCGCCTACGCCGCACGACTCCGAAAAGGCTGACCGCCCCCACAAAGGCAAGAAAGGAGAGATTCCCTAGAGGGTCTAGAAATCTAGAAATCTATCCCGGGGCGGGACGTGCGGGGCGCACGAACCGCCCCTCCGTGCTCTTCGTGCGCGCCGTAGGCGCTTCTGTGCCCTCCGTGTTTTATCTCCGTGTCCCCCGTGTTTGATTCCCCGTGTCTTCCCTGATGATCATGTCCACACCCTCCCGTTCCCCGGCCCTGGCCCTCTGCTCCGTCATCTCTGCGGGGATCCTATGGGGCACCATCAGCCTTTACATCCGTCCCCTCTCCCATTTCGGGTTCACCATGGGGCAGGTGGTGTTTTTGCGGAGCCTTGTGGCGTTAGGGTTGACCGGGTTGTTTCTTTGGGTGCGTTGTCCGGAGAAATTTCTGATTTCTCCCAGGGACATTTGGCTTTTTGTGGGATCTGGGGGGATCAGCGTCTGCTGCTTCAGCTGGTGTTACTTCCACACCATTTCCCGGGGATTTGCCGCCGTGGGAGGCGTGCTCCTGTACACCTCCCCCGCCTTCGTCCTCCTGTTGAGCCGACTTCTCTTTCGGGAGAGATGGACATCCCGGAAGCTTGCCTCCCTGGGGCTGATTCTCCTGGGATGCCTGCTGGTTTCCGGGGTAGGCTTCTCCCAGCTCGCCCTCCCCTGGGACATCCTCGCCGCCGGCCTGGCCTCCGGGTTCCTCTACGCCCTCTATAGCATCTTCGCCACCCTGGCCCTGAAAAAATACACCCTCCCCACCCTCCTCTTCTACACCTTCTTCTTCTCCGCCCTGGCCGGACTCTTCACCCTCTCCCCGATCCAAACCTGCCAACTCTGCCTCCAGCACCCCCAAAGCCTCCTCTGGATCGCCTGCGCAGGCATCCTCGGCACCGCCCTGCCCTATCTCCTCTACAGCTGGGGCATGGCGCGCACCACCCCAGGAAAAGCCGCCATCCTGGTGGCCGTGGAACCCGCTATCTGCACCATCCTGGGATTCCTCTGCTACGGAGAAGAGACCTCCCCAGGACGACTCCTGGGAATCCTGGCCGTCCTGACCGCCATCGTCCTCCTGGGCACCGCCAAAGAAGAATCCTGATCTTTTTCCTCCCCCCCTGGGTTCGGCGCTACAGGCTTCCCAGAGCCTCCGCCGCCAGCCGGTGAATCTCCATCTTCATGGGCTGGTTGACCTTGCAGGAGAGGCGGTTTTTCACGATGGCGAAGACGGTTCCCGTCTGTTGGTCCAGAGAGAGTTCGCTGCCGCCGAAGCCATGATGGCCGAAGAGTCTTCCTCTCCAGGGGGGGGGAGCCAGCAGGATATACCCCAATCCGAAGATAGACCAATAGACATCCGGGTTTTCGGAGGGGATAGGTTCTTGGGGCGGGCGTTGGAGCGTGGTTGCCTGGCGTAGCCATTCGGGGGAGAAGAATCGTCCCTGGAGGAGAGCATTGCCGAAGGCCAGCAATCCCCTGGCATTGGCCAGGCAGTTGAAGGAGGGGAGGCAGGCCCGTCGTACGGAGGGTTCTTCCATGGCATGATAGAGGGGATCCAGGAAGGTTTGTTTTTGGGGAAGGCAGGTTTTCAAGTCGGGGGCGGGCTCCACCTCTCCCAGGCGTCCCTCCTGGCTTTCCGGCAAGCCGAAGAAGACATCATTTTCCACGCCAGCGGGTTCCAGGATTTCCTCGCGCATCAGTTCCGGGAGGGAGCGATGGGTGAGGCGTTCCAAGGTGCCTCCTAAGAGCCAGGCATAGGAGAGGGCCTGATATTGGGTCTGGGTGCCCGGCTCCCAGACGGGTTCCCGGGCGGCGATTCTTTCGCCCATGGCCTCCCAGTCCGTCAGTTCCTCCGGCGAGGAAACGGGGGGCATGATATGCATTCCGCTGGTATGGGTCAGCAAATGCCGCAGGGTGATCTTCCCCTTTTTCCCCTGGCGAAAGGCTGGCCACACCTCCCCCACGGCCATTTCCAAAGAGAGGCCCAGCTTCTCCACCATGTGGAGTCCCAGGGTGCTAAAGAGGGTCTTGCCTGTGGAAAAGACCGGAAAGAGGGTTTCTGCCTCCACGGGAAGGGTGGCCTCCCGATTCCGGCTTCCCCCATAGGCCTCCGCCTGAAGCACGCCCCCCTGCCCCACACAACACTGCACCCCCAGCTCGTCCCCATCCGGAGCCGTGTGACGGCGCAAAATCTCCTCCAGTCTCTCTTGAAAAATTCCGTTCATTCTGCCTTCTGCTCCCGTTCTGCGGGAGACACCCTCAAAGGTATCCCAAATCCCGGGCCACCCACCGCAACAACAAGCCCATCACCACCACGAAAATTCCGCCGAAGACCAGATACCAGAAGGTCTTGCTCCGGCAAAGACGCCCCAGGACACTCTCCTGATTCTCCGCCTCCAATGCCTGGAGAAGCTCCTTCTTCCGCAACTCCGCACTCTCCGGGGCCGATTGCCCATCGCCCTTCTCCCATGCCTGCTGGGTCATGTGCCTCTCCTCCTCTCCTTGCCTTGAATTTTCCCCCGGAACGCCCGGGAACGACGGAAACGAAATTCTGAAACTCCCTCCTTTCCCCCCGTTCAGGGGACGGCAGCTAGAGTTCCGCCATCCGCCCCATGGCCTCCGCAATGCGCACCACATCTTCGTCCGGCGTGATGAAGGGAGGCATGGTGTAGATGAAATGGCTCTCCGGACGAAGCCAGACCCCGGTCTCCAGCACCAATTTCCGGACGGCTTCCTCGTCGGGAATCTTCTTCACATCCAGGACGCCCACGGCGCCCAGCACCCGGACATCCTGGACATTGGGGAGACTCCGGTATTGGGGCAGCAGTTCCTGGAGTTTGGCCTCGATGCGCTTCACGTGGGCTTTCCAGTCGTAGCTTTGGAACAGGTCCAGGGAGGCGCAGGCCACGGCGCAGGCCATGGGATTTCCCATGTAGGTGGGTCCATGGAGGAGCACGGGAATGGGGTCGGCGATGCGCTGGCAGGTGATGGCGCAGGCCATGGTGATGGCGCCGGCGGTCAGGGCCTTCCCGATGCACATCACATCGGGAACCACCCCTGCATGATGGCAGGCGAAACGCTCGCCGGTGCGCCCGAAGCCCGTGGCGATTTCGTCGAAGATGAGGACAATATCATAGTGATCGCAGAGTTTGCGCAGGCGCCGGAGATATTCCGGGTGGTAGAACCACATGGCGTTGGCCCCCTGGAAGATGGGCTCCAGAATCACCGCCGCGATCTCTCCCTGGTGCTCCTCCAGCAGCTGCTCCATGGGCCGGAAGGATTCCTCCCGCCAGGGCTCGTGGAAGGGACACTGGGGACTGGGCACAAAATACTGCTGGGGAAGTATCCCCCGGAAAATGCTGTGCATCTCCTCCGGATCGCTGACGGACATGGCCCCAATGGTGTCTCCGTGATAGCCTCCCCGCAAAGCCGCCACCCGGGTGCGCCCCGTGCGCCCCAGGGCATGCTGATACTGGAAGGCCATCTTCAACGCCACCTCCACCGCAATGGAACCGGAGTCCGCATAGAAAATCCGATCCAGGCCCGGGGGAAGGAGCGTCAGAAGCCGCCGGGCCAATTCCATGGCGGGTTCGTGGGTCAGCCCCCCGAACATCACATGGGGCATTCGGGCCGCCTGAGCCTGGATGGCTTGCACAATCTCCGGACGGCAATATCCGTGGGCGGCGCACCACCAGGAGGAGATGCCGTCGATCAAGGGAGTGCCATCCTCCAGGAAGATGCGGTTTTCCCGGGTGGTGGCCACGGGATCCACGGGTCTGGGATGGGAGAGGGAGGTGTAGGGATGCCAGAGATGCTGGCGGTCCAGGGAGGCGTCCATGGCGGAAATCTACAAGGAGAAGAGGGGGCGGAAATCGGGCATGGGAGTCGTTTCCGGGGCGGAGGGATCCACCTTCCCCAGGCGCACCAGGGGGGCTCCCTTCCACTCCCGCTGCAGCACCTTCTGAAGCATTCGGGGGGTGTCCTGGTCAATGCAGGGATCCGCCTCGGGACAATAGTTGTAGACCAGGCCGGCCAGGGCCATGCCCCGATGGCGAAGAGCCTCCAGGGAGAGGAGAGCGTGGTTCAAGCTGCCCAGTTTCCCCGAACACACCAGCACCACCGGCCAGCCCTGGGCGGCGGCAAAATCCACCGTAAGGAGATCCTCCGTCAGGGGCACCGCCAAGCCCCCCGCCCCCTCCACCAGAGTGACGGGATAGCCCTGGGAAACGGTCTTCACCGCCTGGGCAATGGCCGCGCAGTCCACCTGGCGCCCCTCCCGGGCGGCCGCCAAATGGGGAGAAGCGGGAAAGTCAAAGGTCTGGGGAAAGGTCAACCCCGACTGGTCTTCCGGAAGGGGGGAAAGCCCCATGAGTTTCCGGTGAAGCTCCAAATCCTCGGAAAAACCATGACAGCCCGTTTGCACCAACTTGACGGTGACGGCCCCAATCCCCTGCTGACGGAGAAAACGCCCCATCATCCCCGTGGCGATGGTCTTGCCAACCCCCGTGTCTATGCCGCTGATGAAATAGACCCTTTCCATGGAGAAATGTTATATCTCCTTGTATTAGAATGAGTTATGACTACATTCCAAAGCCTTCCAGGGCCTGGATGAACCGCTCGTCATCCTTGATTTCCCGTCCCCGGGTGGTGAGATATCCCCCGGTCATGAGGGAGTTGAGTCCCGCCAGCATGAGGAGTCCCTGGAAGTCCTTCATGACGGTCTCCCGTCCGGCGCAGAATTTGAGGGACTGGGCGGGGAGGATCAGGCGGAAGAGGGCGAAGGCCTTGGCCACCTCCGCGGGCGTGAGCACCCCCTGATCCTGGAGTTTGGTTCCGGGGATGGGGAGGAGGACATTGAGGGGGGAGCATTCCACCTTCAGCTCCCGGATGGCCAAAGCCATGTCCACCCGGTCCTCCCAGGTTTCTCCCAGTCCGATGATGCCGCCGGTGCAGTTGGTGATGCCGTATTTCTGCATGAGGCGGATGGTCTGGATCTTTTCCTGGATGGTGTGGGTGGTGGCCACCAAATCCCCGTATTTTTCGGGATTGGTCTGGAGATTCATGTTGTAGCGCCACACATGGTGCTGGGCCAGCAAGGCCACGCACTCCTCGGAGAGGATGCCCAGGGAGGCGCAGAGACGAAGGTCCGGCATTTCCTGATGGAGCAGATCCAGGGTCTCCAAAATCTTCTGGAACTCCCCGTCCGGCTTGCTCCAGCCCCGTCCGCTGGTCACATAGCCAAAGCTCCGCACCCCCTGGTCATAGACCTTTCGGGCCGCCTCCAAGACCTTCTCCGGCGGCAACACGGGATAGTTCTCCACCTGGGGACAGCAGTTGTGGCCGCTCTGGGCGCAAAACCGGCAGTTCTCCTGGCAGCGCCCCGATTTGGCATTGATGATGGAACAGCGCTGGAAGGGAGGAGCAAATTTCCGACGCACCTTGTTGGCCAGGGAAATCAAATCCAACAGGTCCTCTCCCTGGATTTCCTGGGCCAGGGAAAGGGCAAGCTCCCGGGACAGGGAAACCCCGTCCAACACTTTGCTCGCTTCGTCAATCAGGGGATGGAGTCTCATCGTTCATGACCTCCCAAAATGGGGAACAAAAACCTTCAATGGCCGGAAGAGAGGGGAAAGCCCGCCCCACTACCGACAAACCTCCTCCAAAAAGTATCCGTGGAGACGGCCGTCGGCCAGCAACTCCGGATGGAAGGCCATGGCCAGCTGACGCCCCTGGCGCACCGCCGTGGCCCGCCCTTCAAAGCGGGACAGCACCTCCACCCCAGGCCCCACTTCCTCAATGGAGGGGGCGCGAATGAAGGACATGGGCACATTCTCCATGGTCCCAAAGCTGCCCCGGGTGAAAAAACTGCCCAGCTGACGGCCGTAGGCGTTGCGGCGCACCGTCACATCCAAGGTGCCGAAATGGAGGGCGGGATCGTCCTGGATGCGCTTGGCCAGAAGAATCAAGCCCGCGCAGGTGGCCATCACCGGCAACCCCTCCGCCAGACGGGCCTTCAACGGTTCAAAGAGGGAAAGCTCCCGAAGCAACTTCCCCATCACCGTGCTCTCCCCCCCGGGAATCACCAGCCCGTCAAAAGGGGACGACAAGTCGGCGGCCTGACGGATCTCCCGCACCTCCGCCCCCAACGCCCGAAGGGACTGCTCATGCTCCGCAAAGTCCCCCTGCAAGGCCAGGACGGCTATGGTTCGACGACCCGCCATGCTACTTTCCCCGCTCCTCCATGATGGTGCGGATCTCGTCGGCGTTGATGCCCACCATGGCCTCCCCCAACCCCGTGGACAACTCCGCAATCAGCTTGGCATCCTGGTAGTTGGTCACCGCCTTCACAATGGCCTGGGCACGCTTGGCCGGATCCCCGCTCTTGAAAATGCCAGAGCCCACAAAGACCCCCTCCGCGCCCAACTGCATCATCAAAGAGGCGTCCGCCGGCGTGGCGACCCCGCCTGCCGCAAAGTTCACCACGGGAAGACGACCCTCCCGATGAACCTGAAGCAACAACTCGTAGGGCACCGCCAACTCCTTGGCCACCTCGTAAAGCTCGTCCTCCCGCAAAGAAGTGACCCGACGAATCTCCGCCATCATCCGACGCATGTGACGCACCGCCTGAACCACATCTCCCGTGCCCGGCTCGCCCTTGGTCCGAATCATGGAGGCACCCTCGTTGATCCGACGCAAGGCCTCCCCCAAGTCCCGGGCGCCGCAGACAAAAGGCACCTTGAAGGCACGCTTGTCAATGTGGTACAAGTCGTCCGCCGGAGTCAAAACCTCGCTCTCGTCAATGTAGTCAATCTCAATGGCCTCCAAAATCTGGGCCTCCGCAATGTGACCAATGCGGCACTTCGCCATCACCGGAATGGACACCGCCTCCTGAATGCCCTTGATCATCCCAGGATCACTCATCCGGGAAACCCCGCCCGCCGCACGAATGTCCGCCGGAATCCGCTCCAACGCCATCACCGCACAGGCCCCCGCATCCTCCGCTATCCGCGCTTGCTCCGGATTGGTCACGTCCATGATGACCCCTCCTTTCAACATCTGCGCTAAATTCCGGTTCAATTCCGCTTGGGTCGCTTTACCTTCTTCCATCATGGGGAAAATGCCTCCTGACACACGCTCACACGGTGACACGCCGTAAAAAAACACGCCCCCTCACTCCACAAAGCCAGAGGACAACAAAAAACAAAAATCCAACACTCTCTCCTCCCGGCGCACCAAAAGGAAAGACCCCGAAATCCCAACCAGACCCCGGAGAAACACAAAAAATCTACCCTAACCCTCGCTAGGGACGAAAAACCATATACTATAACCTCTCCCCCTCAACTGCCTTTATTCCCAAGCCAAAAAGTTGTGATTTCCGGGAAAATTTCTCTAAAAGGCTAGAAAGGCTAGAGATTCTAGAAATCTAGAAATCTAGAAATTAACTAGAATCAAGGAAGTTATAACAAAACTCGAGGCGGGACGTGCGGGGTGCACGAACCGCCCCTCTGTGCCCTCCGTGAGCCCGGCGTAGCCGGGCCTTCCGTGCTCTCCGTGTTTCCTCTCCGTGTCCTCCGTGTTTCCTCTCCATGTTCTCTGTGTGCGCCGCAGGCGCCGGGGGTTGCGCTGGCGCTTCACCCCCGTCGCAAAGGCCTGTCCTCCCACCCCTACGGGGTTCGGATTCCTATTTTGTCCGTGCCGGGGGTTTCGGTCTGCCCTTTGGGCCTCCCTCCACCCCCGTCTAGCGATCCTCCCACCCCTGCCGGGGTTCATGTGGATTTTCCCCCATCCCCCGCGAGCGGGGGAGGGGCTAGGGATCTAGAAATCTAGGGATCTAGAAATCTAGGGATCTAGAAATCTAGG
>JAEDMH010000058.1 GCA_016303095.1 Lentisphaeria bacterium | reverse complement strand
CCCCTCCGTGCCTTCCGTGTTTTGGGGGGAGTCAGGGAGAGAGTCGGAATACCAGGGGGAGTTGGAGGCGGCAGGGCACGGGTTTTCCCTCTCGCAGGGCTGGCTGGAACCGGGCTTTTTCCAGGGCCTCCCGGGCCGCCTCCTCGAAATATCCCGGGGGGGAGGCGGACACCACGCGAATCTGCTCTGGCACGCCCTGAGGGGTGACCACAAACTCCACCAACACCTGGCCGGAGACTCCCTGGCGGCGGGCCCGGGCGGGAAATGGCACGGAAATCCCGCCCTGGGCCACGGGAAGCCGATCCACTTGGCTGACCTCATAGGGAGAATGGGAGGAGGGCAGAGCGGGTTCCGGTGTTTCCTGGGAAGGTGTGGAGGAGGGGGGCGGCACCTTGGGAGGAGGCGTCAAGGAGGCCTCCTGGGGGAGGATCACGGGAGATTCCCGGGGAGGAGCTTCCAAGAGGAGGGGCGGCAGCAGGAGCGGGGGAGGAGACGGGGGCGGGGGAGGAGTCTCTGGAGGAGCAGGGGGGGGAGGGAGGAGGGGGAGCGGGCTCTCCGGGGGAGGAGACGGGGCGAGGGGGGAGGGTTCCGGAGGAGGGGGGAGTGTCATCACGGCCAGAGGGGGCCTCTCCTCCGGCAAAGAGGGGATGGCGGGATGGAAAGCTCCTCGGACAGTCCAAAGGATCCCCGCCAGCATCACCAGGGACAGGGCTCCAAAAAGGGCCATGCTTCTGCCCTGGCCCTTCCGTTCCTCCTGGGTTTCCGCTTCCTCCCGGGACACCTGAAAAATCCTCCTTTCGCTCCCAAAACGCCTTCCCTCTCCCCCGAAAACAGGAGATGCCGGGATATTTTAAACACGAACGCCGACCGGCTCCCCAAGGCTATGCCATTTCTGGGGGAGGGACGACAGGCGTACTATACCGACACCCCCCACCTCTGCCCCATGATGGAAGATCTGGTCATCCTTGGATCCGGCCCCGCCGGCTGCGCCGCCGCAATCTACGCCGCCCGGGCCGGATATCGCCCCATCCTCTTGGCGGGAAGCCTCCCGGGAGGACTCCTGACCCAAACCCCGAAAATCGAGAACTACCCGGGCTTTCCCCAGCCCGTCTCCGGCTTCGACCTGATGGACGCCATGCTGCAGCAGGCGGAGCGCCTGGGGGCGCGCCTCCTCTTCCACACCGCCCGGGAAGTGACCCTGGACACCCCGGTGAAAACCCTCGTGCTGGACGACGGCTCCACCCTGCAGAGCCGCGCCGTCATCCTCGCCATCGGCGCACGCCACCGCCAGCCGGAAAACCGGGGGAAACTCCAGGGGAAGAACGTCTCCTTCTGCGCCACCTGCGATGGCCATTTCTACAAGGGAAAGACCATCGCCCTGGCCGGCAATGGCAGCGCCGCCCTCAACGAGGCCCTCTTCCTCTGCGGACTGGTGGAACGTCTCCATCTCCTGGTGCCTGCCCAGGAACTGAAGGGACCCCAGATCCTCAGGGAAAGACTGCTCCAGCATCCCGCCCTGGCGCTCCATCTCCACACCCGGGTTCTGGAAACCCGGGAGGACGAGGCAGGGCACATGACGGGACTCCTGCTCCAGGATACCTCCTCCGGGGAAACCACCACCCTGCCCGCCCAGGGACTTTTCCTGGCTCTGGGTTTCGAGCCGGACACAGCCCTCCTGGAGAAAACCGGGGTTGCCCTTACCCCAGACGGATATATTAAGCGCGTTTCTCCCCCGCGCACCTCCACCAATCTGGCAGGAGTCTTCGCCGCCGGGGACTGCACCGACCCCATCTATAAGCAGGCCGTCATCGCCGCAGCCACGGGAGCTATGGCTGGCATGGATGCGGCAGAATATCTCCGCTCCCTGCCCCCCTCGCCTCCCCAGCCCTAATCCCCTCTTCCTTCCCCCTCTTCCCGCCCTTCTCAAGGAGAATCGACCATGGCTGAAATTCAACATCTCACGGCAGAAAAATTCCAAGAAACCATTGCTCAAGGCACCTGGCTGGTGGACTTCTGGGCCACCTGGTGCGGCCCCTGCCGCATGCAGGGCAAAATCCTGAAGGACGGTCTGGAGGAACTGGCCGCCACCGGAGCCCAGATCGCCCAGGTCAACGTAGACGAGCAGGCCGGTCTGGCCATGCGCTTCAATGTCCTCTCCATCCCCACCCTTCTGGTCTTCCGGGACGGGCAGAAGGTGAAGGAGTTTGTGGGGGTGCAGCAGCTCTCCACCCTCCTGGACGCCCTGAAGTAACCCCGCCTCCCCCATGCCTGTCGCCACCCTCCAGTGTCCCCATTGCGGGCATCGCTTCTCCTTCACGCCCGTCACCTCCCTGACCCCAGGGGACGCCCACGAGGAGGCCTTGCTGCGGGGCACCCTGAATTGCGCCCCCTGCCCCCAGTGCCAACAGGTGCTGAATGTGCCGGTGCGCCTGGTCTACCGGGATTCCCGCCGGCCTTTTCTCCTGACCCAGGAACCCAAGCCCCTCCCCGAAGAACAGGCCAAAAGCCTGGCGCTCCAATTGGACGAGGCGGTCACCGAGGTGGCCAGAAGCCAGAATGTCCAGCGCCCCGTCGCCCGCCTGGTCTTCACCAGACAGGATTTCCTGGAGAAGATCTTCCTCCACAAGCGAAATCTGGACGACCGGGTGGTGGAGTTCGCCAAATATCAGCTCTTCCAGGGAGGAGCGGGAGAGGAGGCCAGCCTCTCCCCTTCCCGCCATCGCCTTCTCTTTGATTTCGGACAAAAAGAGGAGGATCGCCTGGTGTTCCTGGTCTACGACCGCAAGCTGGGCAGACCGATCCGCCTCCTTCAGGTGCCACGCCAGGAATTCGACGCCCTGAAGGAGGAAATCCACCTCAACCCCTCCCTCCAGCGGGAATTGGACCGCTGCTTTCCCGGCTGCCGGGTGGACGTGGATCTCCTCTATCAGACCCTTGCCCAGGAAACGTCATGAAACGAAAGAAACCCCAGAACGGCGAACCCAAGTCCGCCCTGACGGAGCAAAACTGGAACAATCCCTTCCTGGATCTGAAAGTGGAGCTGCCAGAGCCCGTCAAACCCCCGCCCCCGCCGCCGCCGCCCCCCTCCCCGGAAGAGCTGCGGCGACAGGCCCTCTCCCCCGAAGACCAAGCTCTCCTGAAGGCCTTCGGGGAGGCAGACCCCATCACCCTGGGAGGCTCCCCCCAAGGAAACGCCCCCGCAAAACGCCACAAGCTCTCCTTCCAGCTCCGGCGAAAGGGACGGGGAGGCAAGACCGTCACATGCGTCCAGGGGCTCCAGGGCCTGGAATTGGCCGAACAAATGGCCCTCTGCTCCCGGGTGAAGGAAGCTCTGGGCATTGGCGCCAGATTCGTGGAAGGCACCTTGGAACTTCAGGGAGACCAAATCCTGCGGGCAACCCGGTGGTTCGCCCAGGAAGGCTTCGCCTGCCCTTGACAGCCTCATAAGAGTTGTCCAAACCTGTCGTGAGTTTACAATAAAACCCTGGGATTTCATGGGGATTTGTCCGGTGCATTTTTTCCCTTATCCCGAAGCATTCCCCCTTATTTTTGGGGGAATGCTTGACGCCCCCTCCCATGGGGGGCCAAGATTTATCCAAAGGAAATGGGATTTTTTTTGCGGAAACCCTTGAAATTTCCCCCGTTTTTGATATACTTTCCCCTGTTAGTCGAAAGAACCCCCGTCAGAGGGAATTGAGAACCAGACGTGTCTTTTCCGGCCTGTCTTCCCGCCTCCCTTCTCTCCGCCACGTTCTCCCGATTGGGCCACAAGGCTCCTTTCCTCCTGTCATTGTCCCCGGGAAAGATCAACCACTCCCTTCTGGAAGGGAGCTTCAGAAAGCATTTGGGACAAGAGAACCTGATCCGGAGTAATCCAAAGAAATCACATGGGCAAAAATCTTTACGTTGGCAACCTGAGCTATGCGGTCACCGACGCTGAACTCAACGAAATCTTCTCCCAGTTCGGCAAGGTGGATTCCGCTCGGGTCATCACCGACCGCGACACCGGCCGCTCCAAGGGCTTCGGCTTTGTGGAGATGGCGGATGATGCGGAGGCCCAGGCCGCCATCGACGGGATGAACGGCAAGGAAGACCATGGCCGCACCTTGACCGTCAACGAGGCGAAGCCCCGGGAACCCCGGGGGCCCCGTCCCCACGGCGGAATGGGATACAACCGCTAACCCGCCCCACGGACGGACCACGGTTCGTCCCCGCCAGAGAACTCCGTCGCACTTTCTCTGTCGCGAACCAGGAAGGAAACCGCCTGGTTTCCCCTAAGCCTGTCCCCTCCTCCCTCCCAGTTCCATGGGACGGGAAAGGGGGGCGGGCTTTTTCTTTTCCCTCCCCTGGCACGCCAGGAGGGGGGGGAAAAGACCGCAAGCCCTGCCCTGGATTCTCTGTATCCGAGCCGTGTTTTTCTTTGCGCGGGCTCCAAGGATTTTCCGGGAGAGGGAAGGGAAAAAAGGCGTATGTCGCTTACAGTACCCGGCGTTCTCCCTCAGAGAGGGAGATTGACGTGTCCCAACCTCTCTTTTCTCTCCAGGAAACGTTGCCATGACTCCCAAACCCCTAGGTGTTCAGTTGTATTCTGTTCGTCAGGATGCCGCCAAAGACTTTGATGCCGTCCTCAAAAGAATTGCCGAGATCGGTTTCATGCTGGTGGAGCCCGCGGGCCTCTTTGACATTCGTCCCCGGGAGTTCCGGAAGCGGATTCAAGATTTGGGCATGGACATGATTTCCAGCCACACTCCCTGGTGCGCTGGCATTCACAACGTGGGGGAGTGCATGGACATTGCCGACGAGCTGGGAGTGAAGCGGATTGTCTGCGGCTATGGCCCCGACGATTTCAAGGACGAGGAGGCCATCAAGGCCACCGCCGAGAACACCACCCGGATCTACGAGGTCCTCTCCCGCAATGGCTATGAACTCTTCCAGCACAACCACTGGTTCGAGTTCGCCCGCATGGCGGACGGACGCCTCGCCTACGAGCACTACCGGGATCTCATCCCTGCCGGCGTGAAGTTCCAGCTGGACTGCTTCTGGTCCACCAACTACGGCAAGGAGAATGCCGTGGAGATGCTGAACAAATTTGCCGATCGCACGGTCCTGTTGCACATGAAGGACGGGATTTGCCAGCAGAAGCAAGCGGGGGAGGACACGGGGTACAAGAATGGCCTGCTGGATCAGCCCATTGAATTGCTGCCCTTGGGCACGGGCACCCTGCCCATCCCCGACCTGGTGAAGGCGGCTCCCCAGCATGTGGAGGGAGTCATCGTGGAATTGGACTACTGCTCCGTGGAGATGTGGAAGGCTCTGGAGCAGAGCTACGAGTTCATGACCCGGAACGGACTGGCTCTAGGCACCCGGTAGGCTCTCTCCTGCCGACGCAGCCACCCTCCCCAGGCCTCCTCTCCCTGGTTTCCCCCTGGCCTTGGTTTTCCGGTCCAGGGGGAAGGAGGGAGGATCTGGGGGGCATTGTCCCCCTCCTTCCATGCTGGAATCCCTTTACATCCGCAACCTGGTGCTTGTTCCCCAGCTCCAACTGGAGTTTGGGGCGGGGCTGTTGGCGGTCACGGGGGAGACGGGGGCAGGAAAGTCTTTGGTATTGGGGGCGTTGCGCCTCTTATCGGGGGGGCGGGCGGCCGCCTCTCTCATTCGTCGGGGGGCGGAGACTTGCGAAGTCTCCGGCTTTTTTCACTTTGGGGAGGAGCATCCGGCCCTTTCCCGCTGGCTGGATCAGCGTTTGGAAGCCCTCTCCCTTCCCCCCCGGGAAGAGGGGCGCCTTCTCTTGCGCCGGGTCATCACCCCCAGCGGCTCCCGGGCATTCATCAACGGGGCGCCCGTCACGGCGGCCCTGCTGAAAGAATTTGGCGAGGCGTTGATTGACATCCATGGCCCCAATGAGAGCCACTCCCTTCTCGCCCCCGCCCGCCAGCTCCATCTCCTGGATCTCTTCTGCACCGACACCCCGTTGCGGGAGGAGGTTCGCCAGGAGTGGGGCACTCTGATTTCCCTGAAGAAGGAACTCCAGGCCCTTCGGGAGGAAGCCCTTTCCCCGGAGGAGCAGGAATTGCTCTCCCACCAGCTCCAGGAGATTCAGGAAGCCGCCCTCTCCCCCGGAGAGGAGGAGGCCCTTCTGGCGCGCCATCGGGTGGCCGCCAATGCCGCCCGCCTCCAGACGCTGGCTGGCATGCTCTCCCAAGGACTCTCCCAGGGAGAGAACTCCCTGGTGGATCTCCTGGCTCCTTGGATTCGCCAGGCCGAGGAATTGGCCCGGCTGGATCCCGAAGAGGGAGAAGGTTTTCTCCAGCGGCTGGACACCCTCTCCCAGGAAATGGGCGAATTGGGCGTGGAATTGGGGGAATATGGGGCCTCCCGGGAATTGGACCAGGAAGCCCTCCAGGAGATGGAGCAACGCATCGACCGCATCCAGAAGTTGAAACGTCGATACGGCCCCACCCTCCAAGATGTACTGGACCGAGCCCAGAGGCTCCAGGAACGACTGCGACGGGCCAGCAACCGAAAGGAGGAACTGGACCGGCTGACCGACGCCCTCCAGACCGCGGAACGCCGCCACGGGGAAATCTGCCAACGCCTCCATCTTCGCCGCCGCCAAGGGGCGGAAGAGCTCTCCCAGGCCATCACCCGGCAGCTCCAGCATCTGGGCTTTCAAAAAGCCCTCTTCCAGGCTCGCCTCTCCCCCGCCCCCCCGGGACCGGAGGGCGCCGACTCCCTGGAATTCCTCTTCGCCCCCAACCAGGGAGAACCCATGGCCCCTCTCCGCCAAGCCGCCTCCTCCGGAGAAGTGGCCCGGGTCATGCTGGCCATCAAAACCGTCCTCTCCCAGGTGGACGATCTGCCCGTGCTCCTCTTTGACGAGATTGACGCCAACATTGGCGGGCGCACCGCCTCCACCGTGGCCCAGGAACTCCATGCCCTGGGCAAAGAGCACCAGGTCTTCTCCATCACCCATTTGCCGGTCATCGCCGCCGCGGCAGACCATCAATACCTTGTGGAAAAGTGCCTGGAAGGGGAGCGCACCGTCACCCGGGTGCGCCTTCTCTCTCCCCAGGAACGGGTGGAGGAACTCACCCGGATGCTGGGGGCGAATCCGGAGGACGCCGCCGCCAAGGCCCACGCCCAGGAGCTCCTCCGCTCCTTCTCCCCCCGCTAGTTCCTTCCTTCCCGCCCCCATGCGCCACCGCCTCCCTCCCCTTCTCCTCGCCCTCGCCCTGGCCGGCGTGCTCCTTCTGCCCTCCTGCGGCAGGCCTGCGGTGGAGAAGATGATGGAACAGGCCCGGGAGGCCGCTCTTCAGGGACGCTTCCCGGAAGCCATCGAGGAAACGGAGCGCTGCCTCCGCTATGTCCCCAAATTGGCGGAGGCCCAAATCCTCCACGGATACTGCCTCTTCCTCAACGCCAGCCGGGAGAGCGTCCGCAGCCAGGCCATCTACAATCTCCACAAGGCCACCCGCACCTTTCCGGAGCGCTATGACGCCTGGCTCTTCTATGGCTGGGTGCTTCTGGAAAGCGGGGATTCCCGCAACGCCATTCCTCCTCTCCAGGAGGCTCTCCGCCTCCTTCCCCCGGGCTCGCCCCATCGGGGCAAGCTCCAAATGCTTCTGGGGAAATGCTATCTGCAGAACAATCTCCAGGCCCAGGCCCTGCAGATTCTCCAGCCCCTCCGGGCCCAGGAACCCTACCGCAGCACCCCGGAACTCTACAACGCCCTGGGCATGCTGGCCATGATGCGCCAGAACTCCCAGCTGGGGGCCGCCTTCTTCCAGGAGGGCCTGTCCCGATGCCCCCGGAACGAGGTCCTCCTGCAGAATCTGGCCGTGGCCTACGACCTCTACCTCAACGACATCCCCCGGGCGAAGCGGGCCTACATCCAATGCCTGCAGGTGAAGCAGCAAGGGGGGCAGGATCCGGAGGGATGCCAGAGAATCGTGGAGCGTCTCCGCAAGCTTTCCCGGAGGCAATAGGGCCATGGCCATCCCCCAGGAAATCATTGAGGAGATCCGGAATCGAACGGACATTGTGGAGGTCGCCCATGCCTTCCATCTGGAGCTGAAAAAGGCAGGGGGCAACGACTTCAAGGCCTGCTGTCCCTTCCACCAGGAACGCACCCCCTCCTTCCACATCAACACCGCCAAACAGCTCTACCACTGCTTCGGCTGCCACGTGGGAGGAGACGCCATCCGCCTGGTACAGTCCCTGGCCAACACCGACTTCGCCGGCGCCCTGCGCTGGCTGGGAAACTTCTACCACATCTCCGTGCCGGAAGAGGAGGAATCCCGGGATCCCCACTGGCAGGAAAAGCGCCAGCACGGAGAATGGGGACGCCGTCTTCTGGAGGAGATGGCGGGATTTTTCCAAAGCCTCCTCACCTCCCCGGAGGGCAAGGCCGCCAGAGAATATCTTCAGAAAGAACGAGGCCTGGATCCGGAGACCATCCAGAAATATCGCCTGGGCTTTGCCCCGGAAGGCCGGGATCGGGCCTGCGCCTGGGCCCTCTCCCGGGGATTCTCCCGGGAACTCCTCCTGGAAACCGGCATCGCCATCCAAAGCCAAAGAAATCCCCAACTCCTCCTGGACCGATGGAGAAACCGCATCATCTTCCCCATCTGCGACGATCTCTCCCGGGTGGCGGGATTCTCCGGACGACTCTTCGTCCAAAAGCCCGATGACCACACCGGGAAATATGTCAATAGCCCAGACTCCCCCTTCTTCCATAAAAACCAACTCCTCTACGGCTTCCATCTAGCCAAAACCGCCTTCCGCCAGGCCGGACGGGCCGTGATCTGCGAGGGACAGCTGGATGTCATCGCCTGCCATCGGGCAGGGGTGGGGGAAGCTCTGGCCTCCCAGGGCACCGCCTTCACCGTGGAACATGCCCGAATGCTGGCCAAGACCAAAGTGCCCCAAGTCCATCTGGCCTTTGACGGAGATTCTGCCGGACTCCACGCCATGGAGCGGACGCTTCCCCTGCTGTTAGCCCAAGGCATGGGCGTCCAGGTGATTCTCCTTCCCCCAGGAGAGGATCCGGACAGTCTCTTCCGTCGGGGCGGTCCTCAAGCCCTGCGCCAGGTCATGGCCGCCTCCCAGCCCGCCATCCCCTACTATTTTCAAAAGCTGATCCAGCAGACGCCCCCGGAAACCCCCGAGGCCAAAAGCGACATCGTCACCCAGATGCTGGGCCTCCTGGCCGCCATTCCCGACCAGGTGACCCGCTACGAATATGGCCATCGTCTGGCGGGAGACTTGGGATTGCCTCCCCAGATTGTGGACGACCAGCTGAAGAAGCGGATTCAGCAGGAGGCGGAGCGACAGGAGAGACTCCAGGCCATGGAGAGCTTTCGCGCCGCCAATCCGGGCGCAGTTTCCCCCGCCAATCTCCGGGAGGAGCCCCAGCCGGCGGAATCCCTGGCTCCCCTCTTCCACGAACATCAGGGGCTCACCGCCCTGGCCCAGACCATGCTGGATCTCTGCGTGAATTTCCAGCCCGTGGCGGAAGCCTGGATGAACTTGGAGCTGGGAAAGGCCATGAGCGGAGAAAGTCCCGTGGTGCGCGCCCTGAACTCCCTTCTGGCCGGCACGGCGGAGGGAGACTGGGAGGGAGCCAGGGAAGCCCTCTTTCATGGAGAACTGGGCGCCACCCCGGAGGTGAGCAGCATCCTCACCTGCTCCGCCTTTGAAGGAGAATCCCCGAATGCCGAAGGCGAGCTCTCTCCCCTGATTCAACAGGTGATGCAAGACTGCCAGCAACGCCTGGAACTCCTGAATCTCACCCTCCGCCAGCAGGAAATCAGCCGAAGCCTCCAGAGCGCCACCGACCCGGAGAACCGACGCAGCATCCTCCGGGAAAGCCAAGAGGTGGCCAAGGCCATCGCCCGAAAGAAACGACGGGCCTGATAGGACAACGGGGCGCCCCCCAAAAAATCCCGACGCCCCGCCGCGCTTTCTCCCTCCCTACGGCTCCTTCACCACCAGATTCACCGCCAGAGCCAAAAGGCCACTGACCAAAATGGTCAGGACGGACGGAGGCAGGGGCAGCCAAGGCGCCAGCTTCGGTCCGAATTGGTAGGCCAGGAATCCCATCACAAAGGCCATGAAATTCAACCTGGAAAGGAGGAGGGTGGAAGAACGCCTCGTCTTGTTCTGGACGCCCCAGGAGACCAGCATCACCGTGGCCATGGGCACGAAGATGGAGGCGATGAGATACAGGAAGGAAATATACCGGCCCATAATCCCCAGGCAGGCCAGAAGAATTCCCAGGCAGCAAACCACGCAGCCCACCACTTTGGGGGGAATCTCAGGGAAGACGGCCTTGGCAGACTCTCCTGCGCTGTAGGCATCCAGGAAGGTGGTGGTGGTGGTGGAGATGAGGACGATGAGCAGCGCCCAAATGCCCATGTGGACGAAGACAATGCCGTCCGTGATGTTGTCCTGCCCGATTCTGGCCAGACCAATGCCCACGGCATACATCCACAGGCTTCCCAGGGTGTAGACCAGGGCGGAGACGGCGCAGGCGGTCTTGGGAGCGGGGGTCTCCTTGGTGTAGTCGGAGATCAGGGGCAGCCAGGAGAGAGGCATGGCCAGGGAGAGGTCAAAGATGCTCCAGAAGGAGGGGGTCTCCGCCAGAGGCACCACCTCCGCTCCTCCCTGGAAGACCCGCCAGGTCAACACCGACACCATGCCCAGCAGCAGAACCATGGTGACGGTGGTCACGTAGGAGAAGGAGCGCAGGCCCACGAAAATCCAGGCCATGACCAAGAGGCCCAGCAGCACCGTCAGAAGCGGGGCGGGACATTTGGCCACCAACCCCTTGGCGGCATCCGTTCCCTGGGCCAGCATCACGGCAGTCCATCCCACCAGCTGCAAGACATTGGCGACGGCAAAGAAGAACATTCCCGGACGCCCAAAGAAACTCTGGGTGCATTCCATCCCGTTCTTCCGCAGCTTCGCCCCCAGCATCCCCGCCAGGAAGAGCATGACACCCCCCACAATGTGCCCCAGCACCACCGCCGGGAGACACCCCCGACTCCATAACCCTACCTCAATTTCCGCAAGGGAAGTCGCCGCACCAAACCAAATCAAACCAAATTTGCGCCCTTCCCGGACGCACACATGCGCACAGTCATTCATGGTCATTCCTCCGCCGGCATTACCCGGATCAGGTTCTCGGGTGTCATCTCAGCCAATCCCGGCACTCGCCGGGCAGCACCCCGTACATGCCCCGTAATGTAATGTCCTCCTCGACTCCAGCATGACGCAAAAGGGAGAACCGCATATACATTCCTTCTCGTCTTTCTCTTCGATTGCCTCCCTTCTCTACGCTGACCCAGGATACCCTCATGCCATGGCTCCCTCGTTTTTTTCTTCTTCTTCTCTTGGTTTCCTGTGGGAGAGGGAAAGACCGGGATAAGAAATTTGAGAGCGTGGAGGAGAAGAAGCCCTGCGTGGCCATTTCTCTTCTCACTGAGGAAAAGGACTTCGCCAAAGAAGTGCGCCACACTTTTCCCTTGGAGACAATCCCCTTAAGCAAACGGGGAGCCTTTTACGCCCACAGCGCTTACGGGAACAACAGCCACTCCCTCTCCCTCCTTTTGTTCCGCAAGGAGCAAGCCCCTTCCGGGAAAGGCTGGCTTCTGGACATGGATGTGGTGCACAACAGCGAAGTCTTTCCTCTGACGAACATTTCCTGGGATGGAAAGGAGCAGAAGGTGGTCGCCGCCGGCAAGGGCTGGATGGTCTATCTCTCCGACACCCACGAGACCCTCCGCTAACTTCTTCCTCCCCATGGCCAACTTCCTTCCCCTCCTTCTCCTTGCTCTCTTTCCCCTCCTTTCTTTGGTCCACGCCCAGGAGACAGAATCCCCCAAAACGCTCCTCTTCCAGGCCTTCGAGTCCTCCGCCAAAGCCAGTTATATCACGGAGAACAAGATTCGTTTCCCGGAGTTTCCCCAGGCCAACAAGGGGACCTACTACAAGCGCACCAATCCCGACGGCACGGCATGCCGACGCCTGGATTTGACCAAGAACGGGGAGATTCTTCTCTCCCTCCTCCAGAACGAGGAGGGACATTTCATCCTGGATCCCAAGCTGGGAAAGGCGGCCCGTTCCAGGGCGTTGTTCCGTTTGTATGAACTGGAGGGAATCTATCTCCGCCCCTTTGAAAAGGAATTCGACTTCTGCGACTTCCGAATGCGGGAGGTGGTCTTCCGCAATCGCCCCGCCTGGGAAGTCACCGCCACCCTCTCCCGGGAAAAGCAGAAAGATTCCCGCCTTCTTCTCTCCCAAATCACCGGATGCTGGGAGCCGGATGAGGTGTTTGAGGAACAACATCCCTGGACGCGCAGCTGGCTGGTGGACAAAAGAACCCACATGCTCCTCCGAAAGCGAAGCATCACCAAGGATCCCAAAAACATCACCACGGAAGCCATGGAAATCCCCGATTTCCTCCCGGACTGGTCCCAGCACCCTACCCTCTTTCAAACCCCGAAAACCGTGGATTTCACCGTTCGCAATCTCCAGGAATACCTGGAAAAGCGGGCCACCCTCCTTCAGGAAAAGCGGAAAAGACAAAAGGGTACCTCTATTTATTCGAGGATAAATTGAGATGACGCTGGCAAAGGAATGCGAGAGGATGTACATTACAGCATCAATGACAGGTGAGGTTATCCGCTTGCGAATGCAATATGAGAATTTATTCCGTGCCTTTTGCAACACTCGGATCCAGCGGCGGGTACTTTCGTAAGGAAGTTCCTTCAGTTCGCTGTATTCTTGAATCGTCAAGCCGCTGTCCCAATATTCTGACAGTTGCGCCTCCCAATAATCTCGTCCTTCGCGTCCCATGCCGTTCTCCCATTATTCCGGTTTGTAGAAGAACATACCACGCTGTCTGACTCAAATCTAGATGGGGCTGGCTGGGCGCTTACTTTTCTTCTATTTTATCGTCGATTTCACCAATTATTTCACGGATTTAGGAATTTGAAATAGCATCAAGAATAGATAAGTCATGAATATCCTTATCCCGCAATTCATATCCCGAATGGAATATTTTTTGCCCTTTCAATGAAATACAGGGAATAACCCTGCCTTCCAAAATAGTTTCACCAAAATAGTCTGGCTGAAATTCATACCAACCACCTTGCAAATCGGCTTGTTTGGATGTACCATTTTCATTCAATACAAATGGATGTATATCTATATATCCCAATTCGGCACTGTGTAATTCCACCCTCGTTGGAAGCCAATCTGTTTCTATGATAAAACCATTTTCTTGAAGAAAGGCAAGCAATTTGTCAGTATAACGACTGTCAAAATCAATATCAACATCTCTATGAGTTCTGGTTTGTTTCCCACACAGGGCATCTACCCCCCATCCGCCGTCAAGCCAATACTTCACACCTGTACTTTCCAACAAATCCAATATTTGGAATAAGTCTGAGATTGTAATGTTATCTTTCTTTGCCATAATAAATGAAAATTTTGTGATAAGGGAACCTCTATCAATATCTTTTTGACAGAAATTCCGATTGTTTCTGTTTGAA
>JAEDMH010000057.1 GCA_016303095.1 Lentisphaeria bacterium | reverse complement strand
TAGATCTCTAGATATCCAGAAATAGGTCAAAGGTGATTACGGATTAGTTTATGTTCATCCGGTCCTGGTACTGCTGGAAGGAGAGAACGGAGATGCCTTCCTGTTTTAGCGTTTCCATATCCTCCTGGAAGCCCTGGGGATTTCGGTTGACCCAGGGGTGGGCGATTTCCGGCACTCCGTGATAGAGGATGGCCACGGGTTTTTGGTGAGTGCATTGTTCCAGCATGGCGCGGAGCAATCCTGGGGTTTGGTCATGGATGCAGGCGGCGGGGAATCGCATCCAATCTCCGTCCTGGGGATGGAAGGGGGCATTTTCCACGCTTCTGGCGCAGCGATACCCCCGATTTTTCAGGGCCTCCACCACCTGGGGGGTGAAGGTTCCGCAGGGGTAGGCAAACGTGCGGGGAGCCGGCAGGCCTGCCTCTTGGAGATACTCCTCCATGCGCGCCGCATCCGCCATGAACTCCTCTGTGGACACCCGTTCGGCCTGGCTATGTCCCCAGGTGTGGTTTCCCACCTCGAATCCCATCTCCCATAATTCCCGCAGAGCATTCTTGTCCATTAGCGCCCCGGGATGCTTTTCCCGCCATTCCCGATTCCAACGGCAGGGGAAGAAGGTGGCGCCGAAGCCCAATTTCTGCAAAAGCGGGGCCACAAAGTGGCGTTGATTCACCACCCCGTCATCAAAGCTCAAGAGGACAATTCTTTCCATGGCAAAACAAGAAACCCGGCATGGCTCAAGCGCGTGTTTTTCCCTCAAAGGGGGCGATTGCCTCCAGGGAGATACCGTGTTCCAAGGGGAGTCCCTGGCGAAAGCGTTGATACTCCTGGAATGCGGTCTCCCCCAGGCGCTGGGTCTCCTGCCCCAGGGAGCCAGCCAGATGGCTGGACAGCCGGACATTGGGAAGCCGATACAGAGGAGAGTTTTCCGGGGGAGGTTCGGGGTAGGTGACATCCAGGAGAGCGGTCAAATCCGGGCGTTTTTCCAAAGCCCGGGCCAGCCCCGCCTCGTCCACCTGGGCGCCGCGTCCCGTGTTGATGAAAGTAGCTCCGGGTCTCATGGCGAGAAAGAGTTCCTCCCCCAGGAGATGTTCCAGATCTGGGCGATCGGGCAGGTGATTGCTCACCACATAGGAGGTTTGAAAGAGTCGGAGGAGAGACTTTTGATCCTGGGCCTGGCAGGTTGGCACGTGCCTCAATTGCACGGAGAGCGTTTTTTTCAGCAGGCCATCCAGATAGGTTGCCACGGCACCGTCTCCCAGGAGTCCCACGGTCTCCCCGTAGGCGCCGGGTCCGGGAGGCACCTGATGGAATCCCCGGGGACTCCGAAAGGTCGCTGAATCCTGGAAGTAGTGCTTCAAAGAGAGGATGATCTGGGCCAAGACGAACTCGGCCACAGGAACGGCATTGGCGCGCCAAGCGCTGGAGAGGAGAATGCCCCGTTCCAGGAGAGGACGGGCAAAGGCGCTGACGGCGCCGGCGGCATAGAACACGGCCTTCAACCGGGGCAGCTCCCCCCACTGCTCCCTGGTCAGCCGCGGCATTCCCCAAGTGGAGAAAATGACCTCCACCTCCCTCCGCAAGGGATGGAACAAGAGTTCCTCCCCCGTCAAGGGCTCCGGGGACAGGAAGGACAGGGCGGAAGCCATGCGGCCCCGAAGCTCCTCTGGGAAGACACGAAAGATCTCCCCGGGATGGTCGCTGAGAAAAATTCCGTTCATACCAGGAGATACTCCATGCAACGTTCCACATTTTCCACCAAGGGGGGGACTTGGAAGGCCTCCGGCTGGTGGCCGGGAAGGAAATGCAATTGGATTCCGCCCCAGGGAGTAGGGGCCACGGCACATTGAGGAAAACAACCTTCCGGCACCCGGCTCTCCATCAGCACCTCCAGGGAGGGGGCACAGGCCAGCCCCGCATAGATTTCATCCTGGGGCAACTCCATGTCCCGGAGTCGGGAAACCAGAGGATGGGAACTTCCGGTGCGTCTCACCTGATAGGGATGCACCGGATGAAAGCTGGGGGGGGCTCCGTCAGGATCCTCCGGGCGCACCCAGCGCATGGCCATGGCTTGGCGCCACCAAGGCCACTGCCAGAACGCGGCGCTTCCTCCGTGAAGCAGGAGGAGATTCCCCCCTCTCTCGCACCAGGCGCGAACCGCTCGGGACGCCCCCTCCCCGGGATGGGGCTGGCCACAGGAACCGCCAATCATGTTCAACACCAGCAACTCGCAATCCCCCTGCCAGCGCCCCCCCTCCAGAACGTCCCATTCCTCCTCATGGAGAAGGACGCGGCCACGCCAGGAAGGAGAAAGACGCTGGTGGAGGCGGGCACCGGGACGGGCCCCGTAGTGCTGGTCGGCGAAAAAATGGATCATGGTACAAGGCCAGGCCCCCGGGGAGAGGGGAGAGGGACTTCCCGGGAGCCTTTCAAGGGAGAAACGCCCGCCAATCTACTCCCATTCAATGGTGGCAGGGGGTTTGGGCGTGCAATCGAACACCACCCGGGAAATCCCCTCCACTTCCTGGGGAATGCGGCAAGCCACCTTCTCCAGGAGCTCCCAGGGAAGATGAACCACCTGGGCGGTAACCGCATCCCGGGTCTGGATGGCCCGCAGGGCGATGGTGTAACCATAGCGGCGCTGGCCCTCGTGCATCCCCACGGACTTCACCGGCAAGAAGGCGGCGAAAGCCTGCCAAGTCTTGGCGTACCAGCCGGAGGCCCGGAGCTCCTCCGTGAAGATGGCATCCGCTTCCCGGAGCATCCGGAGATACTCCCGGCGCACCTCCCCCACGCAACGCACGCCCAGAGAGGGGCCGGGGAAGGGCTGGCGCTCAATCATCACCTCCGGCAAGCCCAGAAGGCGTCCCACCTCACGCACTTCGTCCTTGAAGAGACGAGCCAGGGGTTCCACCAGCTGGAACTTCATGGTTTCCGGCAGACCGCCCACATTGTGGTGGCTCTTGATGACTCCCTTGGGATCGCCGTCCAGGGGAATGCTCTCCAGGAAATCGGGATAGATGGAGCCCTGCCCCAAGAAGGGGGCGTCCACCTTGGCGGCGGCCTCCGCGAAGACCTCGATGAATTCGGCCCCGATGATCTTCCGCTTCCGTTCCGGCTCCGTCACCCCGGCCAGCTTGTCGAGGAAGCGGTCGGAGGCATCCACGTAGACCAGATTCATGTCAAAGGCATCCCGGAAGATTTGCTGAACCTGCTCCGGTTCCCCCAGGCGCAGCAGCCCATGGTTCACGAAGACGCAGGTGAGCTGCTTCCCAATGGCCCGGTGGATGAGGGCCGCCGTCACGGAAGAATCCACGCCCCCGGACAGGCCCAGAACCACCTTCTTCTCCCCTACCTGCTGACGCACTTCCTGAATGGCCTCCTCCAGGAAGGTCTCCATCCGCCACAAGCCTTGGCAACCGCACTCCTGACGGCAGAAAGCCAGGACAGCCTCCTCCTGCCAGGACTCCTCCTCCAGACAGAGGGTGGGCACGCCCAGCTTTTGGAAGGCCTCCTTCTCCTGGGGATGTTCCTTGGCCCGGGGATCCCGGCAGAGCAGAAGCCCCACAGGCTCCTCTTGCATCACCCGGGCAACAGGCGTGGTCCAGGGCATGACCATGGTGTAGATGTGGCGGGAGCGGATGGCACGGGCCAACTGCTGGATTTCCGGGCAGCCAAAGTTGAGGAGAACGATGGTCTGGGGAGTCTTTTTGATCATAGTCGAGTCAGGAGATTTTTTTCACGGGGAAGGCAAGGAAGAAAAACAAGGGGAAATGCCCCCTGCCCTAAGGGGGCAAAGGGCATCCCGGAAGGCGCCGGGCGTCTACTTCCGGTTCTCCAGGATTTCCCGAATCCGGCGGGTATCCTGAAAGTGCTCCCGGAAGGCGCCCAGGACCAGGTAGGTCACGGCGGCGGCCACCATGCCATTGATGGCCTTGATGCCGTAATCCTGGAAGGCCACCACAGAGCCCACGGCCCAGGCCACAATGGCCACCCAATTCACTTGGCAGAACTTCTCCTCTTCCGGGGAGAGATAGCGCATCCGACGGCGCAGGAAATAGTCGGCGATGACCACGGCGCCCACGGGAGGAAGGAAGACATTCAGGATGTTCAGATAGCCGCAGAAGTTGTTGTAGAGCCAGAGGGCCGCCAGGGTGCCCAGGATGCCGTTGAACAGGACGGTGAACCGCTTGGGAATGCCGGTGATGTTGGAGAATCCCAGCCCGGAGGTGTAGATGGCGTTGTCATTGGTGGTCCAGATGTTCAAGCCCAAGGCGATGATGGCCCACAGAAGCAGTCCCTGCTTGAAGAGCACCTCGGAAATGTCGTTCACCTGATAGGTCATGGTGCCCACAGCGCCGAAGAAGAACATCAGGGAGTTTCCCAGGAAGAAGGCGATCACCGTGGTGACCACCGCAATCTTGGCGTTTTTGGAGAAGCGGACAAAGTCGGGGGTGCAGGAGCCGCCGGAGATGAAGGAGCCCACGGAGATGGCAATGGCCGCGGAGGCGCCGATCAGGGCGTCGGGGGCGGGCTTGAAGGTGGTCATCACCTCCCATCCCGAGCGCAACGTCTCCCCGCCCTCCGGGAAACCGGTGGTCAGGGCTCGCACCGTGGAATAAAGGCCCAGGATGATGATGGCGGGCACCGCCACATAGGAGAGGATGGTGAGGCTCTTGATGCCGAAATAGGCCGTCGAGGTCATCAGGAGACCGGCCACCAGGGTGATATACCAGAGAGCGGCGGTGGAGTAGGCCCATTCGTAGCCCATGCTCTGGAGCCACTTCTGGACGGGGATGGAAAACATGGCCACGCCCACGCCAAACCAGCCCACCTGGGTGATTCCCAGAAGGAAGCTAGGCAGATAAGAGCCCTTCTTTCCAAAGGAGTAACGGCAGAGAATGTGGATGGAATTCCCCGTGCGGGCGGCAATGAAGGCCAGGGCGCCGCAATAGGCTCCCAAAATCAGGTTTCCGGCCATGACGGCCCAGAGGAATCCGGTGAAATCCATGCCCTTGCCCAGGGTGCCGCCCGCCCACATGGAAGCGGAGAAAAAGGTGAAGCCCAGCATCACCATCATCATGGAAAGGAAGCCTTTCCGACTTTCCGCATTGACGGCGCCTTGCTCAAAGTCGCCGCTGACATGCCCTGCATTCTTGTCCATCTGGATTGTTCTCCTGTGTGTTTCTACTGGGGGGGGTGAGGGGGGCTACTGGTGTTTTCCCGGAGGAAAGGGAATGGGATCCCGCAAAGCACGGGAAGAGGGTCGGGGCATAGGCGCGGAAGCCCCTCTCGCAAGAAAAGCTTCCGGCACACAAAAAAATCCGAGATTCGCCATCTCGGATTTTAGGGGAGGAGAAGGGGGCTAAAGCATCTTCTCCATTTTTTCCAACTGCCGGAGGGAGAGTTTCTTCAAGTCGGTGTCCTCGGGAAAGCGTCCGGCATCCAGGGAGGGGAAGCGCTCCGCCAGCAGATGGGAAAAGGTCATCCCATGCTCGGCAAACTGGAGATTCTGGCGCCAGTAGCCGATGACGTCCTCCACGTAGTCCTTCAGCCAGAAGGCCCGGGAGCCGGCATCGTAGATGGTGCAACGTTCCAGGGGATAGGCGGGATCCTCATACTGGGATTCCACAAATTCCGGGGCCATGAGGGAATGCCAGCGCAGAAGATCCGTCCCCGTCAGGCGGACAGACAAGGGGGTATCCGCCTGGGCGCAGGTGAAGCAGCCCTCGAAGTAAATCAAGGCGGTTCTGACGTAGCCCACGAAGAGCTCCCGGCACTGGCGGTCAATGTCCTCCAGGATCTCCAGGGCCTTCACGCCGCCGAAGGTGAAGAAGAGAATGGAGCGGAGGCGCACCCGCTGCTCCAAGGCGCTGCGCAACAGTTCCTGGAGAGCGTAGCGCAAGCTGGTTCCCGTCGCCACCACATCCCCGATGACCAAGGTGGCCTGCTCCGGAAAATAGACCTTGGCATAGTCGTTCTCCGTGATGTGCCAGTCCTCGGAATCTGCGGAGTTCCGGGCACGCTGGGCGCTGATGAAGCAGGTGGTATGCTCGTTCCAGCCATAGGCCTCCGCCAGGGCGTCTCGCAGTCCATAGTTCAAGCCCCCCCGGAGAATGTTCACCACCACCGTCTCCTTCTCCTGGAGTTCCAGGGGACGGGTGCGCAGAACACTGCAGCAGGCCTGGCGAAGACGGCGGGTGTAGTCGTATCCGGCGACGCAGGGATCATTGCAGATGGCACGGCTTTCCGGCGTAGAGGCGATGTAGGCATCCACCTGCCCCTCATGGGAGATGCGGTAAAGAGCGACCTCGTGGGTCTTGTGCACGGGAATCAAAGTGGCGCTGGCCATCCATTCAGACATGGTGAAAATCGCAACGTGGCAGGGAATGGGAAAAAATGAAGGGCGGGGGAGATTCTCCCAGGCCTCTCTCCCGGAGGGAGCCCCCCGGAGAGAAGCCTGGTCCTTCGCTAGAAGTGGTAGTTCACCAAGGGAAGCACGGGCATCTTGCTGTCCCGGATGATGTTCACCAGACCGATCTGAATCCCCCGGGTCATCTGCTTCGTGTAGTTCACCAGACCCAGCTGAAGCCCCTCCATCGTCTCGGCGTAGTTCACCAGACCCAGCTGGACGCCGGTCACGTCATAGCTGAAGTTGGCCAGGCTCCACTGAGCCCCCTTCACCACACTGGCCCCCGCCAGAAGCCCCCCCTGGAGGCCCCGAAGGGTTCCCTTGGTATATGCCAGCAAACCGCCCTGAAGGCCATACAGATCCTTCCGGACGATGGAAAGCCAACTGCCCTGCCACCCCCAGAACTCCTCTCCCTTGGCATCCTGGAAGAGCCCCAACTGCACCCCGTAGACATTCCCTTCCGTCCAATTGGCGAAGCCCAGCTGCACCCCCTTGGAAACCCCGGTGGTGAAGTTGGCAATGCCTAGGGTGAATCCCACGCTGTCCCTCACAGACCCCAGGACTTCCAAACGCAAGCCCGCCTGATCGCAATCCAGGGAGGGATACTGACAGGTGTCGCAAAGTCCCAGGACAATGGGTTCGCCACCCATGAGGGAGAAGGTTGCCAGGCTGCAGAGGAGGGCAAAGAGAGAGAGGATTTTTTTCATTTCCATTTTCTCCTTTGTGGAATATGAAGGGAGGAACAAAAACGGGGAAGACAAGAAACGGGCGGGAAACCCCATCCAGCCCCGCGGGAGAGGGAGGGAAAAACTGAATTTTCCTTAATATACCCCGATTTTCCGCCTAGTCGAAAGTCCGCCCCACTCCCCTCCCCGGGAAAGAAAGCGGGAAAATCCTCGGAAATCTTGCCTTTTTTTGTTGATTTTTTGCAAAAAAAGGATATTTTAGGGAAGAATTGGGAAAAAGTGGGAGAAAATGGGGCATTTTGGGAAACCCATCCCCTCCCCACCCCATCCCGCACCCCCTTTTCTCCTCTCCTCCTTCCCCCTCCCCCACCCCATGGCCGAGACGACACCCAGCAAAATGCGTCTCTTCACCGGAACCTACCCGGTGAGCGTGGACAGCCAGCGCCGACTGGCTCTCCCCCGGTCATGGCGGCTGCCCACCGACCAGCCGGATACCAATTTCTATCTGGTCCCCGGAAGGGCCCGGCGGATTCAGGTGGTCACGGAAGAGAAGATGCAGGCCATTTTCCAGCGCCTGGAGAACAGTTCCCTGGCCAACGACGACAAAATCGCCGCCTACACGGACATTGCCTCCAAAATCCAGATTGTGAATCTGGACAGCCATGGACGCTTCGTCCTCAGTGCCGACCTGGCGGAGTTCGCCGGCATCAAGGACAAGGCGGTCTTCCTGGGTTCCATGGTCTACGGCACCATTCTGGCGCCAGAGGCCTGGCAGGAACGCCAAGCTCCCCTGAATTCCAGCTTCGACCTGCTCCAGAAAATCGAGGAAGACACCAGAGGCACGACACCGCCGACACCATGACCCAGGCTTCCCCCTTCCACCATATCCCTGTGCTGCAGCAGGAAGCCCTCCAGTTCTTCCAGGAACTGCCAGGGGAGAGGATCGTGGACGGCACTTTGGGAGGCGGGGGAGACTCTCAGGCGCTCCTGGAGCAGAACCCCCAGCGGGAAGTCCTGGGCATCGACCGGGATCCCGCCGCCCTGGAAGCCGCCGCCCAGCGCCTGGCTCCCTTCGGCTCCCGCTTCCATCCCTGGCATGGCCCCTTCAGCCAGATGGAAGAGGCGGCCGCCCAGCGGGGTTGGAAGACCGTGGACGGCATCCTTCTGGACATCGGCGTTTCTTCTCCCCAGATCGACACGCCGGAACGGGGATTCTCCTTCCGCTTCGACGCCCCTTTGGACATGCGGATGGACCCCTCCTCCCCAGACCCCACCGCCGCCGACCTCCTCAACACCCTGCCCCAGGAAACCCTGGCGGATCTCTTTTGGACCTACGGAGAGGAGCGTCTCTCCCGCCCCATCGCCCGGGCCATCGTGGAACGACGAAAGGATCGGCCCTGGGCCACCACGGGGGAGTTGGCCCGGCTCCTGGAGCGAGTGGTGGGGCGCACCCATCAACATGGCCTCCCCCCGCCCACCCGGGTCTTTCAAGCTCTGCGCATCGCCGTCAACCACGAGCTGGAAGAACTGGAACAAGCCCTTCGGGCGGCGGAACGTCTCCTCTCCCCCGGGGGGCGTCTGGTGGTCATCAGCTTCCATTCCCTGGAGGACCGCATGGTGAAGCGCTTCTTCCAGCACGCCAGCCTGACCTGCCTATGCCCCCCCGCCGTCCTTCGTTGCGTCTGCCATAAGCAGGTCACCCTTCAACCCCTCACCCGAAAACCCCTCTCCGCCTCCCCGGAGGAAATCGCCCGGAATCCCCGGGCCGCCTGCGCAAAACTCCGGGCTGCGCAACGCACCGACGCCCCCCCAGAGTTCCCCTAGGACTCCCTCTCCCCCCCTTGCGGACGAATGGCACCCCTCTGACATGCATCTCTACACCACCAGCAATCCGATTCCCCGAAACAAGCGGAACAATGGGAAGATGGAAGGGATTTTTTACATCATCGCCCTCCTGACCGTGGTGACCGTGCTCATTGTGGCCGGACTGCATGCCAACAAAACTAATCAGGCCATTCGCAGCCTTCGCAAGGAGATCCGTCAAGTAGAGATCCGCCAGGAGGAGTTGCAGATGACTCTCCTGAATCGGGAGAACAAGTTGGAAGAGCTCATGGATGGAGGGAACATCTCCCGCCTGGCCACCCCCCTAGGCCTGCGCCATCCCCCCCACACCCAGAGAGTCATCCCCCTCAAGGTCTGCCGCACCCAGGAAGGGCGCATCATCCCTGTCACCGTGGGCTCCAAGCGCTGATCCTCCTGGTCCCCTTTGTCTCCTTCATGGCTCCTCCCCTCCCCTAGCCCGCTCTTCATGCCCCACCCCGATCCCCAGCCGCCCTGCCCCCCTCAAGAGGGGAAACCCCAGGGGTGGATTGCGCGTCTATGGGGAGCCTTGCAGCCCTGGCATGACCTTCCGCAAGAGGAAGAGGAGGAGAACGGGAAGGTCTTCACCGTCCAGTTGCGCAGAGGGCTCCTCGCCCGCCAGATGGTTCTGGAAGTGACATCCCTGCTGCTGTTCCTCCTGCTCTTTTGGCATATTGCCAAGATCCAGTTGGGACAGGGAGGATACTATCAGGCACAAGCCCGCCGTCTCACGGTGCGCACCTCCATTGAGACGGCCAAACGGGGGAGCATCCTGGATTTGAACGGAAACAAGTTCGCCGTGGATCAGTCCACCAAAGACCTCTATGTGGAACCCCGGCGCTTCCAGGAAAAAATCCCCCTGGTCGCCAAAATCATCGCCCGGCATTTGGAGATCGATCCCCAGGAACTGGAAAACCGTTTCCATAAGGCCGCGGATCACATTTTCACCATGAAGCTCTCCGATGGCATCCCCCTGGAATACGTCCAGGAGTATACCCTGAGCACCATTCCCGGCCTGATCCTCCGGCCCATCCGGGACGCCCAGGGGCGCCCCATCGCCTTCAAAGCCTATCTTTCCCCCCGGGGACTCTCCAAGGAACAGGTGGAAATCTGCCTGCAGCGGATTCCGGAATGCTTTGCCATCAACAAGCTGGATCTGAAAAAAAAGATCCAGACCACCCAGGAGAGGTGCCAGGAAATCTCCGTCAAGCGGGGCATCTCCCGGGAGGACGCCTCCCTGATTCTGGAGGAATTGAAAAGCGCCGGCATCCGCCAGGGGGTGCGCTACCTGGATTCCTGGATTCGCTTCTATCCCCGGAACTCGGAGCTCTCCAACCTCCTGGGATATACCAATCATGAAAACAAGGGAGTCTCCGGAGTGGAGGCCCTGATGGATTCCTACCTCAAGCCCACATTGGGTAAGAGCGCCTTCCACCATGACTCCAAGCAAAATCCCCTGGGGGAGGGAACCCAGCTCCTGGAGGAGCCCGTGGATGGGAGCGATGTCTACCTCACCATCCAGGAACCCATCCAGCGCATTCTGGAGGAGGAGCTGCAGGTGCTCTGGGAAAAGCATCGGCCGGATCGGGCTTACGCCATCATGATGGATCCCTCCACCGGGGCCATCATGGGGCTGGCCCAGTTCCCCCAGTTCAATCCCAACGACCGCAGCACCATGGAGGATCCCGACGTCTGCCAGAACCACATTTTGCTCCAATGCTACGACCCGGGTTCCATCATGAAGCCTGTCAGCTTGACAGCGGTTCTGGACGCCGGCGTTGCCGACCTGAATACGGTGAAGGATTGCGAAAAAGGGAGATGGACTTACAACCGGAAAGCCTTGCGGGATTCCCACGCCTACGAGGATCTGACCTTGGCCCAAGTCATCCAGAAATCCAGCAACATTGGCACGGCGAAATTCTCCCTGGATCTGGGAGAGGAAAAGATGTATTCCTATCTTCGGGCCTTTGGCTTTGGCAAGCCCACGGGGCTGGGCTTTTATCCCGAAGAGGGGGCTCCCGTAGTGTTCCGTCAGGAATCCCGGGGATTGTTCCGCGCCCTCCATCAGTGGGATTCCCTCACCATCACCCGCGTCCCCATGGGCCAGGGGATTACGGTGCCCCTCCTTCAGGTTCTCCAAGCCTGGAGCGCCCTGGCCAACCATGGAGAAATCATGCAACCCTACCTGGTGGATCGCGTCCAACACGCCGATGGCACCATAGAATACTGCCGCCCCCACCCAAAAGGAGAGCCTGTTTCCGCCCACGCCGTGGAGAAGATGACCCAGGCCCTGACCATGGTCACCCAGCAGGGAGGCACCGGCACCCGTGCTGCCGTAAAGCACTTCCAGGTGGCCGGCAAGACGGGAACAGGGCAGATGTGGATCCAGCCCAATGTGGCCAAGGGCATCCGCGGGCACTATGCCGAGAACCAGTTCCTCGCCTCCTTCATCGGATTCGCCCCCGCTTCCCGCCCCAGATTCCTCTTGCTGGTTTCTGCGGAAAATCCCACCGTGGGAGCCCATACCGGCGCAGGCGTGGCCGCCCCTGTCTTCCAGCGCATTGCCAGCCGGACTCTGGAATATCTTCAGGTGGCGCCCGACGAAGAGGATAAGGCACCCTCCCCCAAACACTCCCCTGCCGCCACCGCCAAACGGTAATTTCCTCCCTCCGGCTTGAGTGCTCCCCCCATGTCCCTGCCCCGCTCTTCTTCCCTCCCCGTCAAAGTCCTCCAATTTGGAGAGGGCAACTTCCTTCGCGCCTTCGTGGACTGGATGGTGGAGAAGATGAATGAAAAGGGACTCTTCCAGGGCAGCGTCCAGATTGTCAAACCCCGGGCGGGAGGGAATCCTGGAGTCTGTCAGGCATTGAACGCCCAGGGAGGACGCTACCATGTGGTGGAGCGAGGCATGGTCAACGGAGCCCCCTGGGAACGCCCTGCTCTCATCCAATGCGTCCGGGGCGCCTATCTGCCAGACCAGGATCAGGAGAAAATCCAGGAGGTCGCCCTCTCTCCCCATTTGGAGCTCATCGTCTCCAATGTGACAGAGGCCGGCCTTGTCTATCGTCCGGGAGACACCCAAAGCTATCCCGCCCGGCTGGCTCATCTTCTCTCCCTCCGGGCGAAGGCTGGACTCCCCGGCGTCATTCTCCTCCCCTGTGAACTCCTGGAGAACAACGGAACGCTGCTCAAAGAATATGTGCTGCGGCATCTGCAGGATGCCCAAGCCGCCCAAGAGATCCTCTCCTACGTAGAAAGGGAATGTCTTTTCTGCAACACCCTGGTGGATCGCATTGTCTCCGGCTTTCCCACGGGAGAGGAAGAATATTTTCAGAAACTTCTAGGAGAAAAGGATGACTGCCTGGTCTGCTGCGAACCCTTCTTCTTCTTGGCAGTGGAAACGGATCAGCCGGAGCGACTGAGAAAGGCCTTTCCCGCGGAAGCGGCGGGGCTGAACATGGTGGTATCCTCGGATATTTCCGCCTACCGCACCAGGAAGGTGCGGATGCTCAACGGGGCCCATACGGCCAGCGTTCTGGGGGCGATCATGGATGGGCTCACGACCGTGGACGAGATGATGCGCTCTCCCCAGTATCTTCCCTTCTTGAAGACCCTTCTCTTCCAGGAAATCGCCCCCGTTCTTCCCCTGCCAGAGGAGGAGAAAGAGACCTATGGCAAGGCCGTCCTGGAGCGCTTCTCCAATCCCTATGCCCATCATCGACTCCTCTCCATTGCGTTGAATAGCATCTCCAAATGGAAAGCCCGGGTGCTTCCCTCCCTCCGGGAATACCAGGAAAAATATCATGCCCTCCCGGAAGCCATGACCCAGTCCCTGGTCTACCTCCTGAAATACTACCAGGAAGGACGCGGAAACGACCTCCCCGAAATCCTGGAATATTTCCGAAGCGCCCCCGCCCTCCCCCATATTCTGGCCAATTCTTCCCTGTGGGGAGAGGATTTGACCCAGATTCCCCACCTGGAAGAAGCCATCCGCGCCCGGATGTAACCTGACGCTTCAGGGCGACAAAGAATATTCCTCCTCCGGAACAACGATCAGATCGTCATAGCGCACGGCGCCCTGGTCTGGAGCAGTATTGATGGTCAGAAAGAGGGAAAGACGGTCCTTGGGCACCTCCACATTGCGCAGAGTAAGCCGCCACCATTCTCCTCCCGTGTCTCCCAGACGATAGAGAATAGCTGGACATCCCTCTGCCTGAAGCCAGAAATGGGACATGTCCGCCCCGTCCACGGTCTTCACCATCACCTCCACCACATATTTTTGGGATGTTTGTGGAATCGAAGGCGTACACGCTGCCGCCTAGACTGAAGACCTCCTTCGTGCACTCCCTGCCAGCCTCTTCCATCATGAAAAACGCGGACTCCTCGAAGATGCGGAAGTCACGAGTCTGGTTGGCCAGCAAGATGGCGTTTCTTGACACTGGCCTGTCGCCAAGCCCAAGGTGATAGCACTTCGAACGGTGTGCATCAAGCACGGTCACAAGATCCCGGAGACTCTCGCGTCCGCTCAACTGTCCGAACATCAGCGTAAGGAACTGATGCCAGCAGGAGAAGTGTTTTACGTAGGAATCACCCTGATATTTCCTGACAAGAGGACACGGAAGGCCTGGCAAGCCGGGCGCACGGAAGCCACGGAGTTAAAACACGGAGGGCAGGTCAGGCC
>JAEDMH010000190.1 GCA_016303095.1 Lentisphaeria bacterium | reverse complement strand
GCTGAGGAACGGGGCGGACACGGAGGGCACGGAGGAGAAACACGGAGGGCACGGAAACGCCGGCAAGCCGGCGCACGGAAGCCACGGAGGGGACGGTTCGTGCTACACGCACGTCCCGCCCCGGGAGAGGATGGGGGAAAATCCTATTGAACCGCGTAGCGGTGGAAGGAGCGCTAGACGGGGGTGAAGCCTTGCGAGAACCCCCGGCACGGAGGGGGCGGGACCTGCCCCCCGCACGTCCCGCCCGGGGTTGAGGCTATTTTTCCCCTTTGTGGGGGAAGACATGAAGAGTTTGGGCCATGCCTGGCATGGTCCAAACTCTTTTTTTTTCGTCATCATTCCAATTCCGAAATCCACCCCTGATTGGGGCATGCGGAGCATGGACCAATCCTCCGTGGTCTCCGCGAGCCCGGCTTGCCGGGCCTTTCGTGCTCGACCTGTTTGACCTGTAAGCGGAGCGGGGCGGGGGCGGGTATATTTTCCGGCGTTTTGGGGGCTGGCACGATTTCCTGGACTGATTCTCATGGCACACTTGATCATCTGCAGCGGCGGCACTGGCGGCCACTTCTATCCCGCTTTGGCCTTGGCCCGGGAATATGCCCGGCGGGGAGGGCGGGTCACCCTGCTCCTTTCCGGACAGCAAGTGGAGACCCAGAAGGAACAGGTCCTGGGACTGGGCCTGGATTGCCGGGAGATTCCCAGCGTCCGGGCGCCCCGTTCCCTCTCCCAGCTTTTCCTCTTTCCCTTCCGCTTTTTCGCCTGCTGGCGTCGTCTCCGCAGGCTTTTCCGGGAGCTGGACGGGGATGCCCTGTTGAGCATGGGCTCCTTCACCTCCGTGGCTCCCTGCCTCGCCTGGTCCCGCCATCGCGGCCCCCTCTTCCTCCACGAAGGCAACACCTACATGGGACAGGCCAACCGGCTCTTCGCCAAAAAGGCCTCTCGGATTCTTCTGTCCCTGCCTTTGGCCCATTCCCGGCAATTGAAGGGGACCCCCGCCGCCATCGTGGGCATGCCCCTCCGGGAACCCCTTCGGGAGGCCGCCAAGACTCCCCTGGCTCCCCAGGAACGGGAGGCCCTCCTCGCCTCCTTCGGACTCCTTCCCGGACGACGCACCCTCCTGGTCTTCGGGGGCAGCCAGGGCGCCCAGGCCATCCTCCAGCTCCTCCTAAACACCCTCCCCCTTCTCACTCCCCTGGCCCCCCAGCTCCAGCTGATCTGCCTCACGGGACGGGAGGACAACGCGACCTTGGAGGAGGCCTGTCGCGCCGCCGGCATCCCCGCCCACATCCGGAAGGCGGACTCCCAGATTCAGCGCTGCTACCAAGTGGCGGACGGGGTCCTCTGCCGCGCGGGGGCCTCCAGTCTTTGCGAGCTGGCCCTCTTCCGCAAGCCCGCCTTCCTCATCCCCCTCCCCTCCGCCAAGGACAATCATCAATATTGGAATGCCAAGACCCTGGCGGACCAGGGAGCCGCTCTCCTCCTTCCCCAAAGCGAGACTACCCCGGAGAAGCTTCTGGGGGTGCTCCAGCGGTGGCTTCAGGAGCCGGAAGCCTTCCAGACGCTGGCCCAGCGGATAGGCGACTTCGCCCAGCCCCAGGCCACGACCCAGGCCATCGACGCCCTGGAACAGGCCATGGCGCCCCGTTCCCCCGCCTGATTTCCGCCTGATCCCCTTTCTCCCCATGGCCAGATTCGCCCCATCCTCCATTGATCTCTCCCGGGAGCGGTCCCTGTTGTCCCGGGATCCGGCCATGGAGGCCTTTCTGTCCTATCTTCGGGGAGAGCGTCAGGCCTCCCCCCGGACCATCCAGGGATATTTTCAGGATGTGGCCCAGTTTCTCCAGGCCGCGCCGTCCTTGACCGCCGCCGCTCCCCCCTGCCCCTGGGGAGAGGTCACCCCGGAGATGGCGCGGCATTTCGTGGCGGGGCTCTCCGCCCAGGGAGAGAAGGCCACCTCCGTGAACCGGAAGCTCTCCAGTCTCCGGGCCTTCTTCCGCTTCCTCCTGGGAGAGGAGATGATCGCCGCCGACCCCTTCCATCTGATCCGGGGAATGAAAAAGCCCTCCCTCCTCCCCGTGACCTTGACGGTGGAACAGGTGAAACTCCTCCTGGAAACCCCGGAACGCTATTGGCAACAGCAAACCGGCCCCGCCCCCCACGGAGACCCGGAATTCCTGGGACTCCGGGACCGGGCTATCCTGGAGGTGATCTACTCCGGGGGACTCCGGATCTCCGAGGCCACCGGACTGAACCGGGAAGAGGTGGATTTCGCCCAATCTCTCTTCCTAGTCCACGGAAAGGGACAAAAGGAGCGCCTGGGCATGATGGGCACGCTGGCCGCCCAGGCCCTGAAACGATATCTGCATAAACGACAGGAACTGGGACTGGGTGAACCGGACGCCCCCGGCCCCCTCTTCGTCAACTATCAGGGAGAACGACTCACCCCACGCTCCGTCCAACGCCCCTTCGAAAAATATGTGGCCTTCGCCGGACTCCCCGCCGAGGTCACCCCCCATAAGCTGCGACACTCCTTCGCCACCCATCTCCTGGCGGCGGGAGCCGATCTGCGCACCGTCCAGGAACTCCTGGGACACGCCAACCTGGCCACCACGCAAATCTATACCCACCTGGAAATCTCCCGCCTGGTGGAAGTCTACGACCGCGCCCACCCTAAACTGTAGACACGGAGATTTTAAACACGGAG
>JAEDMH010000056.1 GCA_016303095.1 Lentisphaeria bacterium | reverse complement strand
GGAAAGTCCTAGATTCTCTAGGAGATCTAGATTTCTAGATTTCTAGATCTCTAGAATCTCTAGAACCTCTAGAATCTCTAGAATCTCTAGAACCTCTAACTCTTCTAGACTCTCTAGCCCCCCTGTCTTGGGGGAAGGGGGCAATCCTCCTGAACCCCGGCAGGGGTGGGAGGATCGCTAGACGGGGGTGAAGGGAGGACCAAGGGACCGACCGGAACCCCCGGCAGAGCCCCAAAAGAATCCGAACCCCGTAGGGGTGGCAGGCCAGGCCTTGGCGACGGGGGTGAAGCGTCAGCGCAACCCTCGGCGCCTGCGGAGACCAGGGAGGGAAAACACGGAAGCCACGGAAGGCCCGGCAAGCCGGGCACACAGAACACACGGAGGGCTTTAGGCGGGATGGGGGGCGTTTCGGCCGACGGTGCCCGCCGGCCTTGTGGTTCCCGGGGGGCGCTCGGGGGAGAAAATGCCCTTCCGGGCACCCTCTCCCCCCCCCCTGGCTTCCCCCGGCACCCACTTCCCTGGGCGGCCATGCCTGCCCGGGAACGCCCCCGCTACTGGTCTATTTGGGGGAGGCAACCCCCGGCGCCTCTAGAACCTCTAGAGGATCTAGCCCCTAGAATCTCCCCCTGCCGGGGGGAACTGTAGGAGGAAGGCGCGATGGAGATCCTTGTCGCCGTAGGGATCAGGGGTGTTGGGGAGCAGTTCTTCCGGGGAGTAGGCGGAAAGGAGATCCAGGGCCAGGACCTGTTGTTTGTCCTCTTGGATGTGGAAGGGGATTCTCCAGGTGCGGTAGGCCAGAGCCCAGGCGCCCTGGGGGGTGCGTTGCAGCCGATGTCTCTTGGGGTCGTCGGGGGCCTCTCCCAGCTGTTCCCGTAGGAATTGTCGGAGGCAGGCCAGTCCATGGGATTCCAGCCAGAGGAGTTTTTCCTCCAGGGAGGGAGAGAGGGCCACGGTGTATTCTGGGAGGGTTTGTTCCCCGGTCCATCCCTGGGTGGCCTGGGGGAAGGCGTCGGCATAGGGGAGATAGGGCTTTATGTCCAGGACGGGGGTGCCGTCCAGGAGATCATGTCCCCGGAGGAGGAGGGTATGATCTTGGATGTCCAGGAGTTCCACGCAGGAGAGTCCCAGGGGGTTGGGGCGGTAGGGGGAGCGGGTGGCGAAGACCCCCACCTTTTGCCGGGTGTGTCGCGGGGGCTGGACCTTGGGATGCCAGCGGCCTCCGTTTTGGTGGAAGAGGAAGAGGAGCCAGAGGCGGGAGAAGCCCTGCAGTCCCTCCAGCGCCATAGGGAAATGGTGTCCTGGGGCCAGTTCCAGCCATCCCAGATTATCCTGGGCCAGGACTCCCTGGCGGGGCACGTCGTAGGGATAGCGGGCGTGGCAGTGGAAGACTCCGATGGGGGTGAGGGAGACGGGGGCTAGGGGGTCTTGTGGGGGCATGATCGGCAGAGGTTGACCCGTTGGGTCTGGGAGATTTCCTCCGGAGAGATCAGAAGGGGGAAAGATGAGGAGCGGGAATTACTATAAGGCCCGTTTCCTGCCACAGGCCAACAGAATCCCCCAGGCCGCGCCCGCGGAATCTCCCCCCCCCGTGGCCTCCCGGCTTCCCCAGGAAGCCTTCCCCTCATTCCGGAAGGACGGAAAAATTTTTCCGGATCATTTGACTTACAGTAACTCTAATGGGTAACGTATGAAAGATTCCCGGAGTTTCATAGGACAAGAAGCGAGATAATGCTGAAGACATCATTGGCGAGTCTAACGGACCGGACGCCTCGGTACACCGTCAAGGAATTGGCGGAGAAGATGGGGCTTTCCCCCTATGCGGTGCGGTATTATGACAATGCGGGGTTGATTCCGGGGGTGCATCGGTCTTCGGGGAACATCCGTCTCTTTTCCGACTACAACCTGGGCTGGTTGAAGCTGGTGCACTGTTTGCGGTCCACGGGGTTGCCGGTATCCGAGGTGCGTCGGTACATTCGGATGTGTCAGGAAGGAGATGCCACCATTCCTCAGCGGGCGGCGCTCATTGTGGAGCAAGGGCGGAAGCTGAAGGCCCAGTTGGCGGTCCTGCGTCAGCAGATGGAGATTTTGGAGTTCAAGCGGAAGTATTACGAGGAATTGATGGCCCATGGGCGGGCGGATCGGTGCAATCCCGCCGCCGTTTCCCAGGAGCCGGGCATTCTCCCCCCCGGAGAACTAGGCGGAAACCACAAGGAGGAACCATGAAGGGTGCTCTGTTCGCAAGTTTGGCCTTGGCAAGCGTCTCGTTGGCGGCGCCCTTGGCCGGGGAAGTCCTTTCTCCCAAGGAGAAGGCGTTGGTGTGCATCGGCGCGGCTACGGCCCGAGGTTGACGCACGGAATGGCTTGAAGCGGTGGACGAGGCGGCCTATGTCCAGGCCATCCGGGAAGAAAAGACCGCTGCCCATGAAAATCCCTAAAATGGAGGAAAACCACATGAAAATGAAACTTTGGATGCTGCTGGCGGGAATGCTGTCGCTCTTCTGCGTCCTCGCCAAGGAAAATCCTGGGGCAGCCACATACCAGAGCCATGAAACCCAGGAGGAGAGCGCTCCCGTGGTCTACTTCACCCGGGACATCTCTTCCCAGGGAATGCTCAAGCTCTTCCGGGCGCTGAACTGGACGCCCCAGGGCAAGACCGGCGTGAAGATCAGCACCGGGGAGCCCCCCGCCTCCCACTATCTCCAGCCCGCGCTTCTGAAGGACACGGTCCAGGCGGTGAAGGGCACCATTGTGGAATGCAACACCGCCTATGGGGGGAGCCGGGCCACCAACGCCATGCACAAGCAGGTGGTGAAGGACCATGGATTTCTGGAGATCGCCCCCTTTGATCTCCTGGACGAGGAGGGCTCCTACCCCATCCCCGTGCCCGGCGCCAAGCGCCTGGTGAAGGGAGACTATGTGGGACTCCACTTCAAGGACTATCAATCCTACTTGGTGATCTCCCATTTCAAGGGCCATGCCATGGCGGGCTTCGGAGGAGCCATCAAAAATCTCTCCATTGGCTTCGGCAGCGGCACCTCCGCCAAGGAAAGCGGAAAGATCTACATCCATTCCGGCGGGCTGCGCACTTCCGGCTCCTTCCGGGGAGAACAGCTGGCCTTCCTGGAGGCCATGGGAGAGGCGGCCAAGGGAGTCTGTCTCGCCATGGAGGGGGGACGGAACATCGCCTTCATCAATGTGCTGAACGCCTTGAGCGTGGATTGCGACTGCAACGGCCACGCCGCCGCCCCGGACATGCATGACATCGGCATGATGGCCTCCCTGGATCCCCTGGCCATCGACCAGGCCAGCATTGACATGGTCTACCAGGCGAAGGACGCCGGCTCCCTCATCGAACGCATCGAATCCCGCCAGGGTCTCCATACCTTGGACTACGCCGCCGAGATTCAGCTGGGCAGCCGTGCCTACCGCCTGGTGGAACTCCCCTAGATGCACACCCTCCTGGCCATCCTCCAGAGAGAGACAGTCTACCTCTGGGCCTACTTCGACATCCAGCTGCGCCAGATCTTCGGCTACTGGGTGCTGGGCATGGTGCTGGGCTCCCTGGTGTCCGTCTTCGCCAAGGAATGGGTCCATGGGACCGCCGAAAAAGCGGGAGAGCGCTTTCCCCGGTGGCTGGGCATTCCCGTGGCCAGCCTTCTGGGCATCGCCTCTCCCCTCTGCCTGTATGGCACCATCCCCCTCTGCGCCGCCTTCTCCCGCAAAGGGCTCCAGGAGGACTTCCTGGCCGCCTTCATGGTCAGCAGCATCCTCCTGAATCCCCAGCTCCTCCTCTACAGCAGCGCCTTGGGCGGCTTCCTCCTGGCGACCCGCGTCGTCGCCACCTTCCTCTGGGGCGTGCTTGCCGGCCTCCTCGTCCGTTTCTTCTACACCGCCCGGGGAAAGTCCTTCTTCTCCTTCCAGGGATTCGCTCCTCCCGCCAACCGGGATGTGGCGACCGCCTGGCCCAAACGGCTCCTCTTCAATCTGGGACGCAATCTCCGGGCCACGGGCCCCTGGTTTTTCCTGGGCGTCCTGCTTTCCGCCCTCTTCCAGCGCTACGTTCCCCCGGAGAGCGTGGGGCGCTTTCTGGGAAAAGGGAATGGAGGGTTTGGGGTGTTGATGGCGTCGGCCATGGGCGTGCCCTTGTATGTCTGCGGGGGAGGCACCATCCCCCTGATTCTCCAAGGATTGGCGGAGGGCATGAGTCCCGGGGCGGCTGTCGCCTTCATGATCACCGGCCCCGCCACCAAAATCACCAATCTGGGCGCCCTGAAGATCGTCCTGGGGGCGAAGCATTTCGCCCTGTACTTTCTCTCCTTCCTTCTCTTCTCTCTGCTCCTGGGATGGGTGGTGAATCTTCTCCCCTTCTCCTAAAACGGGGGACGCACGCCACGCCTTGCACGAAACAGAAAACACTCCTCCAACCCTGACACCGCAACCATGAAACACGTCCTCATTCTCTCCGCCTCCCCCAGAAAGGGGGGCAATTCCGATTTGCTCTGCGACCAGTTCCTCCGGGGCGCCCAGGAGGCCGGACACCAGGTGGAAAAAGTCCGCCTCGCCGAAAAGAAGGTGGGATTCTGCACCGCCTGCTATGCCTGCCGAACCCTGGGACGCTGCGTCCAGGAGGACGACGCCAACGAACTGGTGGAGAAAATGCTCTCCGCCGACGTCATCGTCCTGGCCACCCCCGTCTATTTCTACTCCATGGACGCCCAGCTCAAGGCCCTCATTGACCGCACGGTCTCCCGATGGGCGGACTTCGGACGCTTCCGGGGCACGGAATTCTGGCTGGTGGTCACCGCCGCCGATGAAAGCCGGGATAACATGTCCGCCACCCTGGAGGGACTCCGGGGATTCATGCGGGACTGCATGGAGGGCTCTGTGGAAAAGGGAGTGCTCTACGGCACCGGCGCCTATGAAAAGGGGGAGGTGCGCAATCTCCCCGTCTTCCAGGAAGCCTACCAGGCCGGCCTACACTGCTAAGCCCCCCTCTCCCCCCCCTCTCGCTTTCCCCTTGGGACAAGAGAGGGGGATGTGTTATCTAACTTGCTGATAATGAATAAGTTATAACTTTCTTAATCCCTGCTGTGCCGAAGGGCGTGGAACGGGAGGTTGGCACGCAAGGAAAAACCTGGTTTACATTAAGCACTTTCTTGCGGGGCCTCCTTGCGGAACCTGGGGAGTCCAGATTCCATTTGGTTCTCCTTTTTTGTATCGCCCCGCGGAGAATGCTTATGATGTCCAACCATTCCCAAAAGCGCATCTTTACGGATTCTCTCGTGATTGGATCAGGGCTGGCCGGCCTGACCGCCGCCTTGGAGGCGGCAAAGCACGGGAAGGTGCTGGTGGTGACCAAGGCCAAGGCCGAGGATTGCAACACCCGGTATGCCCAGGGAGGCATTGCCTGTGTCATGTCCGGGGACGAGGCGGCCTTTGAGGCCCATGTTCAGGACACCCTGGTGGCGGGGGCGGGATTGTGCAAGCCGGATGTGGTGCGGGCCATTGTGAAGGCGGGGCCGGAGCGGGTGCGCAACCTTCAGGAGCTGGGGTGCCATTTCACCTTGCAGAAAGAAGTGACGCCGGATGTCCCCCCCGCCCAGGGCAACGAGTTCCATTTGGGGCGGGAAGGGGGCCATTCCGCCCGGCGCATCCTTCATGCCGGGGACATCACGGGAGTGGAGGTCTCCGATGTCCTCATCGCCCGGTGCCGGGAAAATCCCAATGTGACCCTCTTGGAGAACCATCTGGCTGTGGATCTCATCTCCACCCGCCACATTGACTGGCAGGGAGACAATGTGTGTCTGGGGGCCTACGTGATGGACACCGCCACCCGGGAAATCCACACGGTGGTGGCCAAAAAGACCTTCCTGGCCACGGGGGGAGCCGGCAAGGTCTATCTGTGCACCTGCAACCCCGATGTGGCCTGCGGAGACGGGGTGGCCATGGCCTACCGGGCGGGAGCGGAGATCTCCAACATGGAGTTCTATCAGTTCCATCCCACCATTCTCTTCCATCCCCATGCCAAATCTTTCCTGATCTCCGAGGCGGTGCGGGGAGAAGGAGCCATCTTGAAGATCCGGAAGGGGAACGAATACGTGACCTTCATGGAAAACTATCACAAGCTGGGATCCCTGGCGCCCCGGGACATTGTGGCCCGGGCCATTGACAACGAGCTGAAGCGCACGGGAGAGGAGTGCGCCTGGCTGGATATCCGTCACAAGTCCGAGGAGTTCCTCCGGGCCCGCTTCCCCAACATCTTCGCCCGCTGCCTGAAATTCGGCATCAACATGGCCACCGACCTGATCCCCGTGGTGCCCGCCGCCCACTACTGCTGCGGAGGAGTCCGCACGGACGTGAATGGCGTGACCTCCGTGAAAAATCTCTACGCCATTGGAGAGTGCGGATGCACGGGGCTTCACGGGGCGAACCGCCTGGCCTCCAACTCCCTGCTGGAAGCGGTGGTGGTGGCTAATTTCGCCGTGAAACACGCCAGCGCCCAGGAGGGGGAGCCCCATTGCGGCATCACCCCGGAGATGATTCCCGACTGGGAATCCGGCAATGCCGTGGATTCCGACGAACAGATCGTCATCACCCATAACTGGGACGAGATTCGCCGTCTGATGTGGGACTACGTGGGCATTGTGCGAAGCAACAAGCGCCTGGAGCGGGCCAAGAACCGGATCCGCATGATTCGCAAGGAGATCGAGAAATACTACTGGAATTTCCTTCTGACGCCGGATCTCATCGAGCTGCGGAATCTGGCCAGCGTGGCGGAGATGATCATCGACGCCGCCTCCGCCCGCCGGGAATCCCGGGGCCTCCACTACAATCTGAACTACCTGCCCGGGGCCGATCCCGAAAGCCAGGGAAAGGATTCCATCCTCCGGATGCCCCAGAAGTTCGAGCTTCGCTTCCAGTGAGCCGCCTCCCCCCCTTTCCCTTCCCCCCCCCTGACCTCAATCCCACCATCCCCATACCCCCGAGGAGAGACAATCGACTATGTTGAGATGCCCGAAGTGCGGAACTGACAATCTGCTCAGCGCGGTCTTCTGCCGTGGATGCGGCGAACGCATGAACCTGGATGAGATCAAGCCGGACGACTTCCAGAACATCGGCACGAAAAAGGACTCCACCACCATGCAGAACATCATCGGCGGCGCCATCATCGGCGTCCTGGCCGTGGTCTTCCTGGTGGGCTTCCTCTTCCCCAGCTGCGGCGCCCTCTCCACCACCGAGGAGGGACAGAAGGCGGCGGCGGACAAATATCTCAAGTCTCCCACGGCGACCTACACCGACCAGGAAATCACCGATTTCTGCAACTATATGCTGGCCCGCAGCCAGGGAGAGAGCGACGGGCCTGCCGTCAAGCGCATCTCCGTGCGCTGCCTGGAGGATGGGAAGGTGAAGACCTATGTCCGGGCGGTCTTCTTCGGATTCCTGCCCGCCACGGTGACGGTCACCTGCGATGTCTCCGCCTCCGACAGCGTCAGCCTCAGTGGCGGCGGCGTGAAGATTGGCCTCCTTCCCGTGCCGGAAGGCCTGGAGGAAACTCTCTTCTATCCCGTGCGCTCCGCCTGCTCCGGCATCATGCGGGACGTCAATACAAAGGTGAGGAAGGTGGAGGTGAAAGCCGGGGAGGCCACCATTAGCCACGGCAGAGTTCGGCTGGAGTAGCTCTCCCGCCTTTCTTCCTTTCGTCCGCCCTTTGTTCTCGCCTGGCTGCCGGGTGCGCCCAGAACGGAGATAAGGGCGCCTTAGGCCCCTCCCCGCTCCCTCCCCTCTCTCCCATGCCCGCCGAAGCCTCGCCCCGCGCCGTTCAACCCGTCCTGGAACAGCGTCCCTCCCCCCATGCCCGTGTGGTGCGCCACGTGGGCGACACCCTGCGCATCACCCTGATTCTGAATCGTCCCATGCAGGGGCGGGCCTATGTGCGCACCAATTTGGGCCATGGGGAGGTGCAGCGTCAGGAGATCGTCAGCCAGGTGGAGCAGGAGATGGCGCCCTTGGGGCGGGATTGGCGGGATCTTCCCATGCGGCAGACGGGCCCCGCCCAGTATGAGGTTCGTTTTCCCTTGACGGAGGTGGGGGTCTTCTCCTTCATGTGTCTCTTCCTGGAGGAGAGCACGGGGGACACCTTCTGGCCCAGGGGGGAGAATGCCCAGGTGAAGGTGATCTCCGAACTTTACGCCGCCGGAAACAGCATCTACAACGCCTTCGTCCGGCAATTCGGGGATAATCTTTCCGGCGGGGCTGTCTCGGAGGAGAGCCGGCAGGCCGCGGAGCTCCTGGACAGCCGGAAGTTCACGGTCATCCCTCCCTCCGGGACCTTCCGCACCCTCCAGTCTAAGCTGGATTTCATCATCGGGGAGATGGGATTCCGGATTCTCCAGTTCCTGCCCGTCCATCCCACCCCCACCACCTTCGCCCGGATGGGACGCTTTGGCAGCCCCTTCGCTCCCCTGGATTTCTTCGACGTGGACGCCTCCATGGCCGAGTTCGACCAGCGCACCACCCCCCTGGAGCAGTTCCTCCAATTGGTGGATCAGGTCCATGCCCGGGGGGCGAAGGTCTTCCTGGATCTGCCCATCGACCACACCGGATGGGCCAGCGTCCTGCAATCCCACCACCCGGAGTGGTTCGCCCGCACGCCAGATGGGGCTTTCCAGTCGCCTGGCGCCTGGGGCGTGGTGTGGGCGGATCTGTGCAAGCTGGACTTCTCCCACAAGGAATTGTGGCGTTGTCTGGCGGAGGTCTTCCTCCATTGGTGCAACAACGGGGTGGACGGATTCCGGTGTGACGCCGGCTACATGATTCCCGCCCCCGCCTGGAAGTACATTGTGGCCAAGGTGCGCCAGCAGTTCCCGGACACCCTCTTCTTCCTGGAGGGGCTGGGGGGAGGGCAGGAGGCCACCACCCGACTCCTGGAAGAGGCCGACTTGGACTGGGCCTACTCCGAGCTCTTCCAAAATTATTCCTGCCAGGAGATGGGGCGCTATCTGGAGTTCTCCTCCGCCTATTCCGCCGCCCATGGAGCCCTGGTGCACTTCGCGGAGACCCACGACAATGCCCGTCTGGCGGAAAAATCTCCGGCCTGGGCACGCCTCCGGGTGACTCTCTGCGCCCTTTTCGCCCCCGCAGGATGCTTCGGCATCGCCAATGGGGTGGAGTGGTATGCCACGGAAAAGATCGATGTCCATGGCGCCTGCTCCCTGAACTGGGGAGCCCAGGAGAACATGGTGCCCCTGCTGGCCTCCCTGAACGCCCTGCTGAAGAGCCATCCTGCCTTCCGGTGCGACGCCCGTCTCCGGGTGCCCTACGGGGCGGGGGGCAGCGCCGTGGGACTCCTCCGGGAACCCCGGGGAGACGAAGAACACACCTTGCTGGTGGTGGTGAATCCCAAGACTGACGAGGCGGCGGAATATCATTGGCACTTCCAGGAGTTCGATCCCGGAAGCCGCCCCGTGGATCTCCTGACGGGAAAAGCCCTTCCCGCCACCCTCCAGGAATGCCTCTACCATGTCCACCTGAAGCCGGGACAGGTTCTCTGCCTCTGCCGACCCGGACGCCAGAATCTGGCCCGCACCCCCTATGGCCCCCTGGAACGACAGCAACTGCGGGCCACGGCCCTGCGTCTGCGGGTCTCCCTCCAAGGCATGGGAGACTTGGGAGAGGCCGAGGCGGAGGATGATGCCTACGCCCTCTTCCAGAATCCCCGGGAGTTCCTGGCAAAACTGGCGGGGGAAAAACAATATCTTCCGTTGGTGGAGTGGTCTCCGGAACAGGATGGCCATCGCCAGGTGCTTTTGCCGGTGGATCACTATGGACTCATCAGCCATGAACATCCCTTCCAAGTCCAGATTTCCATGGGGGGAGTGGTCCACGAGCTCCTCCACTCCGTCCCCCGGAAGGATGGACGCCACTTCGCCTTCCTCCACCCCTTCGGCCATCGGGTCACCCGCCCCGCCGCCGTGCAAATCCGGTTGACGGCCTACGCCCTCGGCCATCGGGTGAACCGGTATCAGGCCTCGGGGCTGGTACTCCCCGTGGAAGGAACCCCGTCGGTGCTCCGGCGCATTACCCGACGGGAACTGACGCCCCGTCACAGCGCCTTGGCCACCAACTGCTTCGGCAGCTATGGCCTGGTGCGGGGAATGTGGGGGAATCTGGAGGGGCAATACGACGCCTTGCTGGCCGTCAACCAGAATCTCCAATGCCCGTCGGACCGCACCATGGTGCTGGCTCGGGTGCGGGGATGGCTGATCCATCACGATTTCGCCCAGGAAATCAATGCCAACTGCCAGGTGGATTTCGCCGTCACCCAGCGAAACACCGCTTCTTGGCACTTCATCGTGCCCTCCGGCATGGGGGGCAATGCCTACCTGGCCATCCGTTATGAAATGGACCCCGAGGAAAACCGGTGCCGCCTCCTCTTCACCCGGTGTCCTCCCCCTGAGGAGGCGGAGGCCTTCCCCTCCATGGATGCCAACTCCCCCGTCACCTTGATCCTGCGCCCCGATGTGGACGACTGCTGCACCCATAGCCCCACGCTGGCCTTCCAGGGGGCGGAACGCCGTTTCCCCCAAAAGGTCACCCCCGCCGGAAACGGATTTGTCTTCGCCCTGGATAGCGGAAATCGTCTGGAAGTCCGCATGAGCCGGGGAGTCTTCCTCAAAGACGGCGAATGGAGCTACAATCTCCATAATTCCCTGGAGGCGGAACGGGGACTGCGGGCCAACCGGGATCTCTACAGCCCAGGACACTTCCGCCTGGAACTGAAGCGGGGCGAAGCCGCCGTCCTGGAGGCTGCCGTCCTGCCCCCCGGCGCTCCCGCTCTGGCTACCCCCGAAGAACCCCGGAAAAAGCCTCCTTTCCACGAACGCAATGCCCAGGCGAGCCTGCGTCAGGCCCTGGAGGAGGCCCTGGAGGCCTTCGTGGTCAACCGGGAGGAGCGCAAGACCGTCATCGCCGGATATCCTTGGTTCCTGGACTGGGGACGGGATACCCTGATCTGCCTCCGGGGCTTGGCGGCGGCGGGACGCCTGGAGGATGTGGCCGCCACCATCCTGCAATTCGCCTCCTTCGAGAAACAGGGCACCCTCCCCAACATGATCGCCGGGGAGAACGTCTCCAACCGGGACACCGTGGACGCCCCCCTTTGGCTCTTCAACGCCGTGGGGGAATACGGACGCTTCGCTGGCAAGAAGGCTATGAAGGCCTTGCTGGAAACCCCCTGCGGCACAAGAACTCTCCTCCAAGTGCTGGAATCCATCGTCCAACACTACCGCCAGGGAACCCCCAATGGCATCCAGGTGGATCCCGACTCCATGCTGGTGTTCAGCCCCTCCCATTTCACCTGGATGGACACCAATTTCCCCGCTGGAACCCCCCGGGAGGGCTATCCCGTGGAAATCCAGGCCCTTTGGCACCAGGCCCTGGTCTTCCTGAAGTCGGTGACAGGAAAGGAGGAATACGGCCAATGGGCGGAAAAAGCGCGCCGCTCTTTCCTAGCCTACTATCCCTCCCGGGAGGATGTGGGGCTGACGGACTGCCTCCATGCAGCCCAGGGAACCCCCGCCGCCCAGGCCGTGGCGGACGACGCCTGCCGGCCCAACCAGCTCTTCGCCCTCACCATGCCCGGCCTGATTTCCGACCCCGCCTTGCGCCGCCAGGTCATCTGCGCCACAGGACACCTCCTGGTGCCCGGGGGAATCCGCACCTTGGCCGACCAAAAGGTGGAGGTGCTCCAGCCCATCTACAAAGACGGACACCTCCTCAACAATCCCTCCTTCCCCTACTGGGGAGAATACAAGGGGGACGAGGATACCCGCCGGAAGCCCGCCTATCATAACGGCACCGCCTGGCCCTGGGTCATGCCCTCCTTCGGCGAAGCCCTGCTCCAAACCTACGGCGCCTCCGCCCGGGGAGCCGTGCAAGCTCTGCTCCATACCACCGCCATGCTCCTCCGCCGGGGATGCCTGGGACAACTCCCGGAAATCCTGGACGGGGACGCTCCCCACCATACCCGGGGCTGCTGCGCCCAAGCCTGGAGCGTCACAGAGGCCTATCGCCTGGTGAAACTGTGGGAACAGCAGGAGGAATAAGAAATGAGTCTCTATCTCTTTGACATGGACGGAGTCCTTCTGGACTCCATGCCCCTCTGGGAACATCTGGGGGAGGATTTTCTCCGCCTCCACGGCCGGACCCCACGCCCCGATTTCCGCCAGAAAATCCTGGCCATGTCCATGCCCCAGGCCGCCCGGTGTCTTCAGGAGGAGTACGGCTTTTCCCAGGGGGAGGAGGAACTGGTGGCGGGTCTGGATGCCCTGGCCCAGGAGTTCTACACGGCCAAGGCGCCGGCCAAGGAGGGGGTGGCGCGGGTTCTGGCCTCTTTGACGGCCAAGGGGGAGAATCGGTGCGTGGTGGCCACCGCCACGGACCGCCCCCTGGCCCAGGTCGCCCTCCAACGCACTGGCCTCCTTCCCTTCTTCCAGAATATCTACACCTGCACGGAATTGCAGCTCTCCAAGGATTCTCCCGCCTTCTTCCTCAAGATTCTCCAACGGGAAGAATGCCCCCCGGAGAAGGCCGTGGTGGTGGAGGATGCCTTGCATGCCATCCGTTCCGCCGTCGCCGCCCATATTTCCGTGCTGGCCATCTTCGACGAGGCCTCCCGGGAAAACTGGCCCCAAATCCAAAAACTGGCCACCCGCAGCCTCGCCTGCTGGGCGGAATTCTGATCCTTCCTCTCCCCGCAAGCGGGGCATGAGATAAACAATGCACGACCACCCTTGGTCCCCAGAAATTAAGGAGAGAGAAAGATGGCAAGCCCCGGTAAACTGACAGAAGACCATGTCCCAGAGAACACGTCGACGCTGGGGGAGCGCTCGACCATCGTCGCTATGGCCTGCTCTTCGTCTTCCGAGGAGCGTGTCCGGTGGACGCTCAGGCTGCAGGAGGACACGATGAAGATGGTGCTGGAGACGCCCGTGGACCAGGAATATGCCCAGGGAACTGGGGAAAGCAGGCCGCGCCCCCACGGATGCGTCTCCTGGTGCCTTCCCTCTGAGGCGGAGGGAGAATACGTCGCCGTCCTGGAAGATGTGCTGGATCTCTACGAGATGCCGTACAACCCGGCCCGCCCCGTGGTCTGCATGAACGAAAAGAGCTGGCCGCTGCTGGGCGAAAAGGGCAGGGCGGGGGAGTTGGACCCCGGGCGCGTCGGGGCATGCTCCGTCTTTGCCTTCGTGGAGCCCCTGGGGGGAAGGCACCGGTTCTGCGTGGGGGAACGCAGCACGGCGACGGACTGGGCGCGCCAGATCAAGGAGCTGGTGGATGTCATGTATCCGGAGGCCGAGAAGGTGATCCTTGTCATGAACAACCGGAACATCCATGCTCCCTCGTCCCTATACAAGGCCTTCCCTCCCCAGGAGGCAAGCCGCATCTGGGAGAAGCTCGAACTCCACTACCTCCCGAAGGGCGGCGGCTGGCTCAATCTGGCGGAGATGGAGCTGTATGCGATGATGCACCAGCAGGGCCTGGAGGGGAGAAAGGCGACGCGGGAGGAGGTGAGGCGCGCCCTGGCGGCCTGGGAAGAAGAACGCAATCACCGCGGGGGAAAGGTGAAGTGGCTCTTCAAGATCCTAGACGCCAGAACCAAGCTCGCCTCCCTCTATCCCAACGTGGGGTAGCCAGGAACTCTCCCGCAAGGAGCAAAGAGACAACCATACGAGAGATCTAGAAATCTCCCTCGGGGGGCAGGTGCCTCTGTGGGGAGGCGGCAGCTTTCCTTGTTTCCGCCGCAGGCGCCGAGGGTTTCGCTAACGCTTCACCCCCGTCGCCAAGGCCTGGCCTGCCACCCCTACGGGGTTCGGATTCTGATTTTGTCCCTACCGGGGGTTTCGGTCGTCCTTTTGGGCCTCCCTTCACCCCCGTCTAGCGATCCTC
>JAEDMH010000189.1 GCA_016303095.1 Lentisphaeria bacterium | reverse complement strand
TTAATCCTCTGTTGTGAGGGTGAAATCCCGGAATTGATTGATTCCCTCGCAGGCGGTGATCCCTGCTTGGAAGTTAGGCTGTAGGGTAGGGAGGAGGCAGCCGAAGACCTTGCCATCGCAGCGGACAGTCAGTTCCGGTCCTTTGGGGGTGAACTCCACCTGAGCGGTCAGGAGATAGGGGGTTTGGGGAGAGAAGGGGGTTTGGAGGAAGGCCGCCAGTCGCCAATAGGGTTTTCCCTCCCGGAATTCGTGATGCCACACGTTGATGCCCTGGTCGTAGAGGACGATCTCCCAGTGTTCCCGGTATTCGGGGTTTCCCTCGCTATCGGAGCCCAGTCCATTGGCCAGCACCAGGAGGGGAGCCATGCGATATTGGAAGGACAGGGTGGAGGACAGGGTGACCTTCCGGCCCTTCACAGGGTCGGCCAAGACCATGGAGACATAGGTGCGGGGGGAATCGGGCCCTTCGAGCCTTTCTCCATACTCCTGGGGAGATTCTCCTTCCTGGGGGGGAGGCACCTGATTCCGGAGAAACTCCTCCTCCTGCACCCAATGTCCGGGGAAGGGGAAGCGGGGGCTTCGCACCATGACCCAGTCCTGGGAGGACCATTGGCCGGGCTGGAAGCACCACCGCCGTTCCTCCCTGGCCTGGAGAGGGAAGGTCGCCAGAGCCAGGAGGAGGAGAGGGAGGAGGAGGAGAGAGAGGTAAGGCATGGGGGCGAGCGTCGGGTGTTAGGCCATGGTGTCCAGCTTCTGGGCGATGCACAGGAGCACTTCCCGGGCCCGCCGGTATTCCGAGGGCTTGTTGCGCAGGTGCCAGAGGCGGCAGAGGCGCTCCTCCTGGTGGCGCAGGGCATCGGCCAGTTCCCAGGGATTCTCCTTCCGTTCCTGGCAGACGTAGGTCAGGATGCGGTGGGTGAGGAGGGACATGTCCAAGCCGAAGCGGAGTTCTTCCGCCGCCAGAGGATCCACGGGATGTCCTTGGGCCAGGGCCTTCTCGAAGCGCAGGCCGATCTCTTCCAGGACGGGGATGGCGGCGGCGGCTTCCTTCACGTGGAACCAGCGGTCATGATCCTGTTCGAAGTGGACCAGGTCGCTGGGATCCACCAGGAAGGCCAGCTCCCGCCAGGTGGCCTTGGAGTGGGCGGAAAACTCCCGCCAGGTGCGGGCGAACTCCTTGGCGCCGCCGAACTCCAGGGCATCCAAGGCGGTCTCGAAGGCCTCCACATCCTCGGAGGCGGTGACGTTCCAGCTGCAGGCCGCCCCGTAGATCATGCCATACCAGGAGGAGGCCAGGAGATTCACGTTGCCGAAGTCGCCCCAGTTGGTGTTCAGGAAGCCAGTGGCGCCATAGGTATGCCCCTTCTTGGCATATCCCAGGATGTTCTTCTGGGCGGTGTGGACTTCCCCCAGCCACCGGTTCCAGACGCAGGTGCCGGGGCAGACATAGAAGACGGGCGCCACGGCGGCCAGCTTGGCGGTGTCCCACCAGGTGACCTCGGGGCCGTAGTCCCATTCCAGGGGCACAGCGCCCTCGGGGAGTTCCTTGAGCAGTTCCCGGTTTTCCCCGATGATGTCTCCCCAGAACATGGGGACCTTGCCCAGCTTTTCCACGGCGGCCATGATCTTCTTCAGGAAGCCCACGTAGAGCTTTTTCACATCCCCGGGCTCCTTCACCAGCTCCCGGTTCTTGCCCTTGCCCAGATCGAAGGTCTCGTCGCAGCAGATGTTGCAGTATTTGGTGTGGAAGAGGGGGAGATATTCCTCCAGGATTTCGGTGACCAGCTGGAGGGAGCGGGGATCGGAGGGGTTGAGGGTATCGTGGGCCATGCGGTCGTAGAAGGAGAACTCCCGCTGAGATCCCTTCACCTCCAGCTCGTTCAGATCCTCCAGACGGTGGCTGCGCAGGGCGGTGTACATGTGGCCGAAGGTGGAGATGGAGGGCACCAACTCCACGTGGCGGGCCTCGCAGTATTCCTGGAGACGCAGCACCTCCTCCGCCGTCATGGGATCCCCGCCTTCCCAGATGTCACAGTGCCGGGCCAAGGCAAAGGTGTGCTCCACATAAAGCTGAAGATGGTTCATCTTGTAGTAGGCCATCTTGTCCACCAGCTGGCACAGGGTCTCCAGGGTGGGCACCGCCCCACGGGTGACATCGTGGTAGAAGCCCCGCACCGGATAGTCGGGAGCGTCCTCCACCTGAAACTCCGGCACCTCCACGGGAGCCTGGGCCACCAGCTGACGCAGGGTCTGCAACCCGTAGAAGAGCCCCGCCTCCTGGGCGGCGCGAAGGGTCACGCCGCTCTGGGTGCCCTCCAGAGCATAGCCGTCGCCGGCAGGAGCCTGGGCATCCAAGAGGAGACGCAGCCCCGGACGCCCATAGGCGGCGGCTTCCCCCACCCCCAGGCGCAGACGACGCCCCGTGGCCCCCTCCAGCTCGCCCACCAGGGTCAAGGCGGCATCCAAGAGGGAAGGCGTATAGCTGGCAGGCAGGCAAAGGTTCTCCAAACCCTTCCAGCGAAGGGTCGCATCCGAGGAGAAATGGGCGTTCTTGGGGGCGGGAATCAGAAGCATGGAAAAAGGGTTGGAAAAAGAGGGGAAAAACAAGGAGCAACGGAAAAGAACAGGCGCAGATAGGGAAATATAAGGCCGGGATGCCGCTCCACCACAGAGAACGCCCACACTTCCATCAGGGACACAGGGGAGAAATCTCTAGAA
>JAEDMH010000055.1 GCA_016303095.1 Lentisphaeria bacterium | reverse complement strand
CCGAAAAATCAACGGTTCCCATGCGCCGCTTTCTCCGTCAAGAAATCTTCCGTCTCTCCCTGGGAGATCGCCGTTACTACATTCCCCCCAGGGGAGAACGAAACTTCCCCTTCATGGTGCCATCCGTGGACTTTCCCGCCACCTGCCGGCTGCGCCTGATGGGAGAAACCGACTACTTCTGGCGATGGCGCACGGAATGGGGCGCCACCTACGCCATCTCCATGGGGGTGGACGACGCCTTGACCCGGGAGGATGTGGCGGGGGAGGCCTATGCCCTGCGCTGGCCCTGCCGGGGCGATCGCCGCCCCTGCGCCGCCTATGTGAAGCTCTATGGGGAGGAGTTGTCTCCCGGGAAGCTCTGTCGTCTTTCCCAGTGGGTCAAGGGGAAGGAGTTTCGATGTGGGGAGGGGACGGGGCTGGCCCTGGAGTTGTACTGGCAGAAGGAGGGGCGTCATCCCCATGATGTCTTTGACGCCCCGGACCAGGTGGTTTTCCTCCCCTATCCGGAGGGGAGCTACGAGTGGCGGGAGGTGTCCACGGAATTCATCATGCCGGAGAATGTGGCCTGCGCCATTCTTCGCATGGGGGTGACGGAGGCCCACGGGGAGCTGAGGACGGGGAGTCCCCGTCTGATGCCGGAAGGGGGGGAGAATCCCGTCCCTCCCCTTTCCCCTACCCAGAACCGGAGAGCCCGCTTCAATTATCTGGGGGAAAATCTCTCCCGGCGGGACTGGCTGGAATGCACCCTGCGGGTGGATGGAAAGGTGGTCTTCCAGGGAGAAAAATACTCCTCCATCGTGCGCCGCCCGGAATACACCTTCGATGTGGGCCCCCTGGCCCCAGGAGAACACCTCCTCACGTTGACCTTGGAAAACGACTACGACACTGCCGTCGGCTTCGTGCCCCAGGGACTGGAACTCCACCTCCTGGGAAACCATGACTTCGAGTTCCTGGGAGCCCCGGAAACGGTGCCGGAGGGAGAACCCTTCGCCGCCTTGATCCGCACCACGCGCCCCCAGGTGGTGGTCTCCGCAGGAGAAGGACGGCAGATGACCTTCCCTCAGCCTGGCCTCCATGCCTTCCCCTTCCCCCCGCTGGAGAGCCCAAGACAGGAAATCCGACTCTCCTCTCCGGAACACCAAGATTCCTTCCTGGTGGAGCGAAAAGAACCCTCCTCCCCCACCATTTGCCTGGGAACGGGGGATGCGGTCTACATCCCCATGGAACGGGAGGACATGGAACGCTATCTGGAATGGTTCGTGGCCAATCACATGGGAAACTGCCTCTGCTTCCGCCATGCCTACCGCTGGGGCGGAGGACGGGGTCTCCATGAGGAAGTCTGGCGCACTCTCGTCCCCCTCCTGAACCAACTCCGGCTCCACTACACCCTGATGGTGGACGGACGGGAAGTCCCCGGCATGACCGCCAATCCCCCGGAGGAACTCCTCCAGGGACCCTTTTATCTGGGACGCCGCGCCCACGAAAACGACGGCTCTCTCTGCTACTGGGACAACAAGATCTGGGGAACGGCCGAATTTCCCGAACCCTATGGGGACATCCTTTCCCGGGGAGTGAATCCCGGGGGGATTCAGCCCCGGGTGCGTCCCAAGCGCAAGGGCGGCGAAACCTGGTGGTTCTTCGACCCGGAGAAGAGCCGGGACATGAAGGAGGCCGCCGAGTATTTTGTGGCCAATCTGAAGGAGGCCAAAGGGGATTCCACCCGGCACTCCGGCCCCTCCACTCTCTTCCGGTATTTTTTCCAGGCGGGATATGATTGCCTGCTGGCGGAGCAGATGTATGGGCCGGAGGAGGTGGTGCTCTCCTCCCTCCGGGGAGCCTCCCGGGCCTACGGAAAACGAAAGTACGGCACCCATCTGGCCGTCCAGTGGGGCTCCACGCCTCTGGATTCCCCGGAGCATAGCGAACGTCTCTTTCTCTCTTTGGCCACCAGCTATCTCCAGGGGGCCACGGAGATCAATATCGAAGAGGGACTCTGGCGCATGGAGAACGGCTATGCGGACTATGACCGCTTCAGCGCCGTCTGCCAATGCCATCAGGAGGCCTTCCATCGCTTCCGGCATTTCCTGGAACACCATCCCCGGAGGGGACGCCTGGTGACGCCCGTGGCCTGCCTCCAGGGACGCTACGATGGCTGGCGCTGCTTCGACGCCGGAAAGAATGTCTGGTGCAATCACGGCGAAGAATGGAAGCCCGGACTCCCCGAAGAGTCCTTCCAGCTGACCAAGGTCTTCTTCCCCAGAGCCCGCCTGGATGTGGTGCATGCGTCCTCCTGCGACGCCTCTCCCAAGGGATGGTATACCGGCACCCCCTACGGGCCCGTGGATCTCCTCCCTTGGGAGGGAGACTGGACCTCCTATCGGGCCATTGCCCTCCTGGGATGGCATACCTATCTGCCCGGAGACGGAGAAAAAATGCTCCGCTATGTCCAGCAGGGCGGCACCCTCCTGCTGGGACAACGACACTTGAATATCGCCCTGGGACGACGGGATCCCTTGACTCTTCCCTCTCAGGAGAAGGCTCTAGATGCCCTCCTGGGAGAGGACTGGCCCGCAGCCACCGGCCTGCGGGAACGCCAGGTGGGCCAGGGACGCGTCCTCTTTTTCTCCTCCCCCCAATGGCCTGCCCATCCCGATCTCCTTCCGGATTACCGCCACGCCCTCCAGAATCTGGCCGAGGAATGCGCCCGGGCCGAGGAGGAACGAGGCTGGATTCGCGCCAACGAGGATGTGGAGTTCACGGCCTACGACCAGGAGGACGGACGCCGCTGCTTCTATCTGCTGAATGTCCGTTGGTGGGATCGTCAGCCTTCCTGGGTGACCCTGGTGCACCAGGGGCAGGAAAGGAGGGTGGAAGTCCCCTACGGAGAGATCCTCGCCCTGGAGTAGGCACTGCCGCTCTTCTCCTTTGGGGGATGGGGGAGGAGCGCCCCTCCAGGATATATCTCTGCAAGCTCCTGAAGTCTAGGAACTTACGATAAAAGCAAAAAGCCGCCTCTTCCTTAGGCAGGGAGAGACGGCTTTTTCCTCTTTGGGGAGGAGGGGGGGAAGGAGGATTACTCTTCCTTCTTGACGACGGTCACCTTCAGGTTGGCCTTCACCTCGCTGGAGAGCTTCACCTCCACGGTGTATTCGCCCAGCTCCCGGATGTTTTCCTCCAGGACCACGTCAGCCTTGTTGAGCTCCACGCCCTGGGCGTTGACGGCATCGGCGATGACCTGAGAGGAGACGGAGCCGAAGAGCTTGTCGTTCTCGCCCACGGCCATGGGGAGGACGATGGAGAGGGCTTCCAGCTTGGCCGCCATGGCCTGAGCCACGGCCAAACGCTCTTCCCGCTCCTTTTGGAGCTTGAGCTTCCGGGCTTCCACCTGGCGGAGGGTGGACTTGTTCACCGCCATGGCCATCTTGCGGGGGACAAGATAGTTGCGGGCGTAACCATCGGCGACCTTGACGATGTCGCCGACCTGACCCAGATCCTTGACATCTTCCAGGAGAATCAGTTCTTTAGACATTTTTGTATTCCTTCTTCTGGGGGTGTGTCACTAGAGAACGAGGCCCATGACGCGAGCCCGCTTGATGGCGTTGGCCAGCAGCTTCTGGTGCTTGGTGCAGTTGCCGGTGATGGTGCGGGGCAGGATGCGTCCGCCTTCGGTCTGGAAACGCTTGAGCAGATCCACATCCTTGAAGTCCAACTGGAAGATGTTGTTCTTGCAGAGGCGGCAGGTCTTCTGGCGCAGAAGCTTCTGACGGCGTTTCGGAGTGATGGTCTTCATCGTGAAGTTCCTTATTGATGGGTTGGCATTCTAGAAGAAAATCTACCGCTTCATCCCTTCCCTCTCGCAGGAAGAGGAGAGACCCGATTTCTCCCGTGCTTTTCCCTGGCTCCCGGAGGCCCTTTTGAGGGGGCGGGGAGGGGGCAGGGCCCCTACAGGGGGATCAGAAGGGAAGGTCGTCCACCGGGGCGTCCTGGGCCCCGCCTTGCTGTCCTTCCGGGGAGAAGGAGGGCATGGGGGCGGCGGAACGATATTGAGCGGGGGGGACGGCGGGGTCGTAGCCATTGGCCGCAGGGGGCGTCGCCGGCATTCCATAGCTCCGGGGAGCGGGGGCGGGGGCGCCGTGGCGATAGCCGCCTTCCGGGGCGGCTCCAGACATGGCGTCACCCTTGCGGGCGAGCAACTGCACCATCTCGCAGACCACGGACAGCTTGTTTCGCTTGGCGCCTGTGGCGCGGTCATCCCAAGTCTCGTAGCGCAGACGGCCTTCCACATAGAGAGGGTCGCCCCGATGTACAAACTGCTGGATGATTTCCGCGTTGCGCTGGAAAGCGGTCACGTCCACAAAGCAACTTTCGTCCACCAACTCATTTCTGCCATTGGTGTACTTCCGGCTCATGGCCAGAGTGAAGGAGGCCAGCATGCTGCCGCCGTTGGTCTGGCGGATTTCGGGGTCGCGGGTGAGATTCCCGATGAGAATGACCTTGTTCACGCTGGGCATATGGATTTTCTCCTCTGTTGCTTGGTGTGTGGTTCGGAAGGAAGATGCGGTTCGGATGGCTCAGGGGAAAGGGCGGGGGCGGCGACGGAGCGACGTCTACTTCCGGTTTCCGCGGAAACGGTAGTTGTCGTTGTCAAACTCGTCCTGGAAGGACTCCTCGCCCAGCACGCTGGCGTCTCTGGGCTTGAAGACCTCGTCGTCTTGTCCATCCTCGAAGTGGAAGATGCCCACCCGGAGGACCGTGGCGTTGAGGCGATACTTTTCCTTGACGTCGGCGGGGGCGGTGGCGGGCAGTTCCGCCACATAGTCCCAGTAGAGCCCGGCCTTGTGCTTGCCGATGGGGCGGGCGAAGGTGCGCTTCTCGAAGAACTTGACGCGGCTGATCTGGCCGCCCAGTTCCTGGAGGTAGGCCTGGATGGTGGCGTCGAAGGCCTCTCCATTCCCCTCGACCTTTGTGGGGTCGAGGATGAACATCAATTCATACTTGGACACGATGATGACTCCTGTGATTTGGAACGGTTGGTTTCAGTCCGTCGGGGGTCTCCCATCCGGGGAATTTGCCTCATGGCCTCGGGGAGGGAGTGCCGGAGGCAGAGCTCCGTGATTTGGGCGGCGGCGTTCAGAGCGTCGTCGGGGAGATTTGGCTCGACGGAAACCCAGGGGGCAAGAACCCATTGTACGATGGAGATGCCCGAGCCGGGTTGCGGTCTCCCAATGCCGACCCTCAGCCTGGGGAAGTCCCGGGTCTGGAGGGATTGGAGGATGGACGCCAGTCCCCGGTGTCCTCCGGAGGAGCCTCTTTGCCGCAGGCGAAGAGCTCCTTCGGGAAGATCCAGGTCGTCGCAGAGGACCAGCATTTCCGGGGGAGTGAGCTGGAAATGGTCCAGGGTTTCTGCCACGGCCTCGCCGCTGAGGTTCATGTAGGTCTCGGGTTTCAGGAGCAGGATGCTCCGTCCGCCCGCTCCCAGCCAGAGGAGAGTTCCCCGGGCGGGTTGCCAAAGGGTTTTTGGGGGAGGGAAGGGAGAGCCTTGGAGGAGGCGGTCTCCCACCATCCACCCGGCGTTGTGTCGGGTGTTGTGGTATTCCCTTCCTGGATTTCCCAGGCAGACCAGGAGTTTCAGCGGTTTGTCGGCGTTCATCTCGTTCGCCCTGCCGCAGAGAAGGCGTGCTTCAGACGGCGGGGAGAAGGGGCGGGGCGAGGGGGGAAGCAGGAGAATTGGCTTCCGGTCGTCCTCAAGGCTCTCCTTCTCCCGGATGCCGGGGGAGGAGAGCAAGGGGTGGGTAGGAGAGCAGGGGAGCCTACTTCTTCTCGGGGGCGGCAGCGGCGTCCTCGGCGGGAGCGGCGGCCTCGGTCTCTTCCCGCTTGGTGTGGGGCATCCGCACCTGGAAGACAATCTGGGAGTGATCGCCCAGGGCCTTGGCGTCGCCGGGCAGCTTCACATCCGCCACGGTGAGTTCCTGATCCAGCTGCAGAGCGCTCACATCCACCATGAGCACCTCGGGGATCTCGGCGGGGGAGACCTGGATTTCCAGCTCGTGGATGACCTGCTCCAGCTGACCGCCGGCCCGGAGGCCTTCGGGTTCGCCCTTGGGCTCCACGGGGATCACCACGCTCACCTGCTCTCCGGCCTTCACTTCCAGGAAGTCCACAGAGAGGGGGGCGTCGTTGATGGCCTTGTATTGGACGGCCTTGACGATGGCGTTCTTCACGCCCACGCCCTGGATGTCCAGGGAGACCATTCCTGCGTGATGCTCAATCTTCAGCACCTGCTCCAGAGAGAGTTGGAAGTTGATGTTTTCAGCGCCGCAGGAATAGATGACGGCGGGGATGCTTCCCTGGGCGCGGAGGCGGCGGGAAGCGTTGGTGCCGAGAGAGTCCCGCTTGGTGGCGGTCAGAGAGATGGTGTTGCTCATGTCAGATTCGTTTTGCAGGTGGATCGAAGTCAGAATCAATCATGGAAATCGTCTGGACCTTCTTCCGGGGGGGAAGAAAGACGCCCCCTTTTCCTAGGGGCATGGCGCCTCGCTAGGGGGGGCGGAAATTCGTGTAATATAACACAGTTTGTGGGGATGTGGGAACGGGGAAGGCGCTTCTTGGGAACTTCCCTGTCTTGGGGGGCTAGGCAAAGAGGAGGGTCAGGAGTCCCAGGAGGAGGCAATAGGGGGCGAAGATCCAGATTTTTCCCAGGAATCGGAGGCGTGCCAGCAGGGCCAGGGCCCCATATCCCACCAGAGCGGAGAGGAGAGTGGCGACAAGGAAGGCGGCGGGGGATTCTCCGGAGGTGGTGGTCAGGGCAAGGAGATCCTTCGTCTTCAGGAGAATGGAGGCAAGAATCAGGGGGATGGACACCAGGAAGGAGAAATCGAAGGCCTCCTGGGAGGAGACCTTCAGCCATCGGGCGGCGGTGTAGGTGGAGCCGGAGCGGCTGATGCCGGGCAGGATGGCGCAGGCCTGGGCCAGGCCGATCCCCAAGGCCTGTTTCCAGCGGGGCGCTCCCTCCGTGCCTTGGGGGGAGGAGGGAAGCCATTTCAGGCTGAGAAGAATCAAGCCCGTGATCAGAAGAAGTCCTCCGATGACCCGGGGCGTCTGGAAGGCCTCCTCCAGGAAGTCATGGGCTGCCAAGTAGACAAGACCCGCCGGCACGCAGCACAGGAACACCAGCCAGGCATAGCGCCAGGCCTCCTTCTCCCGTCGCCACAATCCCAGAAGCAGCTGGACAATGCGTTTCCGGTAGAAGACCAGGACGGCGCCCAGGGTCCCTCCGTGGAGAAGAAGCTCCAGCAAAGGTCCCTCTCCGGAGAACTCCAGGCCAAGCCCCTGCTTCAGCAGGGCTAGATGTCCGCTGGAGGAAACAGGAAGAAATTCCGTGAGGCCCTGGAGAATTGCCAGGATTTGAAGGGAGAGAAAGGAGGACATGGGAAGGCTACTGACGTTTCCAGGCAAGATAGAGGGAGCCGAAGAGGGCCGCCCCCGTGGGGAAGGCGCCGGCGATGGGCCACCACAGGTGCCCGCTCTTCCCTAGGACCAGAAACAGATGGGCGCACAGGGTGTAGGCAACGAAAAGCCCTACGGCCAGAACAAAGCCACGGACAGGACTGGTGCGCCCCTGGGGAAGAGTCAGGGAAAAGCCCAGCAGGACGGCGATGAGAGGGCTCAAAGGGATGGCGAGACGGTGGGCAAGGAGGGTCTTGGATAGTTGTAACTCATTGGGGGACAATAAGATACGTCTTCTTGTCTTCCGCAGGAGATCGCGAATGGGGGTTTGTTCCGGGGGCGTGGCCTGAATCTGGATGTCCCGGGGGGATTCCCGGAAGAGTTTGGCCTGGGGGGAGTCTTGGGGAGGATATTCTGGATAGGAGAGAGGCGGGGCGGCCAGGGGGAGGGAATTCTGGCTATAGTCATATCGGGTGAGGATGGTCTGCTGGAAGTGCCAGCTTCCCTCCTGGGGGGAATATTCTCCTGTGGCGGCGTTGAGAACCAGGGTGGGGCGTCCCTTGTCGTCGAGGAAGGTGACATTGACGCCCTGGCAGGGCCCCTCCTTGCGGAAATCGGCGAAGAACCATTCCTGGTTTTTTCGGGGGTTGTAGTAGGTCAGGGAGTTTCCCTCCCGTCTGTTGGCCTTGTCGTCGCTGGCCTTTGTCTTGGTTTTCTTGGCGGGGTTGTCCAGATAGTCGGTGCGGATTTCCTCTGCGAAGCGTGTGCTTTGGGGCAGGACGCATTCGTTCAAGAAGAGCATTCCCCCGCAGAGAGCCAGGGAGAGGAGCCACAGGGGGGTGGCCACTGCCAGGAGGGAGAGGCCGGCGGAGCGGATGGCGGTGAGTTCCTGGTTTTTTCCCAGGACGATGGTCATGAGGCTGGCGGCCAGGAGGGCGGAGACGGGGATGACCGTCATGAGATAATCTGGGGTGCGGGCCAGGAAATAGAGGGCGGTGAGAGAGGCGGGAATGTCCACGCCGCTGAAATCCGGCAGATCGTCGAAGACCGCCAAAAGCATGCTGATGGCCAGGAAGGCCGTCAGGGAGCCTGCCAGGGGGAGGAAGAACTCCCGGAGGAGATGGCGGCAGAGCAGGGGGGAGAGACTTCGGGTGGGGGCGTGGGGGGAGACCATGGGGGCGGTGGTCGGTTCAGCGCTTGCGGGTGACCGTGATGTGTCGCACCATGACCTTGGGCACCAGTTCCTGGAGGGTGAAGCGGCATCCGGTGCACAGCCAGGTCAGGGGGGAGAGCAGGCCGAAGAACGCCAGGAGCAGGAAGAAGAGGAAGCCCTTGATGGGATAGACGTTGCGGAGGTCCGGGGTGATGACCACCAGTCCCCAGAAGCGCTGGCCGATGGTCTGTCCCCGCCAGGTGAGATAGACCATGTAGTAGACGGCGGAGAGGCTCCAGGTGGCGACGCAGAAGAGGCCGAGGGCGCCGTTGGGGGAGAGGAGGCCTCCCCGCATCAGGCTCCAGGAGAGGAAGAGGAGGAGGAGGGCGGCGGCGGCCAGGATGACCAGATCCAGCAAGCCGGCCAGGAAGCGCACCAGGAAGCCGGCGTTTTGATAGGTGATGCCTTCCTGGGAGAGGGCGGTGGCCAGGGGATCGTAGTCCCCCCGCATTTCCAAGCGGGCCTTCAGCTGAGCCTTGGGGTCGTTGGCGTAGGCCTCGGCCCGCTTCAGCATCTGCGCCCGGTAGATCTTCTTCAGGCAATCAATGTTCTTGGCCTTCTCCCAGATGGCCAGCATGGTGCTGCGGATTTCCGCATTTTCTGTGATGGTGCCTTCCTGGGCCAGGCGCTTCAGCGCTTCCTCGTCCAGAGGGCCTAGCGATTCGCCGTTTTCCAGTTTGACAATGTAAGCTCGTTCCATGGTGGGGGATCCCGAGGAGGGTGGAAGGTGGGGCGCCGGGAATCAGAGGGCGTCGAAGCGGAAGCCGAAGCGGGGGGAGAAGGGCCACCAGACCAGGCAGGGTCTGCCGACCAGGCGTTTCCTGGCCACGGGGCCGAAGAAGCGGCAGTCCAAGCTATTTTCCGTGTTGTCGCCCATGAGGAAGTAGTGGCCGGCGGGGACGGTGTATTCCTCTTCTTCCCGGGAGAGATAGGCGGCGGAGGAGAGGGCGGCATGGCCGGCATAGCCTCCCTGGCGGGACTGGATGCGGGCAAAGGGGCGGGAGTAGGTGGCGTCCAGGGGAAGGAAGCGGGGGGAGCCCTGGGGACGCACCCAGAGCACCCGGTCCTGGATCTTCAGGGTGTCGCCGGGGAGCCCCACCAGCCGTTTGACATAGAAGAAGCCGGAGAGGCTCCTTCCCTGGTAGCTCAGATCCTCCGTGGAGAAGACCATGATGTCTCCCCTGGCGGGGGGGCGCAGGCAGAGACTGAGGCGGTTGACGAAGAGGTGGTCGCCGGCCTCCATGGCTCCCTGGAAGATGGTCTGCCCCTGGCGATAGGCGTAGGGGTTGGCGAGGAATCCCCGCTGGGGGGGCTGGGGATTTTGGAGGGAGGGGATGAGGCGTTGGGTGTCGATGACGGTGGCGGGAGCGGTCAAGGGGAAGGTGCGTCCGTCCTCGGCGCGGTAGGCCAGGGTGCTTTGAGGGAAGAGGGGGCGGGAGGGGAGGGGGTGGATGCTGGTGAAGTCCAGGGCGCCGTCTGCGGGGGCTTCCCAGCGGAAGTATCGGCGGGAGTAGTTGAGATAATCGAAGAGGGTGGCCAGACGGGAGTGGGGGAGTTCCCTGGCGTCCAAGGCCACGGGATGGATGCCGAAGAGGGTGGGCTGCATGGAGCCTGTGGGGATTTTGAAGGGCTGGAGCAGCAGGCAGCGCAGGGCGAAGGCCACGGCCACGGAGACCAGGATGGTTTCGAAGTTTGCCCCGATGAGGGAGTCCTGGGGGGCGGGGGGGAGGGGGAGTCCCTTGGAGAAAGTGGCCAGAAAGGCCTCCTGCTCCTCCTTCGTGCCCTCTTTGCCCAGCCTCTCCCCTTGCGCCAGGAGGGCCTCCCCTTGGGCAAGCTGCTCCGGAGAGAGGAGATCCCGGTGGCGGCGGAGGCGGAGGCGCAGGCTTTTTCCGTTCTTCCGCAGGAGTCTCCGTCTCTGGCGGGCGGCGGGCAAGGCATGGGCCAGGATCCAGTCTCCGAAGAAGAACCAGAAGAGGAGGAGATCAATGAGGATGCACCAGAAAGGAGACATGGGAGGGGGCTATTTTTCCTCGTCGTTGCGCAGGACGGCGATGAAGGCCTCCTGGGGAATGTTCACGTTCCCGTAGAGCTTCATTCTCTTCTTGCCTTCCTTCTGCTTTTCCAGCAGCTTTCTCTTCCGGGTGATGTCGCCTCCGTAGCATTTGGCCAGCACATCCTTCCGGAACTGGCGCACATCCTCCCGGGCGATGATGCGCCCGCCGATGGCGCCCTGGAGGGCCACCTTGAACTGCTGGGGGGGAATGGCCTCCCGGAGGCGCTGGCAGATGGTGCGGGCGCGGCTTACCGCCCGATCCGCATGGCAGATGGAGGCGAAGGCATCCACCGCCTCTCCGTTCACCAGGATCTCCAATTTCACCATGGGCCCGGTCTGGTAGCCGTCGGGCTCGTAGTCCATGGATCCGTATCCCTTGGTGATGGTCTTCAGCTTGTCGTAGAAATCCAAGACGATTTCGTGGAGGGGCATTCGGGCGGTGAGCATCACGTGATTGGCATCCACGGTCTCCGTGTGCTGGCAGATCCCCCGCTTGTCCAGGATCAGGTTCATGATGGGCCCCATGAACTTGGTGGGCGCCAGGATCTGGCTCTTGATCATGGGCTCCTCGGCGTGCTCAATGAGATTGGCCTCCGGCATGTGGAGGGGGTTGTCCACCTTCACCATGGTGCCATTCTTCATGTAGACATGGTATTCCACGCTGGGATAGGTGAGGATCAAATCCATTCCGTAGTCCCGCCGGAGGCGTTCCTGAACGATGTCCATGTGGAGGAGGCCCAAGAATCCGCAGCGGAAGCCGGCCCCCAGGGCGACGGAGTTTTCGGGGGTGGCCAGGAAGGCGGGGTCGTTGAGCTGCAGCTTGGCGATGTTGAACTTCAGCTGCTCGTATTGATCTGCCTCGATGGGATAGATGCCGGAGAAGACCATGGGGACGGACTTCTGGAAGCCGGGGAGGGGCTCCGTGGCCGGGCGGGAGGCCAGGGTCACCGTGTCTCCCACCCGGATGTCCTTGGGGCTCTTCAAGGTGGTGATGAGGTAGCCTGTGTCTCCCGGCCCCAGCTTGTCCAAGGCCTTCATGTGGGGAGTGAAGCAGCCCACTTCCTTCACCTCGGTGTCTGTCTCCGTGGACATGAGGCGCACGGCGTCCCGGGGACGGACGGTGCCGTTCATGACCCGGATGTAGGTGACCACGCCCCGGTAGTCGTCAAAGAGGGAGTCGAAGACCAGGGCTTGGAGACGGTCGTCTTCCCCTTTCGGGGGGGGGATGCGCTCCACCACGGCCTCCATAAGCTCCGCCACTCCCTGGTCGGTCCGGGCGGAGACCAGGAGGGCCTCCTCTCGGGGGATTTGGAGGATTTCCTCCAATTGCTCCAGGCACATGGGGATGTCGGCGGAGGGCAGGTCGATCTTGTTGATCACGGGGATGATGGCCAGATTTTGCCGGATGGCCAGATTCAGATTGGCGATGGTCTGGGCCTGGACTCCCTGGGAGGCGTCGATGAGGAGGATGGCGCCCTCGCAGGCGGCCAGGCTTCGGGAGACCTCGTAGTTGAAGTCCACGTGTCCCGGCGTGTCGATCAGATTGAAGTCGTAGGTTTGTCCGTTCCGGGAGAGGAAGCGCATCTTCACGGGGTGGGAGCGGATGGTGATTCCCCGTTCCTTCTCCAGATCCATGTCGTCCAGGAGCTGGTCGTGAAAGGTGCGCATCTCCACCGTCTGGGTATGCACCAGGAAGCGATCGGCCAGGGTGGATTTTCCGTGGTCGATGTGGGCGATGATGGAGAAGTTCCGAATATGAGTGAGATCGAGGTCGGCAGTCATGGCGGGTAATGTAATGCGGAGCGGCAGATGCCGTAGGCGGGGGGCGGAAAGTCACCCGTCTTTCCCCTTCTCGCGATTCCCGGCAATGGGGCAGGAAGGCTCTCTGTTCCTTCAGGGGGTTCGGAAAGCGGCGCGCTTCCCGGGCGCAGGGGGCAGGCGAAGGGCGGCGGAAGGCGCCGGGGCCACCCCTGCCGGTTTCCGTCCTGCGCCGGGGGCCTCGAAACAGGGGTTCGCCTGGATTGCCGCTGTGGAGAGAAGCACGGCCGGCAAAAGAGGGGGGCGGGATCAGGGCGTGGGGGAGGCGTTGGCGGTGAGGAAGGCCACGAAGCTGGCGTTGTCCACGTAGCCGTCGCAGAGTTCGGCGACCCGGGAGCGCAGTCCCATGTCGTTGGTGACGATCCAGCGTGGCGCGGGCGTGGTGCTGTCCGGGGCGGTCTGGTCCCGGGTCTCCAATTCCACCAGGCGGTTCACGATCCAATTGTCGGCATTTTGGTCGGCTTCTTTTCGGGCGGCGTAGACCACGGAGAGGTTTTCCGCCTCCTTCCCGGTGTTGTCCGTGCCCAGATTCCCGTCGAAGACCAGGGTGATCTTCTTGAAGTAGCGGGCGACTCGCTTGCACTGGGAGAGGAATTTGCTCCGAGTGAAGGAAAATCCCCGGACGCTTTTTTCCTCCAGGCTCATCACAGGATCCTGCTTGATCACATTGTATCCGTCAATGAAGAGCTCCACCTCCTTCAAAGCCTCCGGGGGGCAGGCGTTTAGGTGGATCCACCCCATCCGCTCCTGGGGAACCCGGTTCTCCAGGGTGTCCTGGGGGTGGGCCAGGCGGCTGGCGGCCTCCTCCATCTTGTGCACCAGATGCCGTCGCTCCTTCAGGCAGTTCTCCAAGTTTTTCCGCTCTTCGGGCAGAAGAAGGCCGCGGGCCAGATTTCCCTGGAGAAAGCTCTCCACCTCGTCCATGGCGGCGGGGGTGGCCTCGTCCAGGGGAGCCAGTTCCTTCAGATAGGAGGAGAGGCGGGGGAAGAGGCCCTCGTCCAGGGGATTCTCCTGGTCATCGGGGGCGGTGCGCAGTTGGGTGCGCAATTCCTGGAGACGGTTCTCCAGTTTCTTTTCCAGCTCTGTCATGCCGGGCACCAGGCGGATGGACTGGTTGATGGCCTGGCGGACGCGTCCCAGCTGTCGGTCCAGGGTGGCGCACTCCCTCTCGAATTCCTGGAGGAGTCCGTATTTCTTGTCGTATTCCCTTTGTCGAGCCAGGAGCTGATCCACTTCGGAGGAGAGGGAGCGTTCCTCGTTCTTGGCCTTGAGGCAGAAGGAGATGCGGTCGGGATGAACCCCCAGGGTCTCCGCATAGAAGGAAGCCATTTGCCTCTGCTGCACCTGGGCGAATTCCTCCTGGAGTTCCTGGATGGCATCGTCAAAGTCCGCCCGGATCTCTTCTAGCTCCCTGCTCTGTTTCTGCAACGCTTCCTGCTGGGCCTTTCGCTCCTTCTCCCCGATGGCCTGCTGGGCGCGGGCCTCCCGGCGCAAACTCCCCA
>JAEDMH010000188.1 GCA_016303095.1 Lentisphaeria bacterium | reverse complement strand
CACGGAAACGCCCGGCAAGCCGGGCGCACGGAAGACACGGAGAGTATGGGCCATGCCAGCATGGCCCATACTGGCTATTTTTAAATCTAGATTTCTAGATCCATAGATCACTATATCTCTAGAAACAAACGACTTAAATAATAATCCCCCGGCAGGCCCATGCTCTGCATGGGCCTGCCCTCCCTGCCCTCCGTGTGCGCCGCAGGCGCCTTTCGTGCTCTCCGTGTTTAAAATCTCCCTGCCCTCCGTGTTCTCACTCGGCATTCCGGCGATGTAGGACGGCGGCGCTTCCCAGGAAGACCAGAGAGAGGAGAACTGCCCCCAGCATAAGTGTTTTCCGAGAGAAGAACCGACGGCGCCACGCCATATTCTGTCCCGCCTTGCGTTTCCAGCGAGCATTGGCCTTCCGTTCCCCCCGGACCTGGTGGATTTTCCAAAGCACGTCTTTCATGAGGAAAAATTTATCCGTGGTCTGGAGTTCGCCATGCTGAAAGTCCCCTGGCCCCAGAGTGCGCTGGAAATCTGGATTTTGGATGCGTCGTTGGAAGAGGATGCGCCCTTTTAGGTCGCTTTCCACCCGTTCCGACACAAAGTTTTTCCGGGCATCCAGGATGAATTTCCGCAGGAAGGGGCGGAAATCATAGTAGGAGGACTCCACATCCCGGGAGTCTCCCTTTCCCCAAAGGGGATAGGGATGGCCCTGCAGAGCGTTCACATCCCGGGTCACGTCCCCCCGGATTTCCCACAACGCCTTTCCCCCAGGCACTTCCTGTTCCTGGAAGGTAGTCAAGGTGAGTTCATATTCGGGAAGAGGGAGCCAGATTCCCTGGTAGTACCACAGGGGAAGGAGGTCAAGAGCAGGGAACCATTCCCCGTAGCTGGCGAAGAAATATCCCTCCTCGTTCTTCAGAAATACCACGGACTCCTCTCCCGATGCATCCCAAAAGACCATCTTCATGTGAAGCACACCCTGGGGAGACACCCATTGGGCATACTCTCCCCGGGCAACCTGGAGATTCCGCAGGATAGAGGGAGTCTGGATAGGGCAAACCAGGCTCCGCTTCCGGGATTCCTCCATCCCCCGGGAAAGACGCTCCCCAATCATGGTTTCCTCGCCTAAAAGTCCCCAGGACAGAATGACGGCAAAACTGCAAAGCAAAACTCTTCCCCGCCAGCTCATTTCTTCCTCCCTGCCTCTTCCCTTTGGCACTCAGAGGCGACAGAACGATCCCGAACGATGGCAATGAGCCAATTATCCCCATGATAAAGAGGAAGATACTCCTCCCCGCAATAGCGAATTCCCTTCAAATCGATCACCACCTTTCCCTTGCCAATCTGCATATCCATCATCACTTCCCCCTCCTTGGAGGGACGCCGTACGGCAGAGAAACTGAGATCGCCCTCGGGAGTTCCCGTAGCCCCCAGGGAATATGTGCATGCGCCCAATTTGAAGCGCTTTCCTTCCTCCACCAAAGGGAAATTCGTCAAGGGAAATCCCGCAACGTGCTCCCTCCACGATCTCGCCTGAAGAGGAGAGGGCTGATGAAACATCATCATCACAGCAGGACCATAATCCTCGGGGCGCTCCTCCTCTGTCGTCTTCCCCTTCTCCGAGGAGCCACATCCCCAAGACAACAACACCGCCAACACCGTAAGGAAAATCCACCACCTCATCGCATATTCCCTCCGTTCTCTCTATTCTTCAGGTTCCGGGGGATTCACAAAGCCTGGATGGTCCGTGCATGGCACCATGCTCTTGGCTGGAAAAATTCTCTGTTGAATTTCATAACTATCCCCAAAACCGGGACCTACCCGTTTCCATACCACTTCTACGCCCCCCCATCCTGTGCTCCTTCCGTCTCCAGAGCCGTCATGAATATTTCCTGAAGATGTTCCCCCTGTCATATCTTCCGTATAAGCAAGGACGGTGGTGTTGAGGACATATCGTTCCGATGCAACGTCATGCGCCCACCCAACCTCCTCTGGCCAACAGAACGTTACCACTTGGGCATGAAGGAACTCATCCATCACAGGCTCTCCGTACTGATCCACCTTGCTAGGGAAATGGTAGAAGCACTCTCAGGCACACTGCAATGCAGAGGAAGGTCATCTGACTTCGCATGCTCATTGCAATAGGATACCAACTGTATGGAGGTCGTATTCGTGTAGATTCTACCCTCTTGCGCATTCAGGAGGGAGGAGAAAAGCAATAGGATTCCTACCCAAAGGAGGCCCTTGACACTCATCAAAACAAATTCCGTCTTCTTTTCCACAAAATCCTCCTTCGATCTGGCTGAGAAAACGTTCCAACGGGACATTCGTTTTTTTGAAAGGCGTTTGTAATTTACTTGGTCATTCTCCAAAATGCAACTAGAAATCTAAAAATCCACCCCCACCGAAAGGAAAGGAAATCAAAGAACGACCCTAGATGTCCTAGAGATCTCCCCCCCCGGAGGAGGAAAAAGCCCCCCCGGGGCGGAGCATGCGGTAGCAGGCTCCGCCCCCTCCGTGGCTTCCGTGTTTCCCCTCTGTGTCCTCTGTGTGCGCCGCAGGCGCCAAGGGTTTCTCTACGCTTCACCCCGTCGCCAAGGCCTGGCCTCCCACCCCTACGGGGTTCGGATTCTGATTTTGTCCTTGCCGGGGGTTTCGGTCGGCCCCTTGGGCCTCCCTTCACCCCCGTCTAGCGATCCTCCCACCCCTACGGGGTTCAGGAGGCCCCCCCCCGTCCCCCCC
>JAEDMH010000187.1 GCA_016303095.1 Lentisphaeria bacterium | reverse complement strand
AGCCGGGCGCAGGTCAGCCACGGAGAGGGCAGAGCCTGCTGCGCATGCTCCGCCCTGGGGTAGATTTCTAGCCCCTCTAGATTTCTAGATTTCTAGACCCTCTAGAATCTCTAGAATCTCTAGAATCTCTAGAATCTCTAGCCCCCCTTTGGGGGGATGGGGGGCAATCCTCATGAACCCCGTAGGGGTGGGAGGATCGCTAGACGGGGGTGAAGGGAGGCGCAACGCCCGACCGAAACCCCCGGCAAGGCCAAAAATCGAATCCGAACCCCGTAGGGGTGGCAGGACAGGCCTTGGCGACGGGGCCGCCCCGTCCCGCCATCTTTCTCCTCTGGGTTCTATAGTATTTTCCTTGCCCGGGGTGGTGTTCCTGGGGGCCGAAGAAAGCCGCTTTTTTCCACGTATTCACTATGTCTAACGAGAATCGTCTTCGGAAGTTTTGCCTCTGGATGGAGGAGTGGGGATGCAGCGATCTCTTTTTGAGCGTAGAGCGTCCTCCCCATCGTCGGTGTCAAGGAAAGGTGGAGCCCATTCCTGGGGAGTCTCCGCTGTCCTTGGAGGAAGTGCGGGAGTTTTTGCAGACCTGGCTGCCAGCGGGGACCTGGGAGCGTCTCCAGAAGGAGCGGGATTTGGATATCGGAGCCCAGTTGGCCACGCCCCAGCGCTTTCGTCTGAATCTTTCCTTCCGCATGGGAAATCCCTCCTTGGTGATTCGCCAGGTTCCCTCCGGGGCCCTTTCCTTTGAGAGCCTCCACATCCCCCCGGTGGTCCGCACGTTGGCGGAATCTCCCCGGGGACTGCTCTTGGTGACGGGGGCCACGGGGTCGGGCAAGAGCACCACCATGGCGGCCATGCTCCATTGGATCAACAACAATTTTGCCAAGCACATCATCACCTTGGAGGATCCCATTGAATTCGTCCACCAGGATCAGCGTTCCGTGGTGACCCAACGGGAGATCGGGGGAGACTCCCTGGACTTTCCCCAGGCCCTCCGACATGTGGTGCGCCAGAATCCCGATGTGATTTTTCTGGGAGAGCTTCGGGATTTCGAGACCATCCAGACCGCCATCAGCGCCGCCATGACCGGGCATTTGGTGGTGGCCACCGTCCACACCGTGGATGTGGAGCAAACCCTGGAACGACTCCTGAACTACTTCCCCGAGGGACTCCGGGAGCAGGTGGCCCAGGACTTCTCCCTGGCTCTCCAGGGGGTCATTTGCCAACGCCTTCTCCCTACGGCGGAGGGCAACGGACGCATTCCGGCCTTCGAGATCCTGGTGGCCACTCCCTTGGCTAAACGACTCCTGGGACGCCGCCAGATCCAGGAAATCGGACAAGTCATTCGGGATAACGCCTCCCTGGGCATGGTGGATTTTCAGCATTCCCTCCTGGGGTTGCTCCGACAGGGCTGGATCACCCGGGAGACCGCCCTGGCCGCCGCCACCAATGCCAACGAACTCTCCCTGATGCTCCAAGGCATGGAGGTGGGCGCCGATACCTTCCGCCAGGCGGTGGAGGATGAAACCACGCCCAATGGCTTCAATCTGAAACGGCTGCTGCGGGATGCCATCGCCTATGGGGCTAGCGACCTCCTCCTCACTGTGGGGGCGCCTCCCACCATTCGGCTGGACGGCGTCCTCCAGCCCTTCGATTTGCCGAATCTTACCGCCGCCGACACCCGGGAACTCCTGTTCGGCGTCCTTTCCCCCAACCGGAGAATCCTCTTCGAGACCACTCGGGAGATCGATTTCGCCCTTTCCATCACGGGCGTGCGGGGAGAAGAGGACACCACAGAATACCGCTTCCGGGTGAATGGGTTCTTCCAAAAGGGGAGGGTTTCCGTGGCCTTGCGCCTCATTCCCATGTTGATTCCCCGTCCGGAAAATCTGGGACTTCCTGCCGCCTTGGTGAACATGACCCGGAAACACCAGGGATTGGTGCTCATCACCGGCCCCACAGGCCATGGAAAATCCACCACCCTGGCCGCCTTGGTCAATCTCATCAACGAAAACCGACCCTGCCACATCATCACCATCGAGGATCCCATCGAGTTCGTCCACCATCATCAACAGGCCCTGGTGGAGCAACGGGAGGTGGGGGAGGATACCCAATCCTTCGCCAATGCCCTGAAATACGTCCTCCGGGAAGACCCCGATGTCATCCTTATCGGAGAAATGCGAGATGCGGAAACCATCGCCGCCGCCCTCACCGCCGCGGAAACCGGACATCTGGTCTTCGCTACCCTCCATACCAACGACGTCTGCCAGGCCGTGGATCGCATCATCGATGTCTTCCCCGCCGACCAGCAGGATCAAATCCGCACCCAGCTGTCTGCTTGCCTGGAATGCGTGGTCTCCCAACGACTCATGCCTAGAAATTCTCCCACAGGAGGACGCATCGCCGCCTTTGAGGTCTTGGTGGGAACCACCGCCGTCCGCTCCTTGATCCGGGATAGCAAAACCCATCAAATCCCCTCCCTCCTGGAAACCTCCGCCAAATACGGCATGATCACCCTGGCCAAGGCCCTCCGTAATCTCTTCGACCATAATCTCATTACCCGGGAAACCTTCCGCAATATGCTCCCCCTGGGCGTGGATCCCGACGCCATAGCATAGTGTAGTGTAGTTGGGAACACGGGGGCAGGTCGAGGGCAGAGCCTGCTGCGCATGCTCCGCCCTGGGTTCTTTTTTGAGGAAAGTCCTAGATTCTCTAGGAGATCTAGATTTCTAGATTTCT
>JAEDMH010000186.1 GCA_016303095.1 Lentisphaeria bacterium | reverse complement strand
ACGTGGGACGACGACTGGTCTGCACGGATTTCCTCTGCCGCATGGTCCGGGTGCTCAAGCCCGGGGCCATCTTCCACCTCTCCACGGACTACGACCCCTACTTCCAGAACTGGCTCCAGATCTTCCAGAACCTCCAGGAACTCTACGAGCCGGCCCCCCAGGGAATCCAAGACATGGCGGATGTGAAGACCGACTTTGAACTCCACTGGAATGCCCAGGGCAAGGAAGTGCGCCATGTGTGCTACCGCGTGAGGGGCTGACAAACCATGAAAGCCGTCTGCATCCCCTGTTCCGGGTCGGTGGAAGTGGAGGGGCTCCTGCCTGTCCTGGACCACCCCCTCTTCCAAAGGCTGCGTCGCTGCCGGCAACTGGGCCTCAACGACCTGGTATTCCCCGGTGCGCGCCACAGCCGCCTGGAGCACGCCCTGGGGGTGCTCCACCGGGCCAGGCTTGCCGCCCAGGTGCAGGGAATGCCCCCCGAAGACCGGCGCGCCCTGGAAGTGTTCGCCCTGCTCCACGACGTGGGGCACGGCCCCTTCTCCCACCAGGTGGAGCCCGTCCTTCCGGGGGACCATCACCAGAGGGGGGCGCAGGTCATCCGGGAGATGGAGGGGGCAATCCGGCAGTGCGGGACGGACCCCGCACGGCTCCTGGCGATGCTGGCGGGAAAGGACCCCCTGGGAGAATGGGTCTCCGACCGGAACCTGGGCGCCGACAAACTGGACTACCTGGAGCGGGACGCACTCCACCTGGGCTTCGTGGGAACCCCGCCCCTGGACCTCCTCCAGAAGAACACCCTCCGCAGCAGCGGGGGAATGCTCGCCCTCCGGGAAAAGTTCATCGAAGAGGGAAAACGGGTCCAGAAATTCTACTCCTATCTCCACCAGCACGGATACCTGAACAAGACCGCCCTCACCGCACAGAGGATGCTCCAATGGGCCCTCCAGCATAAACTCCAGGAGGAAAAACCCGCCCCGGAAACCGTGGAGGCCATCTGGAGGATGGCCGACGAAGAACTGGTCGCCTGGCTTCTCCAGGACTCCTGCCCCAAGGCCAGGAAAATGACACGACGCCTCCTGGAGCGGGACCTCCATCAAACCTGCCTCTGCATCAAGCCCACCGGTTACGCCTACGTGGAAAATGTCACCGGAAAGGATATCGCCCTGGTGGAATGGCCACGGGAAAAACTCCAGCGCCTCTCCCAGGCCCTCGCCTCCCTCCCACAGGCAAAGCATATCGAGGAAAAACTCGCCCAGGCCGCAAACCTCCCACAGGAAGACCTCCTCCTGGCCGCCATGCCCTATTTCCAAAAACTCCTCCCCAGGGACCTCCGCATCGCAAACGGAGGAAAACAGGACTACTGGCTCCTGGAAAAAGACCTGGACCACCGCGCCTCCCTGGAAAGCGACTACCTACGGACCTTCGCCATCCGAATCGCCGTCCCAAAAAGGGACCGGAAAACCCTGGCAAAGGACCCGGCACCACTCCTCCGTCTCCTGGACTCCCTGGCCGCCCCCGGCGGTTGTTAAAAAAATATCAAGCAACGGGGGACGGGGTAGGGAAAGGGGATTAGATTAACGCCGTTTTTTGGGGGAGGCGCCTCGCCCCCCCTGTCTTGTCCCTCCCATGGCCATGGGCCATGGGTATCTGCGGGTGGCTGGTGTTTTCGGCCATTCGCGCAAAGTTCCGCCTTTCGCTTTGCCTTGCGTGTGCGAGGAGCGTGGGGCGGGCAGTCCTGGCCTGTGTCCCCTTTCCGAGTTTTTTTGTGGGGGGGCGTGGGCCTCATAGGAGAGCAAAGAACATGGCAAATCGTATCATTCTCAACGAGACCTCTTACTTTGGCAAGGGCGCCATCCAGGAAATCGCCACGGAGATCCAGTCTCGCGGCTGCCGCAAGGTGATGTTGTGCACGGATCCCGACCTTCTGAAGTTTGGCGTGGCCACGAAGGTGACCGATGTGCTGGACAAGGCGGGGATTGCCTATAAGGTGTACAGCGGCATCAAGGCCAACCCCACCATTGAGAATGTCCAGGAAGGCGTGGCCTTCTGCAAGGCCGAGGGGGCGGACGTGATTGTGGCCGTGGGTGGCGGCAGCGCCATTGACACCTCCAAGGCCATCGGCATCATCATCACCAACCCCGAGTTCGCGGATGTGCGCAGCCTGGAGGGCGTGGCCCCCACCAAGAAGCCCTGCCTGCCCATCATCGCCGTCTCCACCACCAGCGGCACCGCCGCCGAGGTGACCATCAACTACGTGATTACCGACGTGGAGAAGCACCGCAAGTTCGTCTGCGTGGATCCCCACGACATCCCCGTGGTCTCCATCATCGACCCGGACATGGTCATGTCCATGCCCAAGGGCCTGTGCGCCGCCACCGGCATGGATGCCCTGACCCACGCCATCGAGGGGTACATCACCAAGGGTGCCTGGGATCTGACGGACATGCTCCACATCACCGCCATCAAGATGATCGCCAAGTACCTGCGGGACTCCGTGAACAAGGACGCCACCGCCCGGGAGAAGATGGCCGTGGCCCAGTACATCGCCGGCATGGGCTTCTCCAACGTGGGCCTGGGCATTGTCCACTCCATGGCCCATCCCCTCTCCGCCCTCTATGACACCCCCCACGGCGTGGCCTGCGCCGCCATCCTCCCCACCGTCCTGGCCTACAATGCCCCCGCCACCGGCGAGAAATACAAGGACATCGCCATCGCCATGGGCGTCCAGGGCGTGGAGAAGA
>JAEDMH010000054.1 GCA_016303095.1 Lentisphaeria bacterium | reverse complement strand
CCAAGGCGCTCTTGCAAATCAGTGGTGTAGCCTACATAGTGACGGGTGCCTGTGGAAACGTCTGCCAAGATATAGACGTAGTGGAAGGGCATGGACTGCGACTATGGGGCGCCCGGAGAGGCGAGGGGCGAGGGGGGGCCGGAGAGGCGGTGTGCCCGGGGAAGGCGGTGTGCCCGGGGAAGGCGGTGTGCCCGGGGCGGGAGGGGTGCCCGGAGAGGGGGGGGGGCCCGGCTTCGTTTCGGGCGCAGGGCGCCCTCAGCTACGCCGGGACACTTTTTTCAAGCACAAAAGGCGCGACATGTGTCGCGCCTTTTGTGCTTGAAAAAAGTGGTGGCAAGGGCCGGGATCGGACCGGCGACGCAAGGATTTTCAGTCCTTCGCTCTACCAACTGAGCTACCCCGCCACGGGAAATATGAATGGTGAACCTGGAGGAGCTCGAATCCCCAACCTTCTGGTCCGTAGCCAGACGCTCTATCCAGTTGAGCTACAGGTCCACTGAATGGGTCGCATGCTCGTCAAGAGTCACGACGCGCCGGTTAATCTAGTGTTTTCCCGTCGCATTTCAAGTTCCCTGGTGGATTTTTTTGAAAGAATCCGGCCAGGGGGGGGGGAGGAAATTAGAAGGGGAGGACCACCCCTCCGCCCACTCCGCCTTTCACCTGGGAGGGAGAGGAGGGGACGTTTTCCTGGGGGGTGTCGTTTCGGGGATCCAGGAGATAGGAGGGATCTCGGCGCACCCTAGCCCCCACGGTGAGTTTAGCGGGGTCTCCCTCCACCAGTCGTCCGTAGCTCAGTTTTTCGGTGACCCGTTCGATGAGCACCATGCCGATGGGTTCCTCCAGGGCATCCAGGAGCTCTCCGGTTCTGGTATCGTAGACTTCCTCCCCCAGGAGGTAGACCCGGAGGAGTTCCCCGGCCTGGAGGGATTTTCCCCCTTCCCCGAGAATCACCCGTCCATCGGGATAGGCCTTCACCACCTCGAAGGGCAGGATGGCGCTGAGAATGCTATCCGACACCCGGGCGGCGGCGCTTTCTGCCGACTGGGCGATGAAATCCGCCAGACTGGAGGCCGAGAACTCGGTGGCGTCGATCTTGATGTTGTCGCTCCATTTCAGCTGTCCCGTGGGGGCCAGAATCACCCGATAGGTCACATCCACGAAGGGAGCGGAGACCACGGGCATGGCTTTGCCGGTGTAGGGGTTCACGGGGGGGACGGGGACATCGCAGAAGAGGAGAGTGCCCACCACCAGGTAGTCGGTGCCCAGCTTTTGGCAGAGTCGGGCGGCATCTCCCGGCGCGGCATTCTCTCCGGAGATCTTTCGGAGTTCCTCCCGGACGGCGCTTTCGAAGCGACGATCCAGCATGGTGAATTTCCGGCTCTGGGTCAGTTGGACATTGAGGGCATTGGAGAACATCTCCGTCCAAGTGGCCGTTTCCACGGGAGTGCCGTAGACATTGACCGTGGAGGCTTTCATGTAGAAGGCGCCCACGGCCATGCGTCGGCGGGCATCGGGATCCGTTCCCACCACATAGCGTCCGGGGAAGGAGACCTGGACTTCCACGGTATAGAGGCCCGTGGCGGGATCCCGCTGGCTGTCCAGCACCTGGTAGCCCTGAATGCGTCCCTCAGACCATTTTTTGCATTCCGCCTGAAGGGAATCGTGGAGTTCCTGACGATCCTGGGGCGTCTCTCCCAGAATCTCCACGCTATCCTCGGAAGAGGCCAAGGCCGTGCGCTGAGTGGAGGAGAGCTGCATTCCCGTCTGCTGTTCCAGGGCGGAGATCAGGGCTTCGGCGATGGCGGCCCGGTAGGTGCGGCCCGTCCCCTGGCTTTGCACCAGCACTTCCTCCCCCCGGAGAAGTCCCGTCATCCCCAAGAGGCCCGTCAAGGCGAGGAGGCAAAAGAAGCGTGTCATCATAGCGGTCATTCCTCCTGGTTAAAAGTCGTAAGTGCGCCCCTTCCGAAGGGCAGGAGCTTCCTGGACCCTGGTCTTTCGGACAGGGGCAGGGGTCGTCTTCTTGGGTTCCTGGAGGGTTTTCTTCACCTCGTCCAAACTACGGAAGCTCCACATGCGCACCACCATGGCCACCTTGTGGCCGCTGGGATGGGAAAGGATGCGGGAGACCAGGGTGCGGCGTCCCGCCAAGGTGTCGCTTCCCTGGCGGGTGCTGTTGCTCCGCAGGCGATCCACATACTGCACCACGTTCTGGGCATACGTCTCGCCGTTGTCGAAGTGCAGGACATTCTCGATTTCCTCCTCCCCCGTCTCGGAGACATTCTCCACTTGAAGGGAGCTGTTGACAAAGAGGGTCATTTGCTGATCCGCCAGGCTTTCCGCCTGACGGAGAGCGGCCTCTTGGTTCCGCTCCAGGCGGCGGGAATCCGTGCTGTCGCTCACCCCGAACTGGGCGAAGCTCAGGAGAGCGGGCATTCCCTCCTCATCGATCACCACCCGGACGCCGAACTGGTTCACCAGGCTTTCCTGGGGAGGCAGCAGCGTATTCACGGGAGCCCCAGGATGGCGGGCGGGGGGGCGCACCTTCTTGGCCAGGCATCGGGCAATTTCCCGGCTCTTCTGGTCGAAGCGGAAAACCACGCCCACGGAGTAGGCGCCAGCTTGATCCACGCACTCGAAGGAGCAGACCGGCACGATGCCGGAGGAATCCCCCACGGCCTTCTTCACGGCCTTCGTCACCAGACGATCCGTGAAGATATTGCGCCGTTCTGCGACGCTCTTCTGATTCAATTCCTCCGGAGAGACCCCCAGTTCCACCAGGGCGGCATCCAACTCCTTCTCCGTCAGCATGACCGCCTTTTCGGTGATGCGCTGGGCCACATCCTCCAAAGAGGCGGAGGCATCGAAAATGTCGTCGCTATCGTCTCTGAAGTATTCCCGGCAGACCGTGACCACCTCCTTTCCCGCGAAATCCATCACCAGCCGGGCGACGCCATCCTGGAAGGCCCGTTCAAAAGCCATGGTGCGGGCCTTGATGAAATGGGGAGAATCCGCCCCCACCTTCACCGAAGCCACCTCCTTCCCATAGGTCACCCCCTGGGCCGTGGGCACCCCATAGGCGAATCCCCGCTCCCGGGCGTATTCCTCGAAGCACTCCTCCATCATCTCCCGACTGGAGGGACCGGCAGCCAGAAGATCCTCGTTCAAGCCACTCTCCGACGACGCCTCGGCCTCCAGCGCCTCCTCCGACGCCTCCGTCTGCTGCACCGCCGGGCTCTCCGCCACGGCCTCCGACGCCTCCGTCTGCTGCACCGCCGGGCTCTCCGCCACGGCCTCCTCTCCCACCTCCACCGGTTCAGCCTCCTGGGCGCACAGGGTCAGGACACAGGACAAGACAAGAAAAGACATCCACTTTTTCATCCTAGGATTCTCCTATTCGGGGGGAGGGAGAGAGCGTAAGGGAGTAGAGCATGGCAGGGCGAGAGGACGGATTCCCCTTGCCCGGAGGGCGTCATGCCTAGAAGACGTTCTTTCGGGCAGCCAACTTGCGCAGGGGGATTCTCTTTTGCCAGAACTCCAGGCCGCTGGCCAGATCGATAAGGGTGAGATTCAGACTGTATTCGATTTGGATATCGGAATTGTCCTGGCGGAGATTTCTCTGGGTGAGGCGTCCCTTGAGGATGTACTGGGGCGTCACCTGCACCGTGGCATACTGGGCCGCCTCCCGGTTGTAGACCACGATCTTCCCGCTGTTGGTCAACTCTTCCCGGAGACTCAGCCCCAGCCCCTCCGCCAGCGCTTCGGCATCCCGTCCCCGGGAGAGGGTGTCGTTGACCACATTTTCCACGATGACCACCGCCCGAGAGGAGCCCTCGGGGGCCTTGATGCGGTCCAGGGTCAGCAGGGAATCCACGGCGACGTAGATGGTGTCGTTGATGTCATCCTGGGAGAAGCCGCTGACGGCCTGGGCATGGACATCATTGGGGATGTAGGCGGTTTTGGTGGTGCAGGAGGCCAGAGAGAGAATCAGGGACAAGGCGAGAGCCGGCCAAGCCAGATGTTTCACGTTCTTCATGTCGGGGTACTCCGTAGGGAGGGAAGAAGGCTATCCCCAAGGGGGAGGCGTCGTCTTCCATGGGGGTGTGTTTCCGTGGGGAGGGATGTACAATCTCTATTACGCAAAAAAGAAGGAAATTTCCAGGAGAGGGGAGAGGATTTCTCCCCTCTTCCTCAAGCTTTCAGGCGGGAGGGGACTTGCATGAGTTCCACCAGTTCCTGGAAGGTCTCGGCCTTGCGAACCAACTCGTGGCGCTCCCCATTCACCAGGACTTCAGCGGGACGGAGGCGTCCGTTGTATTGGTAGCTCATGGCGTAGCCGTAGGCGCCGGCATTCTCCACCACCACCAGATCCCCCACCTGGGTGCCCCGGGGCAGTTCCCGATCCCGCACCCATAGGTCCGTGTTCTCGCAGAGCTGTCCGCAGAGATTCAGGGGGATGCGTTCCTCCGCCTCCCGGCGATTCACATAGATGTGGTGATAGGCGCCATAGAGGGCGGGACGGGCCAGGACATTCATGCCGATGTCCGTGCCCAGAATGCGCTTGTAGGAATCTTTCACCGTATGGACCCGTCCGATGATGTATCCGGCATCTCCCACGAAGTAGCGGGCGGGCTCCATCATCAAGCGGGGGGGCTTCAGGCCATATTGGGCGATTTTCTGCTGGAAGACCTGGGCCACCCGTTCGGCGGCGGCGGAGAGATCCAGGCAAGGATCTTCGTGGCGGTAGGGGATGCCCAGGCCGCCTCCCAGATCGATGAAATCGAAGTCAATGCCCAATTCCTGGCCGGCCCGGCCCACCAGATCCATCAGGAGTCCGGTGACGTATCCGAAGTATTCCGGATCCCGGATGGAGGAGCCAGGCATCATGTGGGCGCCGAAGCGCTTCACTCCGGCGTCCCGGGCGGCGCGATAGGCGGGCAGCACCTGATCGGGATGCAGGCCGAACTTGGCCTCGGGGCCGGCGTTGCAGACGAAGGCGCCGATGTCGCACTGTCCGTAGCCGGGATTCACCCGGAAGGAGAGACGTTCGGGCACGCCGTGCTTCAGGAGGCGGGGCAGCAGGGAGAGATCATCCAAATTGAAGATGACCCCGGACTCCACCCCCTGGCGGATGTCCTCGTCGGAGAGGAAGTTTCCGGAAAACATCACCTCGTCTCCCCCCAGGCCCATTTCCTTGGCCAGGAGGATTTCATTGACGCTGGCGGCATCAATGCCGGCCCCTTCCTGGCGGAGGATATTGGCCACCGCCAGATTGTTATTGGCCTTGATGGCATAGAAGAAGCGGGTGTCGGGGTAGTACTTCCGGAAGGCGCCCAGGGCGCGTCGGAAGTTTTCCCGGATCCGGTTTTCCTCGTAGACATAGAGGGGGGTTCCGTAGGTGGAGGCCAGTTCCTCTACGGAAACCCCCTCCAGGTAGATTTGGCCATCGTCGTGGATCTGCATCGTCGTGTTCTGCGGAGCAAAAAAGGAGGCTAGGAGGCTAGGAAAGGCAGTGGGTGAAGAGTCCGTCCCGGAGTTTGGGTTCGAACCAAGTGGATTTCGGGGGCATGATGCCGTGGGCGTCCGCCACCCGCATCAGCTGCTCCAGGGAGGTGGGATAGAGAGAGAAGGCCAGAGCCTCTCCCTTGTCCACCCGTTCCTCCAACTCCCGAGTGCCCCGGATGCCCCCCACGAAGTCGATGCGGGGATCCCGGCGGGGATCCTGAATGCCCAGGATGGGAGCCAGGACCTGCTCCTGAAGGAGACTCACATCCAGGCTGGCAATGGGATCCTCGGGATGGCGCTGGCGGAAGGAGAGGCTGCGCCAGCGTCCCTCCAGATAGAAGGAGACCTGCCCGGCGGCAGGAGGCACGGGAGAGGCCTCCTCTCCCAGATCGCCCACTTCCGCCAGACGCGCCAGAAACTCCTGGGGAGACAATCCGCCTAGATCCCGCACCACCCGGTTGTAGGCCAGGATCTTCAGCTGGCTGGCGGGGAAGATGACCCCCATGGTGCAGGCGGCCTGGGGATCCAGGGGGCGCTCCTGGGCGGCCCGGGCGGCGGCGGCAGCCCGGTGATGCCCGTCGGCGATGTAGAGGAGGGGCACCTTCTCCTGGAAGAGTTTCTCCAGCGTGGCGGTCTTTTCCCGGGGGATTCTCCAGCCCGTGTGGCGAATGCCGTCAGAGGCGGTGAAATCGAAGAGAGGCGGCTGGGTCTCCATCACCTCCTGGGTCAAGGCATCCGCCTCCGACTGATCCCGGTAGGCCAGGAAGACAGGCCCCGTCTGGGCCCCCGTGGTCAAAATGTGCCGGGTCCGGTCGTCTTCCTTCTCCTTCCGGGTGAACTCATGACGGCGGACGATGCCCTGGTTGTATTCCGGCACGGAGACGCAGGCCACAATGCCCGTCTGCCGCCGCCCCTCCATCACCAGGGAATAGAGATAGAAGGAATCCTGGTCATCCTGGGTCAAAATTCCCTTCTCCTGCAACGCCCGGAGATTTTCCGCCGCCCGCTGATAGACGGAGGGATCGTAGGAGGAGATCTGGTCTGGCAATTCCAGATCCGCCAGGGTCACCCGGAGAAAGGAGAGGGGATTGCCCTCCACAGCCTGGCGGGCCTCCTGGCGATTCATCACATCGTAGGGGAGGGAGGCGACTTGGGAGGCCTTGTCCGCCACGGGCAAAAGGGCGCGGAAAGGATAGAGCGTGGACATGAGGGATATTTTGTGTTGGGGTTATGGGGAAGGGGCGGAATCGGGGGTGGGAAGGCACACTTCCAAAAGGAGGCTTCGGCCTTCCAGAAGAAGCCGTTCCCGTCCCTGCTGGCGAAGGGAATCCAGGGCGGGATCCCGGGAGAAATCCAGGGAATCCAGGAGCCAAGCCATGCGCAGGAAAGCCTCGGCCCGGTCTTTGGCGGAAAGGGAACGAAGGGAGAGTTCCCGGGGAATGTTCTCCAGGAGAGAGGCCATGAGGCATCGGAGAAATTCTCCCAAGGCATTCTGCCGTGCGTAGTCCAGCATTTCTCCTGCGGACCAAATTCTCTCCCGGCGGAGGGGTTCCTGGGGCGTCACCGGCTTCAGCTGGCGCTGGTCTTGGCAACGGAGGGTCTCCTGGAGCTGAGAGGAAAGAAGATTCTCCTGGTGGAAAATTCTGGGGCAGAAGGCATTCACCTCCACCGGGCTGGCAAGGTCTCCCCCCTGGAGAAGTCCCCGCAGGCGGACATGTCCCACCCGACTTGCCTGCACCACCTCCACCTCCTGGCGCCAAAGGGGCTGGAGAAAAGCGTAGTCCCCTCCTTCTTCCAGGCGCGGCTCCCCGTACTGCCACCGCACCTCGGTGCGCTTCTGCATCTCCACCTCCCCCGGCTGATACTCCAGCAATTCTCCCTGGCCCAGATGCCACACCAGCCCCAGTTCCTCCCCCCCCTCACGGGATTCCAGGAGGCGCAGCATCCCCCCCGCCTTCCAACGGGAAAACGCCTCGGACAAGGCAAACCCCAAATCACGACGCCAACTGTCGCCCTGCCCCGGCTCCCTTCCCGTGAAATCCCCCAGTCTCAATCCGTAGACAGGAGGGAGGGAGGCCAATGCCTCCCGGGCCTGGGAGGCCACCGGCGAGGAAGCCTCCACCGCGCCGCCCGCCAATTCCCCCAGAATCTCCTCCAGGGCCAAGGCGGAGGCGGGGCGCCCCTCGGCCAGACACTCCCTCTGGCGGGCCAGATAGAAACGGCAAGCCTCGGGGATCAGACTCTCCGCCTTCTCCCGGAGGAGGGCGACCAATTCCTCCGTGCGCCCCAAACGGGCATAGCACTCCCAAGTTCCCGCGTTCCCCGCGGCCAACTCCCCCGCCCGCTTCCGCAAACGGTGAATCTCCTGGGCAAAGTCCCCCCGCTTCCCCGTCTCCTTACACTCCCGGGCCAAGGCCTCCTTCCGGGCCAGAAAAGCCTCGCCCAAATTCCTCTCCATGGCCTGCCACAGACCCCGGGCGGCCTTCTGAAGCCGCAAATCCCGATCCCATTGCCCCATGGCCTGACTCATGACTTCCTCATACTGCGCCCCGTTGTCCCCGCGCCATAGGTTGACCGCGGCTTCCACCAGGATTCCCGGCGCCTCCTCCAGGAGCTTCTCCCACCGGGGCAGGGTTTTCCTGTCCCCCAACACCCCCAAATCCGCCAGGGGCGGCATCTCCCGGGTTCTTTGATCCAACTGGGCCAGCACCTCCTCCGCCCTTGCCCCCTCCTGGAGATGCGCCTGCACAAAATCCATGGTCTCCACCAAATGGGCCTTGAGAATCACCGCTTGGCGGCAACGCTCCAGAAGACGGAGATTCTGTTCGTCGGAAAAATCAATTTCCAGCCGGGGATGCTGGGATGCCCACTGGGCAAAGAGAACATTCTCGTCCCCATTGGTGGTCTGAGCGAGGAAGCGGCGGCACTCCTGGACGGGCACTTCCAGGTATCGACGGGTCTCCAGAGTCTGGCGACAACGGGCCAGCATCGCTTCCATTTCCCCAAAATCCTCCCGCTCCCCCAGGCTCTCATAGAGGAAGGCCACCCCGCCCTGGGGAGGAATGTAGGCAAAGCCGGGATAGCGTCCCACCAAGGCCTGGGCCGCCATGCCCCGCAAAAGCAACGCCCGGTCATTGAGGGCGTTGTGCACTAGTCCAAAGGTCTCCCCTGCCCGCAGGCGCGCTTCCTGCCCATACTGCGCCCCATACCAGGCCAGCAAGGCATACTGGGCCTCCAGGGAGACTTCCTCCGGGAACTCGATGCGCCCCGCCGTGCCGCTCCCCCGGGAGACGTATCCCGGAGGAGCCGTGAGGGTACGGCAAGAGACGGCCAAAGCCAAGGCCAAGACCGAAATTCCCCAGAGAAGGGGATGAGAGTGCCGGAAGGGGGAAACACCCATGGAAAAGACAGAGAAGAGGTCCAGACCGTCCAGGGTCTGCTTCCCCTAGAGTTTTTTCACCGTATACTCGTGGTTTCGCTTGCTGACCACTTCGACATTGAAGATGACCCGCTCCTTGCAGCGTCCGCTCTGGGAGCCGATGTTCTCCAGGGCATCCAGGACTTCCAAGCCGCCGATCACCTTGCCGAAGACCGTGTGGTGGTTATCCAGCCAGGGGGTGTCGGTGAAGGTGATGAAGAACTGGCTGCCATTGGTATTGGGGCCGGAGTTGGCCATGGAGAGGATGCCACGCCCCTGGTGACGCAGTTCCTTGTTGAACTCGTCGGCGAAGCGGTATCCGGGATCGCCGGTGCCGGGGGTGCCGATAGCGCCTTCCCGGGAGAAGGGGCATCCGCCCTGGGCCATGAAACCGGGAATCACCCGATGGAAGGAGTGTCCACGGTAGAATCCGGATTCCGCCAGGGTGATGAAATTGGCCACCGTGTTGGGGCACTGGTCTTCGTAGAGCTCCACCATCATGTCCCCCTTGGTGGTCATGATCCGGACAACGGGATTGGCTTCTTTTTCAGGCATTTTCTTGGGTTCCTCTTGGGTGTGGAGAGTGGTGACGGCAAAAAACAGACAGAATAAAACAGAAAGGAATCGTTTCATGGTTTTCTCCTCATGAAAAAGGGGTGGGAGGGAAGGGAAAGGCGATGGGAAAAAAGAAGGGAAATGGGTTCAGCCTCCCGCCTCCTGGGACCTTTGGCGCTGCCACTGCTGACGCAGCTGTCCGCAAGCCGCCAAGATGGCCTGTCCCCGGGAGTGCCGGAGAGTGGCCTGGACGCCCCGGGCGGAAAGCTCCTCGGCCCATTGGCGGCATCGCCGCAGTTCTGGCGCCTCCAGGACACTGGCATTGGGATTGCAGGGAATGAGATTCACCTTGGCCCGAAGCTCCCGGGCGATCTCCGCCAAACGTCGCTGGGCCGCCACGCTGTCGTTCTGGCCGCGCACCAAGGCGTATTCCAGAGTCAGCATCCGTCCGGTCTTCTCCCGGTGCACCCGGCAGGCCTGGAAGATCTCCGCCAGGGGATAGCGGTGATGGGGGGGGATGATGCGGGCTCGGCTTTCGTCATCCACGCCGTGCAGGGAGAGGGCCAGATTCCAGTTGCGGGAGAGGGGGGAGGAGGAGGCCTCCTCGGCCAGCCGGGCCAGCTTCAAGATGCCGGGAACGATCCCGCTGGTGGAGATGGTCACGTGGCGAACCCCGAAGGCAATGCGCTCCAGGGCGGGGACCAGGGCCTCCAGATTCAACAGGGGTTCTCCCATGCCCATCACCACAATGTTGTCCACCCGTTTTCCCGCCTCCCGGTTGGCCAGCATCACCTGATCCATGATCTCTCCGGCCGTGAGGTTGCGCACCAGGCCATTTCGCCCGCTGGCGCAAAAGACGCAGCGCACCGGACAGCCCACTTGGGTGGAGAGGCACACGGTGGTGCGCTCCGGCACCCGGAGAAGCACCGTCTCCACCGTATGGCCATCCTCCAGCCGGGAGAGCCATTTCACCGTGCCGTCCGAGGGATCCTGAAGGCGCTCCACCACTTCCAAGGCAAAAGGAGACGCCACCTGGGCCAGGCGCTGCCGAAGCTCCCTGGGGAGATTCGTCATTTCCTCATAGGAGGCGGCGAAGCGTTCCAGGGTCCACTGGTTCAGCTGCCGCAGGCGGAAATCGGGTTCTCCCCACTCCTTGAGTTGCGCCCTGCCCTGTTCCGAAGCCAGGAAATCCTTGAGGTTCATAGGGCGAGGGGCTGCTCCAGGAGTTCCGGGAAGGGATGGGCCTGGTAGGTGACGGTGCTCATGATGGTGGTCTGGCGCAGGCACTCCTGAAGGAGGGCGGGCAGATCCAGGCGTGCTTCGTTGGCCTTCACCAGGGCCAGGGAGGCGGCGGTGGCGGGAGAGGCCGGCGCGAAGATGGTGCAGGAATCGGGCACGGGAATCTGGGAAAGATCCAGCGTGCCGATCTTCCGGGCCACCGCCATGATGTCCAACTTGTCGTAGACCAGGAGGGGGCGGAGAATCATCATGGGACTGGCCTCCTGGATGACTCTCATGTTGGTCAGGGTCTGACTGGCCACTTGCCCCAGATTCTCCCCGGTGACCAAAGCCTCGTCCTGAAAGTGCCGGGCCACCACGGAAGCCAAACGCATCATGCTGCGGCGGTAAAGCACCGTGCGGAACTTCTCCTCGCAATTGTCCCGCACCGCCTTCTGAAAGGGCAGGAGATTGACGGCCACCACCCGGCCTCGATGCTGAAAATGATTGAGAATGCGGGCCAGATCGCAGATTTTGGTCAGGCCGGCCTCCGGGGTGTAGGGGGCGCTGTGAAAGGTGACGAAATCCACGTTGGTGCCCCGGCGGATCATCTCATAGCAGGCCACGGGGGAGTCGATGCCCCCGGAGAGAAGGGCCAGCGCCTGTCCGCCGGAGCCGGCCGGCAGACCGCCCGGGCCGGGAATGCGTTCGTAGTCCACGAAGATGCCGCTGGGGCGGAGATCCACCCCGATGCGAAGGGCCGGCTTCTTCAGATCCAAGGTCAGCTGGGGCCACCGCCGGAACACCTCCTCCGCAAAGCCCTTCTCGATTTCGTCGGAGTGCAAGGGGAAGGACTTGTCACACCGGTTCACCCGCATGGCGTAGGTCCGTTCCTCCGGGGAATGGGTGGCCAGGAAGGCCTCCACCACCTGGGGAAGGGTGCGCCATACATACTCCTGAAGGGCCTCCAAGGTGCGAGGACAGTGCCAACCAGGAGAAACGGAGGCTATGCCGGGAAGATTGGGAATTTCCCGACGCAACGCCTCCCACTGTTCCCGGGTGAGAAGACCGCCCTGCTCCCTGCCAGGATACAAATACACCCTGCCCCGCTCTACCTCAAAGCGGGGAGAGGCAAAGGATTCCCCCAGAGAACGCCCCAACCCCTCCACAAGACGACGCACAAAACTCCCCCGGTTCCGCCCTTTGGTGCCAATCTCGCTATATCGGCAGCAGACGGCGTTGTAGGGCAAAAAGGGTTGCCAGGGACGCATGGACATAGGACAGCGGAGGCAGGGAGAACGGGAGGAAAATCCAGGGGAAGGAAGGAAAACGCCCTCGTCCCCGAAAAATCAAAACGCCGCCCGACGCAGGCCTAAGGAGGTGCGGGGGCGGATCACGCCTTCCTTCCCTCGGCACCCCCCTCCCTGGGAGGAGAACGCCGAATGAGGAAAGACCGGAGAGAGAAACTCTCCCAAGGAGAAAGGCGGACACCCCTTTCCCGGACTCCCCGCCTCCCAGAGGGGAGAAGGACGGGCGGGAGGGATATACCAGGGGCGTCGCCTTTCGTGGCAGGGAACCTATTTCATGGCTTCTTCCACGGCCACGGCCACGGAAACGGTAGCGCCCACCATGGGATTGTTGCCGATGCCCAGGAAGCCCATCATTTCCACGTGGGCAGGCACGGAGCTGGAACCGGCGAACTGGGCGTCGGAGTGCATCCGGCCCAGGGTGTCGGTGAAGCCATAGGAGGCAGGACCCGCCGCCATGTTGTCCGGATGGAGAGTACGCCCCGTGCCGCCGCCGGAGGCCACGGAGAAGTACTTCTTGCCCGCCAGGACGCGCTCCTTCTTGTAGGTGCCCGCCACCGGGTGCTGGAAGCGGGTGGGATTGGTGGAGTTTCCGGTGATGGACACATCCACATCCTCCTTCCACATGATGGCCACGCCCTCCCGGACGTCATCGGCGCCATAGCAGCGCACAGCAGCCCGGGGACCGTCGGAGAAGGCGGTCTCCTTCACCACCTTCAACTCGCCGGTGAAGTAGTCGAACTTGGTCTCCACGCTGGTGAAGCCGTTGATGCGGCTGATGATGTAGGCGGCGTCCTTGCCCAGACCGTTGAGGATGACCCGGAGGGGTTCCTTGCGCACCCGGTTGGCCTTGGTGGCGATGCCAATGGCGCCCTCGGCGGCGGCGAAGGACTCGTGGCCCGCCAGGAAGGCGAAGCACTTGGTGTCCTCGCTCAGCAGCATGGAGGCCAGGTTGCCATGGCCCAGACCCACCTTCCGGTCATCGGCCACAGAGCCGGGGATGCAGAAGGCCTGCAGACCCTCGCCGATGGCCTTGGCGGCGTCGGCGGCCTTGGTGCATCCCTTCTTCATGGCGATGGCAGCACCCAGGACATAGGCCCACTTGGCGTTCTCGAAGCAAATGGGCTGGATGCCCTCGGTGATCTTGTAGGGATCGAAGCCCTTGTCCAGGCACATCTGCCGGGCGGACTCCAGATCCTTGATGCCATACTGCGCACAGACCTTCTCAATCTGAGGAATCCGACGCTCGTAATTCTCGAACAAAGCCATTTTCTTCCTGCCTCCCTAAATTATTCGTGACGGGGGTCGATGTACTTGACGGCGCCAGCCTCGGGGGTGAAGCGTCCGTAGGTGCCCGTGAACTTCTTCACGGCCTCGTTGGCGTCCATGCCCTGCTTGATGGCTTCCATCATGGGGCCCACCTTCACAAACTCGTAGCCAATGACCTGGCTGTCCTTGTCCAGGGCCACCCGCTTCACATAGCCCTCGGCCATCTCCAGATAGCGGACGCCCTTGAGCTGGGTGGAATACATGGTGCCCACCTGGCTGCGCAGACCCTTGCCCAGATCCTCCAGGCCGGCGCCCACGGAGAGACCATTCTCGGAGAAGGCGCTCTGGGTGCGTCCGTAGACAATCTGAAGGTAAAGCTCCCGCATGGCGGTGTTGATGGCGTCGCAGACCAAGTCGGTGTTCAGCGCCTCCAAAATGGTCTTGCCAGGCAGAATCTCCGCGGCCATGGCGGCGGAATGGGTCATGCCACTGCATCCAATGGTCTCCACCAGGGCTTCCACAATGATCCCCTTCTTCACATTCAGGGTCAGTTTGCAGGCACCCTGCTGGGGGGCGCACCAGCCCACGCCATGGGTCAGACCAGAAATCTCATTGATCTGGCGGACTTGCGTCCACTGCCCTTCCTGTGGAATCGGCGCAGGGCCATGGTCGCAGCCCTTCGCCACGCAGCACATGTTGTCAACTTCCTTGGTGGTAATCATCTTCGGAATTCCTTGTTGCTTTCTACACGGGGGAGGGGCGTCTTCGCCCCCCTGCTCTGGAAATCGGCAAAATATAACACCTCCCCCCTAGCCTAACGGCATCCCCCACGCCCACCCAAAGAGGGCAGGTCGATGGGCGGGATCTAGATTTCTAGATTTCTAGATTTCTAG
>JAEDMH010000053.1 GCA_016303095.1 Lentisphaeria bacterium | reverse complement strand
ATAATAAACAACTTATAATATTATAACCTATTCTTCCTCCGGAGGGATGGTTTTTTCTCCGTTTTTCCGTTCATCCTCCTTTCGGGTCACGGAGAAAGGGAGTCCTTGGACCCGTAGAGACTGTCGGAGGAAGACATTGAAGGCGGTGGTCAGGCTCATGCCCAAGCTGCCGAAGAGTTCTTCCGCATCCTTCTTCAATTCCAGTTCCATGCGGATGCTCAGATTGGTGGATTTTGGTTTTGTCATGGTATCTTTGGGAGATTTTTTGTGCAATGCACGAAAATTTACACGATTTTCTGGATTTTTCATTTTTCTTTCCGGAATTTGTGGTATATTTTCCCCGTTTTCCGTCAACGAAGTCCAAGTCCCCTGGGTTTTCCGGGGGTGATGTTTTTTGCGTCACTCCTCCTTGCCACTTGCCATCGCATGCTGGGGGGGGAGCAAACGATGGAGGAGAAGTCGATGTTGAATCTGTTGGAAGAAGGTTTCAATCTGGGTCTTGGCGTGGCTTCTGTGGCCTACAACAAGGTGGACGAGCTGGTGAAGACCACCCTGGACAAGGTTGGGGTGAAGCCTGAGGAGAATGGGGATCTGAAGGATCGTCTGGTGAACGAGGGCAAGGCCGCCCGGGAGCGGATTGCCCAGGCCGCCAAGAACACCAGTGCCAAGCTCTCCGACTTCATGCCTCTTTCCGCCAAGTTGGACACCATTTTGGAGAAGCTGGAGAAATTGGAGGCCGAGGTGGCCGAGATGAAGAAGGGTGAGAAGACGGAGGAGTAGGCCTCCTCTGAACCTCCTTTCCCTGTTTCCTCTAGGGCGTCAGAGAGGGCTCGTTCCTCTCTGGCGCCTTCCTTTTTTGGGGGACAAGGGGAAAAAGGGGTGAGGGAGAGAGGAAGATTGAGGAAGGGGGAATATCTTCTGCCTGTTTCCTGAACCTCCCCTTATCCTCGTTCCTCCTGCTTCCCTCTTCATGCGACAAGACTTCGATCCTCAGCGGGAAAATGCCTTTTTCCAACGCTTCCAAGAGTTTTACGACCTGGAGAAGAGCGTGGCCCGGCAGCACGATCCCGCCAACTACACCTTGGACAGGCTTCGTCCCCTGGCGGATTTGGCCGGCCATCCCGAGGAAGGCTTGAAGCTGGTCCATGTGGCCGGCACCAAGGGCAAGGGCACCACCTCCTACTACACCGCCGCCTTGATCACCGCCTCGGGACATCGTTGCGGGGTCTTCTCCAGCCCCCATCTGGACACTGTGCGGGAGCGGTTTCAAGTGGATGGGCAACTGGCTTCCTTGGAGGAGCTGGAGGAGTTGGCCCTTCCCCTGTGCCAGAAGGTGCGTCAGGCCGGCCTGGCCCCCTCTCTCTTCGAGCTCTTCACCGTCTTGGCCCTCCAATACTTTCAGCGAAAAGGCGTGGAATATGCCGTCCTGGAGACGGGCATCGGGGGGCGGGTGGATTCCACCAACTATCCCCGGAAGAAGGAGTTGGCCATCATCACCCCCTTGAGCTATGACCACACTGCTCTGCTGGGCAGCGACATCCGTCAGATTGCCGCGGAGAAGGCGGGGATTCTCCGGGAGGAGACTCCCGTGCTTTTGGGGCGTCAGCCCTATCCGGCAGGAGAGGAGGTCATTGTGGAGACAGCCGCAGGGCTCCACGCCCCCCTCTTCCGTCCCGGCACGGATGCCCCGGTGTCCTCCTGGCTTTCTCCTGCCACTCCCCCCTTCCTCCAGGAAAATTTCCAATGTGCCTGGAGCGCCGTGAAGCTTTTGGGGCTTGTTCCGGAAAAGTCCCTTTTCCGTCCCCCCCGCCTCCGGGCCCGCTTTGAATGCATCCAGGAAAATCCCCCGGTGATCCTGGACGCCGCCCACAATGGAGACAGCGCCCGCCGTCTCCGGGAAGCCCTGGCCACCCTCTACCCCGGCACCCATTTTCTCTGCATTCTGGGGTGCGTGCCAGGCAAGGATGTGACAGGCATTGTAGAGGGACTGAAAGGGATGGACGCCGAATATCTCCTCACCAATCCCCAGACTCCCCGGGGAAGCGCCCTGCCCCAACTGGTGGAAGCCGCCCAGAAGGCGGGACTTCCCATCCGGGAGGTGATTCCCGCCCTGGAACGGGTCGACCAACTTCCTCCAGAGACTCCCCTCCTCTTCACCGGCTCCTTCTTCACCGCTCTCATCGGGGAGCAGCTCTTCCACACCCCCTGATCCGCCCATGCCCACCGTTCAAGAAATCTTCCCCCAGAAAAAGAAACTGGGCTTTGGCTTGATGCGCCTTCCCCTCCTTCGCGAGGGAGACCCTGCCAGCATTGACCTGGAACAGGTCAAGAAGATGGTGGACCTATTTCTGGCACGGGGATTCTCTTACTTCGACACCGCCCTCATGTACTGCGGGCGAAAGAGCCAGAATGCCGTAAAGACCATCCTTTCTCAGCGATACCCCCGGGACCGCTTCTCCCTGGCCACCAAACTCCATTGCGAATACTTTCAGCGCCGGGAGGAACGGGATGCCATCTTCCAACAGCAGTTGGAAGACACGGGGGTGACCTTCTTTGACTACTATCTCCTCCACGACATAAGCGCCGACCACTATCCTGTCTACGAGGCCATGGACTGCTTTTCCTGGCTTCTCCAGAAGAAGCGGGAGGGCCTGGTGCGCCACGTGGGCTTTTCCTTCCACGACCAAGCGGCGCTTTTGGAGCGGGTGCTCACCGAGCATCCGGAAATGGAGTTTGTCCAATTGCAGTTGAACTACCTGGATTGGGAGAATCAGGCGGTGCAGTCCCGGAAATGCTATGAGACCTGTCTGCGTCATGGCAAGCCGGTGATTGTGATGGAGCCGGTGCGGGGCGGCAACCTGGCGCACCTTCCTCCCGAGGCGGAGGCCCTCCTCAAGGCCCATCATCCCCATTCCTCCCTGCCCTCCTGGGCCATCCGATTCGCCGCCTCTCCCGAAAACGTGGGCATGGTCCTCAGCGGCATGAGCAATCTGGCCCAAATGGAGGACAACCTGTCGTTTATGGAGGATTTCCATCCCCTGGACGACCAGGAGCGCCACATCCTGGCGAACGCGGTGGAAAGCATCCGAAACAGCCAGGAAATCCCCTGCACGGGATGCGCCTACTGCCTGGATGGCTGCCCACGGAAGATCCCCATCCCCCGGTGTTTCTCTCTCTACAATAGCTACCGGCTGGAAGAACGGTGCCACCTCCCCTTCCGCACCCAGCAAATGTATTACCGCCGCATGGCTCTGAACTACGGCACCGCCAGCCAGTGCCTGAACTGCCACCGCTGCGAACGCCTTTGCCCTCAGCATCTCCCCATCCCCCAACTGCTGAAGAAGGTGGCGCAAGTCTTCGAAAAATAACCCCCTCGCCCCTAAACGACTCCTTCAGAATGCCTCTCCCAGGCTCCGAGGAAAGACGGCTCTGAAGGGGTACAGACTTCGGAGGGACAGGGACGGCCTTCCTCCCCCACTCCAGGAGGAGGCCGTGACGACTTCTATTCCAGCAGAAGTTCCCTAGAGGCCTGCAACCCGGTATTGACGTTGGTCACTGTGAGGGTCCAGGCGCCTTTGGGATCGTTCCAGGCGAAGGCGAAGGAGAAGTCCGCCTGGGCATTCTCCCCCCGGAGCACCTGCTGATATTCCTCCCGGGGCTGTCCCTGGGGATCCACCACTTCCAGGCGGAAGACCTGGGGCCCCTCGCCGCCCTCCAGACGGCAGGGAAGTTCCACCGTCTCGCCGGGGCAGATGCCCTCTGGCGCCTGGAGAGAGAGTCCCTCGGGCTTGCGGGAAAGAATGGACACCAGGAGGGCGTCTCCAGGCACCAGCTTGGCGGTGAAGGTGTTTCCCTGCCCCAGGAAGGCGCCCTTCCTCACATCGTAGAGGAAGCCCTCCACAGGAAGCTCCACCCTCACCTCCTCCTCCGGGGTGTCCTGGAAGAGCATGGGGTATTTTCCGGTGCCGTTGTCCGTCACGGGCTTCACCATGCCGAAGAGGAGATTTTCCCCATCCTGTCGGAGGGTGGTATGGGCGGGATAGAGTTCGCCATTCTCCGTGAGGGTTGCCTGGACTCTGGGGGAGACGCCGGCCTTCTGGAGTTCCCCGTCCATCCATTCCCGGATTTTCTGGCAGAAGAGAGCATTTCCGCTCTTGGTGGTGAGCAATTCTCCCCCCACGCCGCCCAGCTGGATTTCCTGATAGCCAGTGAGGAGGAGATTCAGGAGGCAGACCCGTCCCTGTCCGAGAGTGCGGACCAGGAGGACGGGGGTGCCGTCGGGAGCGGTTTCCCCGGCCTGGGCTTCCTGAAGACGGAGTGCCCCCTCCCCGTAGCGCAGGGTGCAGCTTCCCCAGCTGTCCAGGGAGAACTCCACCAGATCCCGGGTGCTTTGGGAGCGATCCACGCCAAAGAGACTCTCCGCCTCCAGGCGACGCTGGAACTTTCCGTGCTCGTCCGCCACCGCCGGGGCGAAATCCGCCAGAAGAGTGCCTCCCTCCTCCACGAATCTCTGCAAATGCTCCAGGGCGCGACGGGAGAGGGACAAAGTGCAGGGAAGGACCAAGACCTTCAGCCCCTCGGGCACCCCCTCCTCCAGCTGTTCGTAGGTCACATAGCGGAAGGGCTGCTTCAGATCGGAGAGGAGAGCGGCCCACCCCGTCTGGCTGTTGTGCCACACATTCGCCCCTAGGGTTCCCATGGCCGTATAGAGGGAGCTCTGGGAGTAGAGGACTCCCACTTCCCGGAAGGTCTCCTGGGCGGAGAGCACCAGGCAGTCCGCCCCTTTCCGAATTTCCTTCAGGCCCTGGCTGTAGAGTTTCATATTGGGATTGGGGGAGAGATCTCCATGCATGCCATGGCCCATGAAGATGCTGGAGAAATTGGAGCCCAGGAAGAGATTGTCCCACAGCCGCGCCTTTTGGTCGAACTCGTTCACCTGATAGGCCAGGCAATATCCGGTCCATTCTCCCGCCACGAAACCGGGCTGGGCCAGATCATGGACCAGTTTTCGTTGGATGCCGCCGTAGAAGGAGAGGCAGTCGATGTATTTCATCAGCTGGGCCCAGTCGTAGCTCAAGCCCGGCACCTGGGTGCCCGAGAGTCCGGCCTGGCTTCCCGGCACAGCCTGGCGAATGGCTTCCCGGGTGCCTCCCACCCAGTTTTTGGCGTAGAGGGCGGTCATGAAGAGCTTGTGGTCCAGCCAGCGGCTGAGATTCTCGGAGGCGGGGAGTTCCTCCAACTGGCAGGGCACCACCTCCTCCCACCGGCGGAAGGAGGTCTCCCACTCCTGGTTCAGCGCCTCCAGGGTGCCATATTCCTCCTGGAGCCGCTGGCGGAATCCCGCCAGACAGAAGGGACTGTAGCAGACGCTGCGTCCCAGATACGCCTCGTCGGCAATCTCCTGGAGGGTGATGCCATAGAAGGCGTAGTGCTGTTGTTCCATTCGGGTGCGGATGCGGGTATGGAGCGCCTGGAGGAAGGAGGGGTCGGAGTAGCAGGGATTGCGGACGGGATCGGAGGGGATGTCTCCCCGGTAGCGCAATTCGGATTCATGAGGCACATCCAACTGTCCGGCCCGGGTGGCCACCATCTGGAGCCCCACGTCCGCCAGGGCGTGGAGCATTCCCATGGACTCCATATCCTGCTGAAGATTCACCATCTGGTGGGTGAATCCCAGTTTCTTGAGTTCCCTCAGCATGGGATAGTATCCCAGCCAGACCAGGGCGTCCATTCGTCGGGGATCCTTGAGAATCCGGAGAGCAAACTCGCCATAGGCATTGCTGCGGGGGGCTTCCCCTTCCTGGAGGAGGGCATCCACCCGATAGAGCCGGCTCAGGGGCCGGGGAGGAAGGAAGGTCAGGGAGGCCTTCTCCTGGGGAACCAGAGTTTCCTCCTGCAGAAGACGCCCCTCCACATCGGTGACCCGCACCGTCAGACGGCCCTTTTCCGGCCATGGGGAACAGGCAAAGGAAATCTCCACTTCCTCGCCGGGCTGGTAGATGCGGTCTTCATGGGAGAAGCTTAGGGTCAGAGGGTGGGTTTCCGGGAGGGAGAAGGCGGTGGCGCCGCAATCCAGCCCCTTGCCCTCCTGATCCTCTAGAAAGAGATGAGCCACATGGCGTCCCCCAGGCAATCCCTCCCGGGAGAGGATGATTGGCTGCTCCCCTGCCTTGAGGGAGAGTTCCTGGGTGTACTCCTTCTCGGTCACCCGATGGAGATTTTGGATGCGCACCCGCAGCCGGGCCGCCATGGGCTCCCGGGCCGCCACCGTCACTTCCTCCTCCCGGCAGGCTTCCAAGCGGGCAGGCAGGGGGATTTCCGCCAACCCCCGGAGGAGCTTCAGGGTTTGGAGATGGAGATATTCCCAGTAGGGGAAGTCCCGTCCCCAGAGGGAGGGCACATTTTGGTTCACTTGCTCCTGGGGGACGCAGGCAAAGAATTTGGGAAGAAGATACCATTCATCCTCGGCAGGCTGGAAGCAGACGCTCCATCGTCCCTCCGGGCTTCGGTATCCCCGCAATCCCTCCCGCCGCAGGCTTTCGGGAAGGGTGCGCATTTGGGGGAGGGTCGTCCAGGAGGAGGGCAACGGGGTTTCCTCCCCTAAGAGAGATGGGGGGACATTCTGGCATCCCAGGAAGAGGAGATTGGCCCCATCCTGTCGGAAGCGGAGGAGTTCCTCCACGAATGCCGGCTGCGCCATGGTCTGGAAATCGATGGCCTGGACCAAGATCACCCGGGGGGTCTCCTGAACCTGGCGAAGGCACTCCATGGTGTATTCCTCCAAGGAGTCCCCAAAGGTCACATCCCAGCCGTGCTCAAAACGCAACACCTTCCGGAAGATTGGGATATACTGATATTCCAGAGGCATTCTCTGGGCCATCTCCAGAATCGTGCGCCGGAAGGGAGTCTGGACCGTGCGGGTGCTGGCCAGAGGGAGATAGAGGACGCCTGTCAGGGGCTGGGCGGGATCCGCCAGCCAAGTCTCATGGGGCGTCTCCACAGAGTCATCCAAATGCTCGATGATCTCCACATGGGGATTGCGGCTCCCCATGAGCTCCTCCCGAAGCAACTCCTTCCGCTCCCGCTTCACATAGGTGAAATCCTCAGGCACCACGCTAAGCTTGTCCATGGAAAGACTCGTCGTAGGACAGCGCAGCGTGGAGAACTCCAAGGCGGCGGTCTTTATGTCCTCCTCCACAAAGAAGGACTGTTCCAGCTTCTTCCAGGGGAAGGCCACTTTGTCATGCTGGAGATGGACATTCCGTTCCCGGAGATGCTTGCCTTCCCCATTCAGCTGAATCACCTGGACCACGGCCCAGTCCTGGTCGGGATTTTCGGCCATGGCATAGCAGGAGGCGGTGTATTTGACGCCGGGCTCCGGGCGGAAATGGACCGGCCAGATTGCCCAGAAGGGGGAGCCTTCCGGCAGTTGAAGGCGGAGGCACCGGGAGCCATCGAAGCTGCCGTTTTCTTCCCAGAAGAACATTCCCCGGCTGGAGCGGAGTTCCTGGCTCCAGGGGAACCCCCAGGGCCAGGCGGGATCCTCCCAGGAGGGCAGTTCCACATCCCCGTTGACGAGGAGCTGCGGCCCCTGTTCCAGGAGCCATTTTCCCCGGGGGGTCAACTGCGGGGGCTCTTCCTGGGGGATGTCCAGGCAGAAGCGGAAATGGAACTCCTCCTCCCCCAGGAGGAGCCCCTGGTCATCATAGGCGAATCCATCCTGGAAGCGGGTCCAGTAGAATCCCTTGGGATTCACGCCAGGCACCAGGAAGAGGACTCGCTGTTCTCCGGAGGGGAGGGTTTCCCTGCGGAAAGCCACGGGGCGATCCAGACATTCCCGCCCATTGGCGCAAGCATAGACCCCCAGCTGGGAAAGATCCGTCTCCGCCGGGAAGCGCACGGCCCGAACTGAGGGGAAGAACTGACGCTTTCCCGAGACATCCATGTACTTTTCGCTCACGGGCAGAGAGGGTTCCGGAGGCAATCCGTAGCTCCCCTCCGGGATCTCGCCAGCCAGAATTCGGGGGAAGAGGCAGGGAGATTCCCCGGAGAAGGCAGTCCGGCGGGCCACAGCCTCCATGCGGGCGGGCACATCCCCGCAAGGCAAGAGAAAGAGAGTGAACTGACGCGCCGCCCCCCCCTCAATCTCCGCCTCCCGAATGAACCACTCCAAGGTGGCCACAGAATCCGACTCGGAACGCCAAGAATAGAAGGCCTCCACCTCGTCGTCCGGCAGGCACACCAAGGTGCCCACCCCCTGGGGGCCGCACACCCCCGCCGTCCCAGAAGTGGGATTCATGACAAAGAAGTCTCCCTGGGCGCCGGGACCGGGGTGAACAAAGGAGTCCAGGGCTCCCTGGCGGGCGAAGAAATACCGGTTGGGCTGCTGGGCCTCCCCCTCTCCCTCCCGCAGAAGAGAGCGCACCCAGAGTCCCACGGAATGGGCTTTGTCATCCAGATTTTTCAAGGTATACTCCACCTGGAGGGAGCCATCCTTCTGGAGGGTATACGTCTTTTGGAGGAGAAGCCACCGGAAGGCCTGGGTGCCCTGGGCTCGAAAAACTAGACTGGCCCCCTCTCCCTCCTGCGTCTCAAGAGGACGCACCTGAAACTCCAGTTTGCCAAAGGCCTCCCCATCCACGGCAGTGTCTCCGCGGCTGGCAAAAGCCACCTCCGTGAGAGTGCCCGTCTTCCCGTTGGCGGGCACCAGGGAGTGCCCTTTCCAGGAAAATTGGGTCAGTCCCCCTCCCTGGGTGTTGAGTCGCACCGTCTTCCCCAGGGAAATTTCGGCGGAGAAGGCGGGGAGGCAGAGGGCCAGGAGACACAGAAGGAGAGAGCGGTTCATAGGAGCGGGGGAGGCAAAGGGGAGCTAGAGAGTAGAGCCGAAGAGCATGGAGGGCATCAGGAGAAGATTTTGGACAGGGATTTCCCGGCGCTGGCGGATTTCCCCCAGGAGGAGAGTCAAGGCACGCTCCCCCATCTCCACGGTGGGAACCTTCAAGGTGGAGATGGGATTCACCTCCCCGACAATGGCATTCAATCCATCGGTGGAGACTACCCCGAGATCTTTCGGCACGGAGATCCCATCCCGCTTCAGCCACTGGATCAACAGGGGAGAGAAGTTGTCCACGGCGGAGATCACCACCGTGCGTCCAGGAAGCAGGGTCTTCCAGACTTGACGGAAGCATCGATAGCTTTCCCCCATGTCCTGCATCATGCAATCGGGAAGAACTGCAGTGTTCTTCCGGGAAATGCCCAGTTCTTCCAGGGCCAGGGAGAAGCCCAGTTCCTTCTCCTTCTGGGAGAAGGCTTCCACCCCGGAGGCCGCCAGGATAAATCGATGATACCCCATGCGCTGCAGGGTGGAGAGCAGTTCCCGCATGCCCCGGCGATAGTCCGGAGAGACGGAGAAGGCGGGCAGAGAGGTGGTGCGGTTGAGGATCACCACCGGCTTTCCCGTGCGGGTGAGGATGGCCCGGGCCGTCTCGTCGGAGACTCGCTCGTCCAATAGATATCCCTCCACCATGTCGTTCATCTCCAACGCGGCGGAAAGGAGATTCTCCCGGCTCAAATCACACCAGGAGGCGCAAAACTGGGCGGCCAGGTGACTCCAGAGGAGATTCACCCGCCCCCGGAGGGCCGCCTGCTGGACGCCGCAGATGATTTCGTCAAAATAGTGGTCGTGACGGGAGACGAAGTTGGAACGGAGAAGGCATCCCACCATCTCCCGTCGGGGAAGGCATTCCCGGGAAGGGACCTTCACAAAATAGCCGTTTCCCGGCCGTCGTTCCAGGAACCCCAGGGCTTGGAGCTCCTGAAGGGCCCGGGTGGCGGTGACCGTCCCCACCCGGAACTCCTGGCGGAGGGCCGCCAAAGAGGGAGCCTTCTCCCCCGGAAGGAGAAGCCCCTCCTCCAGGCGGCGCTTCAGGCTGGAAATGATGTGCTCGTAAAGGTAGCGTTCCTTCATTTCCACCTCCGGGAGGAAAGGCTGCTCCAGGAAAACGTTCCCTACCGATCTTCGCCGCCGGGGATGTTGCAGTTGGGATACCAGTAGTAGTCCGTCACCAGATAGCGCTTGTTTCCCTTGCTGGCGTTGGGGGTCTTGGCCTTGGTGACGGAAATGGCCTCCACATGGCCGTCGGTGAAGCTGGTGTTCATCTGGAGGCTATGGCGGAAGATGTTGTCGGCTTTGGCCCAGTCGTAGACCCCGATTTCATCCGCCAGCTGGACAATCTGGTCGGAGTTGTCATGGGTGAGCCCGGAGGTGGATCCGTCGAAGAGATTCACGTGGAGGGAGGGGTATTTGATGGAGCTGACCCGATGCCAGTCGGAGGCGGGGCAATACTGGCTGGGGTACCATCCGCCGCTGAGGATCTTGTAGCAGTAGCCCATGCCGATGCTGGCCTGGTAGGAGATGTTGCCCATGAGGCGCTCGTTGGTGGGGCAGGAGGGGCAGAGGGTCACCTTGTGCCAGGCGCTCTTGTCCGCCCCATTGCCGCCGCCCTGCATGATGTGGGCGGCAGGATCCTTGCTCTTCCACTCGCTGGCAACCATGGGGGTGCCGGGGATGATGGGGTTCAGGGTGAAGAAGGTGGACACGTCGCCCCGGCCGATGACAGCGCCCCAGAAGCCGCAGTCGCGCCCACCGTCGGTGTAGAAGGAGAAGACAATGGGGGGCAGGAAGTCGTCATAGTCGGTGCTGTAGAGGTTGTGTCCCAGCTGAAGCTGCTTCAGGTTGCTGGTGCAGCTGATGGCCCGGGCCTTCTCCCTGGCCTTGGAAAGGGCGGGCAGCAACATGGCCGCCAGGATGGCAATGATGGCGATAACAACCAACAACTCAATGAGAGTAAAGGATTTACGCATGATGTTTTACAGATTGGTAATAAGGAAGGAACAAACAAGGAAACCAAGACAACAAAAGGGGAAATGCCCCCATGGGCAGGAAAGAAGGCGACGCTTATAATTTTGGACAATTTCCCCAGAAAAACAATAGAATAGGGGGAGAAAAAACAGAACTTCCCGATTTCCTCCGGTAGAAATCGGGAAATTAGCCTGAAAACAGGAATAGGAATAGCATAGAAATAGCAGGGACCATATTTCCCTCTTTTCCGGGGGAGGAGGAGAGGGTGTTGCGGGGAGCGGGAGTTTCAATAGACTTGGGCGTTCCACCCCTCCTGGGGCATCGCCGCCTCCTGGTCCAGGGTTCCCCGGGGGAACTCCAATTTCACCACAGGAACCGTGTCCTTCAGCTTTTCCAGAGGGAGTCCTTCCACGAAGAGGCAGGGGCCGTTCTGGAAGAATTCGGGGATGAGCTTTACGGAGGCCTGGAGTTCCTCCCCGGTATTCAGGAGAGTGGTGCGCAGGGGGAGGATGGCAAGGGGTTCCAGGGTGAAGGCGGAGCTGATGGCTCCCTGGGGGAGATGAGCATAGAGAACATCTTTTTTTCGGGTGAGCATTACTTCGGGATTGCGGCAGAATCCGGGGGCGGGAGCCGCCCCGACGATGGCCTCGCGGCACCGGCGATACCACTGCCCCACCTCCCGCAGCAAGGCGCAGGCCTGGGGAGGGATCTGGCCCAGAGCGTCCGGCCCCACGTTCAGGAGATAATTGCCGCCCATGGCAAAAATGCGGTCCATGGAGCGGATGAGGAAACCGGGGGAGAAGTAGTCCTCGTCCTCCCGATATCCCCAGGAGCGTCGTCCCACGGACTGGCAGGCTTCCGTCAGATGGTGGAAGGCGCCTCCTTCGGGCACGCAGCGTTCCGGCGTGGCGTAGTCTCCCGGCCCAAACCCCCGGTTGTTGATGTAGATTTCAGGTTGTAGGCGTCGGATTTCCTCATTGATGGAAGGAATGTTCAGCCCGGAGGGAATGTCCCAGAAGAACTGGGCCAGGGGACCGTATTGGGTGCAAAGCTCCCGGACCTGCTTTCGGAGATAGGCCAGATACTTCACCAGATTCGGCCTATCCCCGGGATTGGGGACGGCAAGCTGATGGTCTCCGCCAAAATTGAGAGAATAGGGGCAGTGCCAATCCGGATAGGAATAATAGAGAGAGAGGGCCACTCTGCGCCGGGCGCACTCCTGGGCCAGGGCCTTCAGGGGATCCTTCCCCCAGGGAGTGTTGGTGATTTTATAGTCCGTGGTCTGGGTGTCCCACATGCAAAAGCCGTCGTGATGCTTGGTGGTGAAGCAGAGATACTCCATGCCGGCCTCCTGCAATACATCCAGCCATTCCTGGGCGGAGAAACGGGAGGGACAGAAGCGGGCCTGACGCTTCTGATACTCCCTCGCGGGAATCTCACGGCGCCACTGCACCTGCTCATGCCACCCCTCCAAGGCAAAAAGGCCCCAATGGACAAAGAGGCCAAAACGGCGCGTCCGAAAAAGGCCAGAGTAAGCTAAGGCAGGGACGGGTTCCACGGGAAAGAACATAGGAGACTCCAGAAGGGCAAGGAAGGAAGAGGGAAAAGACAACTTTTCCACAAAATAGCCCCTCCCCTCAAAACCGCCCTTTTTCCCACGGAAGTATTTGAGGGTGGCCTCGAACCATCAGGACTCTTCCCCGCATACAACATCACCAATGTCCTTCTCGCATATCCATCCCCCTGCTCGACACCACGATATGTAGTGTCGAGGGCCTAAGCCCTAATCAGGCTCCCCCAGTCTAATGGAGCTGACGGAAGGATGGCCGCTTCGGAAAGCGTCAGGCATCCCCCCCCCCTGGCGGTCCGCCTGCTTGCCCAGCCTGACTGTCCTTTCGCACTCGATTCATGGACGGCATGATGCCGGGCTAGAGAAGAAAGGGGTGTGGACAATATCGATAAAAACTTGCCCCCAGGAAGAAAATGCCCGCCCCCGCCACGGCAGCAAGGCGGACAAGATGCTGCCCCAGGAACGTATTTTTCAGACGCTCCTGATGGTTGACTTCCCAATCGACACTACATTGGACCACGTGACGTTCTCCTCGGTTGTGGTTTGAAGTTAGAAGAGACATCGGAGCATGACCAAGAACGTCACTTTTGTTTTTATGCCTCCCCCAAAAACGGCAACAGGATGAGGGGCCCCAATCGCAGAGGGCATATGCCCGTATCGGAACCTCTACCATCGGAACCCCAAGGAAGATGTTGTCACAGGCGTTCCGACAATGCCGCGGGAAATTTCCAAGGACCACATTCCCTCTATCCCAGGAAACGAGATTTTTTTCCGATCAAAAACCAGGAGTAGCAAAATGAGGATTACGGGAACTTTTCTGGACGAAATCAGCTACGACATTCCTCATCAGAACTGGGGATACAAGGAATGGGACCGGGATTTTCAAAGCATGAAATCCATCGGCATCGATACGGTAATCCAGATTCGGTGCGGGCATAACGGATTTATCACCTATCCGTCCAAGGTGCTGACCACCAAGGCGCAATGCTTTATGCCGCCAACGGATTTGGTGGAAATGTTCCTTGGGCTGGCTGAAAAGTACGGCATGAAGTTCTATTTCGGAACCTATGATTCTGGCAATTGCTGGAAGGATGCCAACTTTGAAAGTGAACTGGAGATCAACAAAGAAGTCGTCAGCGAGGTCTGGACGAAATATGGAAAGCACAAGGCGTTCAAAGGCTGGTATCTGGCTACGGAAATTTCGCGCCGTCGCGGTTCGGCGGTAGAGGCCATTGCGGGATTGGGACGGTACTGCAAGGAAATCTCGGACAATTTGCCGGTGCTGATCTCGCCTCTCATCAACGGCGTCAAGCAAAATCGCGACCTTGGCCTTGACAAAGGCTCCATTCCCCTGGCGGAACACGAGGCGGAATGGGATTCCATTCTCGGTTCTCTGGAAGGAGCGGTGGATCAGCTGGCCTTTCAAGACGGACACGTCGAACTCAAAGAATTGGCCGGATATTTGAAGATCAACTGCGCCTTGGCACGGAAACACGGCATCGAGTGCTGGACTAATTGCGAAACCTTCGACCGCGACATGCCGATCAAATTCCTGCCCATCAAATGGGAAAAGATGTGGAACAAGCTTCAGATTGCCGAAGCCGCAGGAATCGAAAAAGCGATCACCTTCGAGTTTTCCCACTTTATGAGCCCCAATTCCTGCTATCCCCAGGCCCACGGTCTCTTTGACCGCTACCGGGAATACGCCGGATTGATTTAGTCTGAAACCCGCCGCGGCAAAGTAAGCCCTCGATCAGAACTATCATCCCAGGGGGGAAATCTAGAGATTCTAG
>JAEDMH010000052.1 GCA_016303095.1 Lentisphaeria bacterium | reverse complement strand
AGAGGTTTAACACGGAAGCCACGGAGGGCCCGGCAAGCCGGGCGCACAGGGAGCACAGAGAGGGCGGTTCGTGCATTCCGCACGTCCCGCCTCGGGGAATGTGCGTTGTGGTGTCAAGTAATTGATTCTCTAGGAGATCTAGAACTTCTAGAACCTCTAGCTTTCTAGATTCCCCCCCGCTTGCGGGGGGAAAAGGGGGGCAATCCTCCTGAACCCCGGCAGGGGTGGGAGGATCGCTAGACGGGGGTGAAGGGAGGCCCAAGGGGCCGACCACACCCCCGCAAGCCGGGCGGCACGGAGGACACGGAGGGCGGGATCTGCCCCCTCGCACGTCCCGCCTCGGATCAATTTTAGGATGAAATCCCTTCCCCTCTAGGACATCTAGGCCCTCTATGACATCTAGATTTTCCCCATCCGGGTTTAGGGTGTTTATTCCCGTTTTGCCTTGGCCACCAGGGAGGAGAGGGCGAGGAGGGCGAGGACGTTAGGGAGGACCATGAGTTGGTTGAACATATCTTGGAGTTCCCAGGCCAGGTCATTTTGTACGATGGACCCCAGGAAGATGAAGCCGGCGGCCAGGAGATAGTAGAGGGGGAGGGATTTTTTGCCGAAGAGATAGTGGAAGTTGATTTTTCCGAAGAAGTTCCATCCCAGGATGGTAGAGAAGGCGAAGAAGAAGAGGCAGATGGCCACGAAAGCTTCGCTGAGGCTTCCTCCGTTCAGGGCGTGGGAGAAGGCGGTTTGGACCAGCGTGGTTTTGGTGAGTCCCTGGCTGGCCAGAAGCTGGCTGTAGGTGTCCCCGGTGGCGCCGGCCAGGGGGCCGTTTCCGCAGTAGAGGGTGGAGATCACCACCAAGGCGGTCATGGTGAGGACCACGAAGGTGTCCACGAAGACGCCGCACATGGCCACCACTCCCTGGTCGTGGGCCTTGTCCACGATGGCCTGGGCATGGGCGTGGGGGGTGGAGCCCATGCCGGCCTCATTGGAGAAGAGTCCCCGTTTCACCCCTTGGCTGATGGCGGTTTTCAGGGCGTATCCCATGCCTCCGCCGATGAGGGCTTCGGGATTGAAGGCGTATTGGAAGATGGCGGCGAAGGTGGCGGGGAGGCATTTCCATCGGAGGATGAGAATCAGGAGTCCTCCCAGGAGATAGAGGAGGGCCATGAGGGGGACCAGTTTTTCCGTGACCCGGGAGATGCGGGAGATTCCCCCGGTGAAGATGAAGAAGGAGAGGGTGGCGATGAGGATGCCGATGAGGGGGGTGGGCAGTCCGAAGGCGTTATGGCAGGTTTCGCTGATGGAGTTGGCTTGGACCATGCAGCCGATGAATCCCAGGGAGAGGATGCAGGCGATGGCGAAGAAGTGGGCCAGGAAGGAGCCCAGGAGTCCGGGGAATGCCCGTTTGATGTAGTAGACGGGGCCGCCGTGGAGTTCGCCGGAGGGATCCTGGATCCGCGTGATCTGGGCCAGGATAGCCTCGGCGTAGATGGTGGCCATGCCAAAGAAGGCGATGATCCACATCCAGAAAATGGCGCCGGGGCCTCCGGTGAGAATGGCCCCGGAAGCCCCTACGATGTTTCCTGTGCCCACCTGGGCCGCCACGGCGGCGCACAGGGCCTGGAAGGAATTGAGGCCATGGCCATTTTGCTTGCCATGGAGAGAAAAGTCTCCCAGGGCCTGGCGCATTCCCTTCCCGAAGCAGTATCGCTGCACCATCCCGGTCCGCAGAGTGAAGAAGATGCCTGTCCCCACCAGAAGCAGGGTGAGGACGTAGTCGGAGAGGCAGCTGTTCACCAGCTGGATGATTTTCAGGAGGGGGGAGGAATCCATGGAATGTTTGGGGCAGGAGGGAGCTTAGGGATATTCTTCGTTCAGGCGGGGCAGCAGACGCTGGGCATACTTTTCCCGCACCAGGGCGATGTTGGCGAATTGGACTTGGGGGCAGTTGAGGCGGGAGATGGAGAAGGCGGCCTCCTGGACGGGAGGGAAGTGGCAGATTCCCAGGGGGCGATCCTGATTCCAGACCACGCAGAAGCTCTCGTGGAATTGGATGCGCAGCTGGATCCAGGGGTTGGTGGCGTCGGGCAGGTCCAGGGGGCCTGGGATTTCCTCGAAGGCGGTGGGGGAGTCTGGCTTCCGGGAAGGGAGGCCCAGCTGCACCACATTTCTGCGGGGCTCCCGGTAGCAGATGAGGCGCATCAGGGGCTCCTTCCCCCCCGTTGCGCTGTGGAGCATGAGGATGGCGCTTCCCACGTCCTGGAAATTCAGGGAGACCCGGAGGTAGTCCCCGGGGCGGAGGTGCTCCTTCAGGGTGAGGGGGCCGGAGGAGGCGGTTCCTCGGAGAACCCGCCCCTCCGCCGTGAAGATCTGCTGCCAGGTGGAGAGGGTGCCCTCCCATTTTCCCAGGAACACCGTGTCGTCCATGAGCCGTCGCTCATAGTTGTTGAGCCACTGGGTGTATCCGTGGATGCCCAGAAGGATGAAGCCCCCCAGCAACAGGGCTCCCAGACAGAGACGGGAGAGAAATTTTCGATAATGGTAGGTGAAGAGGCGGAAGGAGAGGGGGGAGGTGAGGGAGGTTTCCAGGGGGGCGAGGACGTCCAGTAGGGTGGCGTAGTCTTGGAAGCGGTCTTCCTGCTGCAGAGCCCCCATGCGGAGCAAAGCTTTTCCCAGGATGGGGTTAAGAGGTTTGGCGGGGGCGGGAGGGACGGGGAGGGGAAGATCGCACTGGGTCTTCAGATCCAGGACTTCCTCCAGGGTCTTTCCCGGGAAGGGGGGCTTTCCCGTCAGGAGGAAAAAGGCGGTGCAGGCCAGGGAATAGATGTCGCTTCGGCAATCCACGTTTTCCGGCATGAGAGCCTGTTCCGGGGACATGTAAAGGGGGCTGCCCACGATGGCGTTCTCCTCCTCTTCCTCCTCCTCGGCTTTGACTTCTCCTGGAGGCTCCTCCCGATGCTCCTCGGTGTACTGGGTTTGGGTGGAGGCGATGCCGAAATCGCAGAGGGCCACCCGGAAGTCAGGGGACTGGAAGAGCTCCTCGTAGGATTCCGGGGGGCGCTTGTCCTGGAAGGCGAAGAGGAGATTGTCGGGCTTGACATCCCGGTGGGTGAATCCCTTTTCGTAGGCGTAGGCCAGGCCTTTGGCCAAGGCATGGAGCACCAGGATGGCATAGCGTTCCGGCATGGGGCCCAGGAGGTGGATCAGGGTTCGCCCGTTCAGGTGCCCCGGAATATACTCCATCAGGATGCAGGCCCCGTTGCGGGAGACGATGATATCGTGGCAGCCCACCAGATTGGGGTGGGAGAAGGTGCCCATGATCTGGGCCTCCTTCCGCAGCCGCTCCATGAAGACCGGGTCGTTGGCCAGGCGGGGATTCAGCACCTTGACGGCCACCTGGCGTTCCAGGGCGTTTTGGCGGGCGAGATAGACGGTGCCCATGCCGCCGGAGCCGATGACCGCCTGGAGGGTGCATCCCGGCACCAGATCGGGGGGGACATCCTGGGGGAGGGGGGAGAAGGGGCGCCACTGGGGGCGTCCCCGGCGCATCTGGGCACGGAATTGCTCCCGGATTCTCTGGAGCCGGGTGCTGGTCAGGCGTGGGGAAGTCTCCTCCGAGGAGAACTGGGTCTCCTCCACGGCGGACCGGAGGGGGCTGGTGCTATCCAGGGGGGCGGTCACGGGAGGGATTCCGGGAAGAAGACTTGGAGGGCGAGGAGCATGGCGTGGAGCTGGTGCTGCACCACGTCAATGCGGATGAAGCTGGAGTCGGCGGTGGAGGTGATTCCCCCGAAGGCCCGGGGAGGGATGCGTCCTTCCCAGGCGCGGAAGAGGGGGTTGTAGGCCGCCAGGGGGCCTCCCACCTGCCAGCTCATCAGGCGCAACAGCAGGGGTTCCGTGCGTTGCCGGAGAAACTCCGCCTCCTCCTGGAGGCCTGCCCGCTCCGCCGCCAGGATAGTGGCCGCCAACCCCTCTACGGCATAGCCCGTGTTGCCAGAGCGACTTTCCACCTTGTGGCCGAAAATCTGCCACCAGCTCAAGGCCAGGGCTCCCTCCAGGGTTAACTTCTGGATGCCCTGATCCTGGGGAAGGAGCAAGGCCGTCTGCTGGCAGGCCATGGCTCCCCACTGGTAGAAGCCCTTGGTGTAGTCCGTGTCCCCTCCCTCTTCAAAGCATTCCACGGTGTATTTCCGGAGGAGTTTGGGGAGGGCGTCCCGGAGGCGTGCTTCCAGGGGGATGGGGGGAGCGAGGGCGGGGCGGGCCTGGTAGTAGAGGGCCGCCTTGGCGTAGGCCAGGAGGCATTCCCCGTCGAAATAGGAGGAGAAGGGGGCGATGTCCTCGGGGAGCCGCACCCCATTCAGTTCGTATTCCTCCCGCCAGGAGCCATTCTCCAATTCCTGATATTGGAGAAATTTCAGATTGTTTTCCAGGGCCAGGAGGAAGGGTTGTTTCTGGGGTTCGGTGAGGTAGCGTTCCTGTCCTTCCAGGAAATCCACCAGGGCCAGGCAGAAGAGGGCCACAGTCCCGGTGCGGACGACGGTTTCGCTCTTGTAGGTGACCACCACCAGGGGAGCGTCGGGCAGGCCCCGTTGGCTGCGGAGGAAGAAATCCAGGCCCAGAAGGGCGCTTCGCCGGGTCTCCTCGGTGAAGCGGTAGCGGTTCAGGTTGCAGAGGCTCCACAGGACGCCCGCCTGGCGAACCTGGTTGTCTTTCTCCTCCAGGGCATCGGCGATGAAGTCGTAGGCGTAGCGGAAATTTCCCTCGGGATACTGCTGGTTGCGGAGATAGGTGCCTGCGGCCTCGATGGCCTCCTCCAGCATGTCGGCGGTGAGAGGCGGCAGGGGCTTCTCCGGGGGGAGTTCCCAGCTCTTCCGCTGGGCGTAGTGGGAGAGCTGGAGTCTCCAGGGGGCATCCTGGGCGAAGGCGGCCGGGAGGAGAAGGGCGGCCAGCAGGAGAAGCCGAAGGGGATGAAAGGGGCGGGGATGCATTCCGGGGAGGGAGGGGGGAGAGGGCAGGCGCTCCTGTTGGGGAAATTCACCCTCGTCCCTCCCCCCGATGCGCCAGGGGAAACGAGTCTGGCGGGGGAGAGGGGAGGGAGGGGAGAAGACTTAGGCGGGAGAATTTTCGTTCAGATGTTTCAGCATCCGGCGGAGGCGGAAGGCCTGCTCCTCGAACTCCTCGCAATCCGTCTCTTCATAGCTCTTGGGATATTCCACGGAGCCCTTCCGCTGGAAGGGGATGCTGAGGTAGTTGGGGAAGAAGCGGTCGTGGAGGCGCACATCCAGGGTGACGTAGGTCACCGACTGGGAGAGGGGCCCCGGGGTGAGGACGAACTCCTGCCAGCCGTAGAAGTAGTTCTTGGAGCAGGTGCACCCCTCCGCTTTGTCCACGCTCCAGCCCTCGGGGAGAAGCCAGCGCAGGTGATAGACGCCCTCGGAGATGAGGGGATTGCGCACCTCGATGCGCACCTTGGTGGGCTTGCCCGGCTCCACCTGGGGATCCTCGTAGATGACCCGGACGGTCGCATTGGTGAGGTAGTAGTCCATCTGGAAGGGGTTTCTGTCCCAGATGGCCTTGGCCTGGGCGGTGTCCATGAGGGCCTCTTCCACCTTTTCCGGAATTTGGGCGGGTTCGGAGGAGAGGGGGACGAAGTCGGGGTCGGCGTCGGCGGTTTCCCGGGCGAGGCGCACGGTGCGGTTGGTGAGTTCCCGGATGGAGGCGGGGGGCATGGTCATCAGGCCGAAGCGGTTGATGGCGCAGGTGAGGATCTTCTCGCCGATGGGCTCCAGCCACTTTTGGGGGATGCCCTGGCGGCCGTACATGATGCCCATGACGGCGCCGGCGGTGGCCCCGGTGCAGTCCGTGTCGTCGCCGCAGTTCACCGCCCGGCAGATGGTCTTGCCGAAGTCTCCCTCTCCGTAGAGGAGCCCCAGGGTGGCATAGGCCACGTTGGCGGGGGCCTGGAACCACTTCAGATCCTGATTGTTGTCTTCCACCACCCGGTTGCGGGCGGTGAGCCAGTCCTCTCCCTTGTCATAGGCGTCGCAGACCATGTTGACGTACTTGGCCACCCGGCAGTTGGCGGGGACCTTGGAGAGTCCGATGGCGATGAGCTTCCGGAGATCCTTCACCACGAAGGCGGCGGATTCCAGGGCGGCGGTGTACATCTCCGCGTAGATGCCCTCTCCGCAGTGGTCGCAGCTGGCGTCCAGATAGGCGAAGCGGATGGCTTGGTCGGGATTGCCCGGGAAGAGGCAGGCCCAGATTTCCGAGCGGATCCAGGCCCCGTTGGAGTATTTCCAGGGATCGTTGTTCAGGGCGCCGGAGATGGGGGGATAGAAGCCGTTGCGCACATTGTGGTGGGCCACGGAATATTCGTTCCAGGGTCCGATGATGTGGGAGGCCCAGTAGTCTCCGAAGAGGCGGGAGTTGAGGTTCAGGAGGCCATGGCGCTCGGCCATGGAGAGCCAGATCAGCTGGAGGTCCAGGTCGTCATTGGGGAGGGGGTCGCCCTTCAGATCCTGGGTGTAGAAGGTGCAGTCGTTGGTGACTCTCTGGCCCTCGAAGGGGGCGCCCAGGGTGCCCCCAATGTTTTTGCCCAGCCAGCACCCGTATACCTTGTCCCGGTATTCGGAGAGATTCAGACGAAGATTCTCGATTTTCATGATGAGAGGAAAAAGGTGGGAGGGAATCGTGGAGAAAACTCCCTCCAGGGGAAAGGCAGGCGGGAAAACTCCCATGCCCCGTGCCCAGAGAGAGGATAGACGATGATTTTTCCTGAAAAGTCAGAGTTGGGAAATCAAGAAGGACTCCTGGGGGGGGCGTGATGCCGCATCCTGCTCAAAGGTTCCGCCTGCTCTGCTCAGCGCACTCCTTGCATGCCGTCTCCCCCAAAGCCCTTGGGGTATTCCACGAAGTCCTTCCGCGGGAAGGGGATGGTGAGGCAGTTGGGGAAGAAGCGGCCGTGGAGGCGCACATCCAAGAGGATGTAGGTCGCCAACGGGGAGAGGGGCCCCGACTAGGCGATGAAGGCTTCGATGAGCTGCTGCACCTGGGCGTATTCGGTGACCACGGGAAATTGGGGGAACTGCTGTCGCACCTTGTCGGAGGGGCGGAAGAGGATGCCCAGGTCCGCCTCCTTGAGCATGGCGGTGTCGTTGAAGGAGTCTCCCATGGCGATGACCTTGAGATTCAACTGCTTGAAGGCCAATGCGGCGTGTCGCTTGCCGTTGCTCTGGCGGAGCTTGTATCCCGTGATCTGTCCCTGGGCATTCACCTCCAGGGTGTTGCAGATGAGGGTGGGGTAGTTCAGCTGCCGCATGAGGGGGGTGGCGAACTGATAGAAGGTATCGGATAAAATGACGTGGGGGAGTTTGGGGGCGAGCCACTCCATGTATTCCTTGGCGCCGGGGAGGGGGGCCATCTGGGAGATCACCTCCTGGATGTCCTTCAATCGCAAATCGTGCTGCTTGAGGATGGCCAGGCGATGGCGCATCAGTTCGTCATAGTCCGCCACATCCCGGGTGGTGAGCCTCAATTCGGGGATGCCGGTTTTTTCGGCGAAGGCGATCCAGATTTCAGGAACCAGGACCCCTTCCAGGTCCATGGCCACAATGGTGGGGGCGTTCATGGGAGATATTGATGACAGGTTCAGTAGGGGGAAAGGATGCCGTATTGCTTCTTCAGGGTTTCCATGCGTTCCCGGAGGCTTTCCTGCTCGGCGGGGTTCTCGGAGAGATTCATGCGGGAGAGGAGGAAGAGGATTTTCTGGGCGGCCCACTGGGCGGGCAGAGTGTCCTGCCCTCTGGGGCATTGGGCCAGGGGGCGTCGGAAGAGGAGATCCCGGGGGGTTCCCTGGGCGTCCCGCCCGGTGAGAGAGAGCACCAGAGGCTCCTCCAGGGAGCGGTAGCGTCCGAAGAGCCGGAGAGTCTGGTTTCGGTAGAGGTTGGGGAGGGAGCGGGGGAAGATCTCGTTCACGTCCGCCCCGCTGGTGGCGGCGCATCGGAGGGCGGTGATGATCAGGCTGGCGTGCTGGGAATAGAAGCGCACCATGGCATCCCGGATCTCCTCCGTGGTCTCCACGTGGCACTTCTCCCCCCGGTTGAGATAGCCCAGGAAATCCAGGAGCATCCGGTTGGCCTTTCGCTCGGCGCTGAAGGGGAAGATGGAGACGTTGCCTGGGTTGATGCCGCTGATCTGGCGGAGGAAGAGACTGGGCTCATAGATGTTCACCGTGGACTGCCCATCGGTGAGGAGGAAGATGTTCAAGGGGCGCCGCAAATCCCCGTTGGCCTGGCGCACAAAGGGCGCCACCCCCCCGAAGACGTCGGTGCGCCCTCCGTGGGGAAGTTGGCGCAGCTTCTCCGCCGCCGTGGCCAGATTCTCTCGGCTGGCGGGAACGTATTCCCGGAAGACGGCGTTCTGGCGGTCGTTGAAGGCCACCACGTTGAAGCGATCCTGGGGAGCAAGGGAGGGCAAGACTTCCAGGAGGGATTGCCGGAATTGCTGGAACTTGGGCAGGGAGATGCTGGAGGAACGATCCAGCAGGAAGAGGACATCCTTGGGAATGTCCTCCAGGCTCTCGCTCTTGGGGCCAGGACGGATCTCCACCAGGAAGGTGCCCCCGTTCCCCGCCGGATCCGGATAGGTGTAGACCTGGACGGAGACGTATTCGTCCAGGGGCAGAGGAGCTTCTCCCCCCACGGCCTCCACGGCGGGATCCAGGGTGGCGCCAGCATCCAGGCCCGGCAGGTCCCCCTGGAGGGGGGCGGCGTTGGCGGCATTGGCTCCCTCGGTGCCCAAAAGGGCCTCCAGCTCCTGGGGAGAAAGGGAGAAGGAGGGACGCATGCTCTGGAGGGAGAGCGGGGAGGGAACGGCCGCTGGGGGAGGGCCCGCCAAGGCCCCTGGATCCGCCAAGCTGGGCAGGGAGATCTCCGGGGGCACAAACTCCCGCTCCCAATCCGGCAGGAAGGGGCGGGGGGAGTGTTCCAAACGCTCCGGGGGAAGCTCCTCGGGGGAAATGGCGAGGATCTCCGGGCTGGGAGCCGTCACCTGGAGTGCTTCCAGGGGGAAGGCGAGAGCCTGGGGAGCGGCGGGGAGCTCCGAGGGGGGAAGGGGGGCGGGCTGGAGCTGGAACAGCTCCACAGGAGGTTCCTTCAGGGCATATTCCTCCAAAAGGGAGCGCACCTTTTCCGTTTGCTCCTGCAGGGGAGATAGGAGCCCATCCCCTTCGCCGACGAGCTGCTGAAACTCGGGGATCTCCATCTCCGAGGCGTCCAGCCAGCCTTCCGGGGAGAGGACGGGTTCCGGGGGATCCTGGGGAGGCGGAGGCTGAAGCCGGATCCTGGTGTAGTCCCGGTCGGCGTTCCGCTGTTTGTTTTGGAAAGAATCGGCCACCGTGCCGGAGAGAGGGAGGCGGGCCGCCAGCTGGAACAGGAGGAGATGCAGGGCCAGCGAAAGGAGACACGCCGTCAAGGCGAAGCCCTGGGCACGGGTGAGATACGTTTCGCGGGTGCGGGAAGACATGGGAGGAGCATGGACCCTATTGCTCCATTCCGTTACGGGAGACAGGGCGATAGGGTCGAATACCGCAGGGGTGGGCTTACGACTAGTTTTCGCTCTCCACGGTGATCTCCTGGGAGACCTTTTCCCGGAGGATGCGCTCGATGCCCCCCTTCAGGGTCTGACGACGATAGGGACAGCCGGAACAATGCCCCAGCAGGCGCACCATCACCTGGTTGTCCTGGATGCTCACCAGTTCCACGTCGCCTCCATCCGCCTGCAGATTGGAGCGGAGGGATTCCAGCACTTCCTTGACTTGGGTTTCCTGTTCTTTGGTCATGGTTCTTATTTCTAGCTTGGGTTGAGGGAAATGGGATTGAGGGAGGGAAAGAGGGGGGAGGGAGGGAATCTTCTTGCCCTCTCCTTCCCGGGGGGGAGAGGGCTATTGGAGTTCCGCCAGCTGCTCCCGGATGCGGGCCAGCTTGTCCTGGGTCTCCGCCAGATGGGTGCGATCCGCCTCCACGGCGGCGGTGGGGGCATGCTGCACATACCCCTGGTTGGCCAGCTTCTTCTCCAACGTGGCGATGTACTTCACCGCCTCTTCCGCCTGCTTCTCCAGACGCTTCTTCTCCGCCGCCAGATCCACCAGGCCTTCCAGGGGAACGAAGGCGGTGCCCATGGCGGAGAGGGCCACTCCGGCAGGGCCGGCCGGCTTGGCGCCCAGGGTCAGGCTTTTGGCGTTCAGCAGGGCGGCCAGGGCCTCCCGATCCAAATCCAGGAAGCGCCGGGCATCCTCGCCGGCGGGAGTCACCACCACATCCAGGGGGAGGGTGGTGGAGATTTGGTAGTTGGCCCGGAGATTCCGCACGGCCCGCACCAGATCGTATTTGGCGGCGTTGAGACGTTCCACCTCCTCGGTGGCCCCCCAGGCTTCCATGCGCTCCGCCTCCAAGGGCTGGGGCCAGGGCTGGAGCATGATGGAATCCTCCTCCCCGCAGAAGCCCATCTGGTGGTAGAGCTCGTCGGTGACGAAGGGCATGATGGGATGGAGGAGTTTCAGGAAGGTGCCCAGGCAGTAGTCGAAGACCTTCAGGGTGGCGCAGGTGGTGCCCGCCGGGGAGGAGAGGGCGGGCTTGGCGCTTTCCAGATACCAGCTGCAGAACTCGTTCCACACGAAATCGTAGATGGCCTTGGTGGCGTCGTTGAAGTCGAAGGTGTCCAGATCCCGGGTCATGGTGCGGACGATGGAGTTGAGGCGGGCCAGGATCCATTGGTCGTCGGGCCGCAGTTCCTCCCGCTTCAAGCCGGAAAGATCCTGCCAATCGGGGGAGGCGGAGCCATGCTGGAGGCGGAAGCGCACCACGTTCCACAGCTTGTTGGCGAAGTTGCGGCCGATTTCGCACTTCTTGTTGTCGTACCGGATGTCCTGCCCCATGGGGGCGATGTAGATGATGGTGAAGCGGAGGGCGTCGGCCCCGTAGGTGGCCACCACGTCCAGGGGATCGGGGGAGTTGTTCAAGCTCTTGGAGAGCTTCCTTCCCTTGTCATCCCGGATGATGGAGGTGAAGTAGACATCCTTGAAGGGGACTTCGCCCATGAAGCGCAGCCCGCTCATGATCATGCGGGCGACCCAGAAGAAGATGATGTCGGGTCCGGTGACCAGGGTGTCGGTGGGATAGAAGTGTTTCAGTTCCGGGGTTTCCTGGGGCCAGGAGAAGACGGAGAAGGGCCACAGCCAGGAGCTGAACCAGGTGTCCAGCACATCCTCGTCCTGCCGGAACTCGGTGCAGCCGCAGGGGCATTTGTCCGGGGCGGTTTTGGCCACGAAGAGCTTGCCGCACTTCTTGCAGTAGTAGGCGGGGATGCGGTGTCCCCACCACAGCTGGCGGGAAATGCACCAGTCCTTGATGTTCTCCATCCAATGGAGATAGGTCTTCACCCAGCGTTCCGGATGGAAGTGGATGCGGCCGCTGGTGACGGCCTCGATGGCGGGCTTGGCCAGGGGTTCCATGCGGACGAACCACTGCTCGGAGAGACGGGGCTCCACCGGCACGCCGCCTCGTTCGGAATATCCCACCTGGTGGACGTAGTCCTCGGTCTTCACCAGAAGCCCGGCTTCCTCCAGCTTCTGGACCACCAGCTTCCGGGCCACGGAGCGATCCAGCCCGGCGAACTCGGCCCCGGCATTCTCATTGAGGGTGCCGTCGTCGTTCATGATGTTGGGCATCTCCAGATGGTGCCGGAGGCCCACTTCATAGTCGTTGGGGTCGTGGGCGGGGGTGATCTTCACGGCGCCAGTGCCGAACTCCTTCTCCACATAGTCGTCGGCGATGAGGGGGATTTGGCGGTTGACGATGGGGAGGACGAGCATCTTGCCCACCAGCCCCTGATACCGTTCATCCTGGGGATTGACCGCCACGGCGGTGTCGCCCATGAGGGTTTCGGGGCGGGTGGTGGCCACCACCACTTCTCCGGAGCCGTCGGCGAAGGGATAGCGGATGTGCCAGAGGTGCCCGGATTCCTGGCGATAGATCACTTCCTCGTCGGAGAGGGCGGTGCGGCTCTTGGGGCACCAGTTGATGATCCGGTGCCCTTTGTAGATCAGCCCATCCTGGTAGAGGCGGATGAAGACCTCCTGGACGGCGTTGGAGAGCCCTTCGTCAAAGGTGAAGCGCTCCCGGGGCCAGTCGCAGGCGGTGCCGATGGTGCGCAGCTGACGGATGATCTTCCCTCCATACTGCTCCTTCCATTTCCAGACCTCATCCAGGAACTTCTCCCGTCCCAAATCATACCGGGTGAGTCCCTTCTCCTTCTTCAGGAAAGCTTCTACCTTTGCCTGGGTGGCGATGCCGGCGTGATCCATGCCGGGCACCCAGCAGGTCTCCCGCCCCCGCATCTTCTCGAAGCGGATCAGAATATCCTGCAGAGTGTTGTTCAGGACGTGCCCCAGGGTGAGGATTCCCGTGACGTTGGGAGGGGGGATGACGATGGTGTAGGGCTTTTTGGGGCTATCCACGCTGCCGTGGAAATATCCCCGCTTCTCCCAGATGGTATACCATTTGGCCTCGACCTCCGCCGGGGAGTACGCTTTGGATAGGGTTTCTTCACTCATGGGTAAAAGGGGAGCGTTTCTGCTTGGGGAAAGGAGGGATTTCCAGGGGGTTTCCCGGGGTGGGGTAGGGCCGGAGGAAAACGGGGAGAATGTAGCATTCCTACCGTTTCCCGCCTATTGGGGGGCAGGGGGATTTCCGTCCTCTTCTGGGGAGGGGGGTGTGTGCCAGAAGCGGGGATCCAGGAGATGCCGGGGGCGCAGGTCTCCCAGGGACTTTTTCATGGCCTCCCGGAGATGGGGGAAGCGGGATTCCAGGGCGTCCAGGGTCTGTTCCAGGAAGCGCCGGTCTCCCTGGGCATCCAAGAAGGGTTCATAGGGGCAGGGCTGGGGTTCCGGGAAGGGGAAGAGCTGGGCCGCCTGATGGATCTGAGCCTTGGTCATGCCCCAGAGGGGGCGGATCAGGGTGGCGCTCCCCTGGTCGGCGGGCACGCAGGGGCCCATGGTCTTCAAGCCGGCTCCGTGAAAGAGGCTCATGAGGAAGCTGACGCACAGGTCATCCAGGTGGTGTCCCAGGGCCAGCTTGTTGCAGCGCAGTTCCCGGAGCAGGTGGTGGAGCTGTCCTCTCCGGAGCCGGGAGCACAGGGGGCAGGGCTTGTCGCCTACCTTTTCCGGGGAGAGGAGGGGATAGAGATTCGGGGTGCGGAGATGAAATTCCCAGCCCCGTTCCTGGCAGTATTGGCGAATGGGGTCGGGCTGGAAGTCCGGATATCCCACATGGATGGTGGCGGCCAGGATTTCCAGGGGGAAGGGAGTCTTTCGGGCGATGGCGTGAAGGAGCTCCAGGAGAAGGAAGCTGTCCTCTCCGCCGGAGAGTCCCAGGAGAATTCGATCCTGGCGTTGGAGGAGGTGGAAGCGGGCGGAGTCCCGTGCGCATTGGCGGAGGAGCTTTTGGAAGGCGGTGCAGCGCCGCGGGGCCTCCTGGAGAAAGATCCGGGCCTTTTGGCAGAACTCCTCCGCCACCTCTTGGGGCGTCCGGGCGGCGTCCAGCCGGATTTCGCAGTCCTGATAGTAGGGTTGGCGTTGGCGGAAGCGTTCCTCGTCCCAGAGAGGGCGCATGGCCTTTTCCTGGGGAGAGAGTCGGGCGGCGATGGCGTCCAGGGAGATTTGGAGGGTGGCGGTGAGGCCGCTTTCCTTCATGATTTGCCGGTTGCCGGGATAGACGGGAATGCCGCCTCCCGTGGAGACCACCGCAAACTCCTGCTCCTTTGCCACCCGCCGCAGGACTTCCTGCTCCTTCTGCCGGAACGCCTCCTCCCCCTGTTGTCGGATGAACTCCCCGGGAGAAATCCCGTGGGTCTCCTGGAAGAGTTGGTCGGTGTCCAGGTGGGGACGCCGCAGCCGCCGGGCCAGTTCCCGCCCCACCCGGCTTTTGCCGCTTCCCATGAAGCCTGTGAGATAGATGTTGTTTGGCATGGCGGGGGGAAGGGGAGGGGATCAGGAGGCGGAGAAGAGAGCCAGGCTCAGGAGAGTGAGGGCGTTGAAGGCGCCGTGGACCAGGATGGCCTGGAGGGTGTCCTCCCGTTCTTGGAGGGCGCTTAAGGAAAGAGAAAAAAGGACGAGGCTCAAAAAGGCCCGGGGATTGCCGTGGGCGACGGCGAAGAGGAGGGCGGAAAGGAAGTGGCTGGCGAGGCGGGGAAATCCCCGATGGGTCAGGGCATCGGGCAGGAGCCTTCGGTAGAGGAGTTCCTCGGCACAGGGGGCCAGGAAGCAACTGGAGAGGAGAAGGGCGGGGGC
>JAEDMH010000051.1 GCA_016303095.1 Lentisphaeria bacterium | reverse complement strand
CTCATGAACCCCGGCAGGGGTGGGAGGATCGCTAGACGGGGGTGAAGGAAGGCCCTTGGGGCCGACCGAAACCCCCGGCAGGAATAAAATAGGAAGTTGAACCCCGTAGGGGTGGCAGGACAGGCCTTGGCGACGGGGCTGAAGCACCAGCGCAACCCCCGGCGCATCTCTAGAATCTCTAGAACCATCTCTCTTTGATTGGGGCAAAAAAAGAGCCCGTCTCTTCCCGTGTGTGGGGGAGAGGCGGGCTTGAAGGGGGGATGGGGATGGGGTTAGAGAGGGACGCCCAGGGTTTTGCCTTCCCAGGAAGCGGGGGCGTTGGCGGGCAAGTCGCTATTGGGGTCGGTTTGAATCCCCACGCAACCCGCTGCGGCGGCGAGGAGGAGTCCCGCCAAGAGGAGAAGGAGGGCGTGTTTCATGCCTGGGGGATCTAGTAGCTAGAAGAGGAAGAGGGCCTTCAAGGCCAGGAGCTGGAGCACCACAGTGGCGGCCAAAAGGATGGCGGTGCCCATGATGGCGAAGTCGCCCAGGGTCTTCTTGGCCTTGGGGGCCTTGGGGGCGGCGGGCTTCTTGGGTTCCGGGGCGGGGGCCGCTGCGTTTTCGGGCTTGGCGGCGTTGGGATCCTTTTTGAACATGGTCTTAGCTCTCCCGCGAGGTTACTTCATGTTGGACTGAAGGATGTCACTAGCTCTCAGGAGGGTGTCTCCGGGTCGGAAGTCGCCGGGCTTTCCTTCCTCCACATAGGCCAGAGAATTGAAGGGATTGGGGGCGGCGATGCGGAGCAAACCCACGTGCTTTCCATTGCGGATGACGCTGAACAGAGCGCCTTCCACCACTTCGCCTTGGGTCAGATCCACCACCACATGGCCATATTGGGGATTCACCTCCATGATCTTGCCCACGAGGTTTTCCTCCATCTGGGAGAGGTCGGTGAGGGCGACGGGGCTGAACTTTCCGCCGGGGGTCACGCTATCCATGATCTCCTGGAGAGCCTTCTCGCTGGTCTTCCACTTCTCCTCCATGGAGGCGGCCCGTGCCTGGGATTCCGCCAGCTGATTCTGGAGGTCGGCCTTGTCATCCTCCAGCTGGTCGATTCTGGCCAGCTGGGACTTCAACTGCTGGAAGTCGGCCTTGAACTTTTCGGCGGCGGACTTGAGGTTGGCGCTGTCGGTTTCGGAGAGGCCGCGGGTGTTCAGGCTGCCGGAGACCTTGGCGGTCTCCCAGGTCACGCCATCCACATTCACTGCCCGGAGGGCGGCGGTGAGATCCTTCATGGTGTTCACCGCCAGAGTGTAGTTGGCGCGGAGATTCTTCAGGTTGTTGGCGGCGTCCCGGAAGACCTGGGCATCGCTGGCGGCCAGGGAGCCGTCCTCGGTGACCTCACCCTGGAAGCGGTTGCGCACATCCAGGCTATAGAGCACCTCGTTGATTCTTTGCTGGAGCATTCCGTCCCGTCTCGCCCGGGCTTGCACGTAGGCGGCGAAAGCGTCCATGCCGGTGGCGTATTCGTCCACATTGTTGAGGATGGTGGGCTGGGGGGCCTTGGAGGCGGGGCAATTCAGGGGCTTGGCCACCTTTTCCACCATGGCGTTGATGAGGGCTTCCCGCTGTTCGATGATCTTTTCCGCCAGTTCATTGAGGGGGGCGACGGCGCTTTCGGTGGCGCCGGGGAGTCCCTTGGTTTCCGTCCACCCCAGGGTGCCGCCTTCCTTTCCCTTCTCCACGGAGAAGGTGACCCGGGCATCCACGCCGCTGCCGGAATCCAAAACTCTCGCCAGGGAGGTGACGGCATCCGCCAATTCCTGGTAGCGTTTGGCGTGGGCCTTGGCCTGCTTCAGGGAAAAGACGGCAAATATTACGGCGGCGATGGCTAGCACCAATGCGGCAACGCCGATGATCTTCCCGTTTTTGCTCATGGGAAAGGGTTCTCCTTCAAGGGGGTGGTTCACTCCCGCCTGGTCGTCCGGAAGAGGGAGGGCCAGGGGGAATCAGGGACGAGGCTAGAGGAAATTCGGAAACACAGAAAGTTAGCCATTTATCGGCCAATTTCAAGTGGTCGGGGGATTTTTTTTCCGGTGACGGGGGAAAAGTCCCTTATTTTCAAGAGGTTTTTTCGTGGATAGCGGAGGGAGGGAGTCCGCCGGCCAGCCATTGGGCCACTTGGACCGTGCGGAGTTGCTGGGTTTCCTCCTTGGGATTGCATTCCAGATTCAGGGCGCCTTGGAAATGGATGTCCAGGAGAGCCTGCCGGAAGTCTGTCCAATCCACCACCCCTTCTCCCGGGGGCAGATGCTGGTCCCGGGCCCCGTCGTTGTCATGGACATGGAGGCATTGGAGGAGCTGGGGGCCGATGAGCCGGACGGCGTCTCCCGGGGGGATTCCCCGCATGGCGCAGTGTCCGGTGTCCAGGCAGACTTTGAGATTGGGGAGATTCATGTCCTCCACCAGATCTCGCACGGCCATGGGGGTGGAGAGAGGGAGGTGGTCATGGGGGAGATTTTCCAGGCAGAGGGTCACCCCGTAGAACCGGGCGTAGTCGGCGGCCATGCCCAGGAAGGCCATGTTGATGCCCAGGACGGCCTCGGGATCCTGTCCGGGGTCGTTTCCGAAGGGGAGGAGGGGATGGATGGCCATGATTTTGCATCCCAGGGTCTGGCATCCTTTCAAGGCCCGGTGGACCTGGTCGAATTGGCGTTTCCGGTCTTCGGGGGTGGCGCCGGTGGGGCCGGGTTGCATGGGGGCGTGGGCCTGGGCGATGGCCATGCCCTGTTCCCCCAGAAAGTCCGCCGTGTCCTTCAGGAGGGAGAGGAACTGGGCTTCGGGGAGTTGCCAGAGGGAGGTTTCCGTGTGGGCCAGGGCCTGGAAATCCACTCCCTGGTAGCCGTGGCGTTTCAGGAGGAGGATGCGATCCGGGTAGTTTTCCGGGGTGGGGTAGGCGTTGTCGACGATGGAGACGAGCATGGGGAAGGGGGATGTGGGGTGGGGGTTACACCAGGGTGGGATGGCTGGGGAGTCCCTTCAGGTGGGAGGTCTGGTTCCAGGCGACCACTTCCCAGGCGTGTTCCTCGGGGAAGAATTGGAGAATGGAGAGGGAGGCGTTGTCCGGGAGAGGGATGCGGTTCTCCGGGGGCAGGGGGCCGGTGGCCCGCTGGAAGATCTTTCCCAAGGTGGCGCCGTGGGTGACCAGGAGGAGCTGCTGGCCGGGCCGGTGCTTTTCCGCCAACCGGTCCAGGCATTCCCATACCCGCTGACGGAAACGGCGGGGACTCTCCCCTCCGGGGACAGGGAGGTCGTCCGCGGGCTCGTGGTGGAAGGCCTTCATGACCTCCGGATGGCTCTGGCGAATTTCCTGGTGGAGATGCCCTTCCAGCTCTCCCAGGTGCCACTCCCGCAAGCCGGGCTCCAGGATGGGCTGTAGCTCCCGGTGGCCGGCGGCCAGGATGATGGCGGCGGTGTCCACGGCCCGGGCCAGATCGCTGACATAGCAGGCGTCCATGGGGGCGCGGTAGAGGGTCTCCGCCAGAGCGGCGGCCTGGCGCAGGCCGGCGCAGTTCAACTCCCCCTCCTGCTGTCCCTGGAGGATTCCCTTGCGGTTTTCCCGGGTTTCCCCGTGGCGCACCAGGAGGATTCGGAGGGCGTTGGGATTTAGAGGAAATGTGTCCATGGGGGGGATCCCGTGGGATAGACGTTGTATCCCATCTCAAAGAGGGCCTTGTGGTCTAGGCAGTTTCGTCCGTCGAAGAGGAAGGCGGGGCGGGGGAGTCCCTGGAGGATTTTGGGATAGTCCAGGGTTTGGAAGAGGGGCCAGTCGGTGAGGAGGAGGATGGCGTGGGCGTCCTGGCAGGCCTGGTAGGGATCCTGGTGATAGGTCACCCTGCCTCCGGCGTCTCCCAGCTCTTTGCGCGCGTTGTCCAGGGCTTTGGGGTCGCAGATGGCCAGGGTGGCCCGTTCCGCCAGCAGGCGTTGGCAGACGGCCAGGGCGGGGGTGTCCCGGACATCTCCCGTGTTGGCCTTGAAGGCAAACCCCAGGATGGCCAGCTTCTTTTCCGTGACGGTGTTGAACATGGCCTCCAGGATTTTTTCCACGAAGCGCCGGGCCTGGTAGTCGTTGATGTCGACCACGCTTTCCCAGTATTGGGCCACTTCCGGCAGGCCATAGTGTTCGCAGAGGTAGGCCAGATTGAGGATATCCTTTCGGAAGCAGGAGCCGCCGAAGCCGATGCCGGCCTGGAGGAATTTGGGGCCGATGCGGGAATCCATGCCCACGGCCTGGGAGACCTGGTCCACATTCGCTCCGGTCTTTTCGCAGAGGGCGGAGATGGAGTTGATGGAGGAGATGCGCTGGGCCAGGAAGGCGTTGGCCACCAGCTTGGTCAGTTCGCTGGACCACAGATTGGTGGTGACGAGCTTTTCTCGGGGAATCCAATGGGTGTAGATTTGGGCGATGGTCTCCACCGCCTCCTGTCCCTCCGGGTCGTCGGTGCCGCCGATGAGAACCCGGTCCGGGAAGGTGAGATCCTGGATGGCGGTGCCCTCCGCCAAGAACTCGGGATTGGAGACGATGGGGAAGCGGAGTCCCTTTCCGTTGGCCTGGAGCACCCGGGAGAGGGCCTGGGCGGTGCGCACCGGCAGGGTGCTCTTCTCCACCACAATCTTCCCTTCCTGGGCGTATTCCACAATCTCCCGGGCGGTGCGCTCCACAAATTGGAGGTCGGCGGCCCGCCCCGCTCCGTGGCCAAAGGTCTTGGTGGGGGTGTTGACGGAGACGAAGATCACGTCGGCCTCCCGGACGCCGGCGGGGATGTCGGTGGAGTAGAAGAGATTCCGGCCCCGGCAGCGTTCCACCACCTCCTGGAGACCCGGCTCGTAGATGGGGAGTCGGGGGGAGTTCCAGGCGCGGATGCGCTCCGGATCAATGTCCACTACCGTGACCCGGTATTCGGGGCAGCGGTCGGCGATGACGGCCATGGTGGGCCCGCCGACGTAGCCGGCCCCGATGCAGAGGATGTTCCGGATGTTCTTCATGGGGTTGGGGGCTCAGACGGGTTGGATTTCCGGGGGGCACTGGAGGAGTTTCTTCTCCACCTTTCCCAGGCTGTTCCGGCGGCATTCCGCCTGGATGTCGCCGTAGGGGGTGGCGATCCTGCTGGAGAGGTAGTGGAGGTTGGGGGGGAGCTGGGGGTTGAAGTAGAAGGTGCGGTATCCTGGGGTGGCGGGGGTGATGCCCAGGGCCACGGCCCGGAGATACCAGGAGGGGAGGCTGGACCATCCGTGGCAGAGGGAGCCGGCGAAGACGAAGTCCTCTCCTCCCAGCTCCGTCTCCCAGAGGGTGGAGGAATCCTGGAAGAGGGGAGGGGAGAAGACCTGGAGGAGTCGGGGGAAGATCTTTTCCCGCCAGGGTTTGGCGAGCTTCAGGGAGCCCATGAGCCAGTAGGGGAGGGTGGAGGTGGTGCTGGGCAGGAGGCGTTGTTCCTGCGTCGCCGCTTCCAGGCCCCGGAGGAGCTCGTAACGGTATGCCTGGGGGACGGCGTGGTTGTAGAGGGCCAGGAACTGGATGTGTTCGTGGAAGGGGGCGTCCTCCCGGAGGCTGGTGCGGAGGAGGCGCGCCTCGCCGTCCCAGAAGAAGGCGAACCAGTTTTCCGCCAGCTCTTTGGCCAGTCGTTCCAGCTTGGCGGGGGAGCCGACTTTCAGGGGGGCGTGGAGGTGGCGGGAGAGGAGAGCGGCGGCCCGGAGGGCCTCCACCAGATAGAGGGTGTAGGGGGCCTCCCACTTTTCCGGGACCTCCGGCCGTCCGTCCAGCCCGGGCTGCCATTCGCAGAAGTTCCAGACCTCGGGGTGATCCGGGGGTAGGGGAAGGGAGATTCCCTCCTCTCCGGTGGGCTGGATCCTTTGGAGGGCGGCGGAGAGGATGTTGTGGATGGTGGGAAGGAGGGGGGTGACCAGCTCCGGGTCTCCGCTATGGAGATAGAGCTCCCAGACGGCGGAGACGAAGACCAGGCCGAAGATGGGGATGACCAGATGGATGTCGCCAGGGGAGCACATCTGGATGGTCTGGGCCCCTTGATTCCAATTTTGGGCCAGGAGAAGATAGCTGTCGGCCACGAAGGAGTAGTTGCCCCAGACGGGATATCCGTAGAGGGCCTGGTTCCGGGAATCGTAGGCGTAAAGCCCCTGCTCCCGCATGGGACAGTCCTCGAAGTGGTCGTGCTGGCAGCATGCCAGGGTGCGCAGCCCCGCCAGATCCAGGCGCTCCAGGAGGGAGTCGCTGCAGGCCACTTGACTGCCAAGGAGGGAGTTGGGGGAGAAGCGTTGGACGGGGATGATGCCCAAGTAGGTGATGGTGGGGGGAGTGTCCGTGTTGGTGACGTGGAGTTCCAGATAGCGGGCTCCCAGGCGTCGGAGATGATGGGTGAAGGCGAGGGTCTTGCCGCTGCAGTGGATGCGGTCGGCGTAGTTGCGCCCGCCGATGGCGGCCCGGACCCGTCCGTCCTGGAGATGTTCTCCGTGGGCCACGTCCAGGATGGTGCCCTTCTTGGCCTTGAGGAAGAGGGTGAGCCAGCCGGTTTGTTCTTCCCCCAGATCCACAATGAGATACCATCCATTGGCCTCGGGGGGGCGCGGGGGCCAGGTGAGGGGGGTGCTGCCGCTTTGCGAGAGGAGGAAGAAGGGGGTGGGCTGTCCGAAGCGCAGAGGCGGGAGGGGGGTGTCCCCGTCCTTGGGCAGGAAGGAGTCGTCCACCACATGGGGCTGGAGGAAGTCGGTGGAGACTTGGAGGGCGGGGGTGGTGTCTTTGGGGGGCGTGGGGCGGAAGAGGAAGCCTGCCTGGACCACATGGGCTTTCGGGTGGAAAATGTTCTGGATCATCAGCAGGGGGGCGTGGCGGAATTTGGGGGGTTCCAGTCCCTCCTGGGTGCGGGCGGTGGTCCAGCGCGGGGCGGGGGCGCCCTGGTGGTAGACGAAGGTGTCCCCCAGCTGTCCCGTGAGGGGGATGGCGTTGCCGGATTCATAGGCGGGATGGGGGGCGCACTCCCATGTTTCGTCGGTGGCGTCCCACAGGGTATCTCCTTTCCACAGCTCCACCCAGAGTCCCGGGGGAAGGAGGGCGGTGGTGAGGGATTCCCGGCCTAGCACATACACTTGGAACTCCAGGACGTTTTCCTGGCCCGGCTTCCATCCCGCCAGGGACATCGTCTGGTATCGCATGGCGTGGGGGAGGGAGGGGGGGGTGGCCACGCCGCAGAGGTAGCCGTTGCAGGAGACCTGGACGGCGGAGGAGGCGGAGACGCGCAGGAAAGGGGAGGAGAATTTGGGCAGACGGAGCTTGCGTCGGAAGAGGGCGTAGGCATCCCGGGTGTATCCCTTCTGGGGAAGCCAGATCCATTGAGCAGGGGCATGGGGGGCGGGCATGGGGGGACTCCTAGAGTTCTTTCTCTTGCAAACGGAGATTCAGGGCGCGGAGGGATTGGGCCAGATGGGCGTATCCCCGGTCGATCATGTCGGCGTTGCGGATGAGGGAGGTGCCGGAGGCGCAGCAGGCGGCGATGACCAGGGCCATGCCGGCCCGGATGTCGGGGGAGAGCAGTTCCGCGGCGTGGAGGGGGCTGGGGCCGGTGACCACCACCCGATGGGGATCGCAGATGACGGCGTTGGCTCCCATGGAGATGAGGCGATCCACGAAGTAGAGCCGGCTCTCGAACATCTTCTCGAAGAAGAGGACGCTTCCCTGGGCCTGGCTGGCGGTCACGATGAGGCAGCTCATCATGTCGGAGGGGAACTGGGGCCAGGGGCCGTCGGCGATGGTGGGCATCCCATTGTCCAGGTCGGGTTTCACCCGGAGGGGCTCCTCCTGGTTCAAGGCGATGCGTCCTGGCTCCAGGTGGAGTTGGGCGCCCAGGCGTTGGAAGACCCGTTTGGTGCACCAGAAGTCGTGGGGGAGGAGGTTTCCGGTGAGCTCCACCTTTCCTCCCGTGGCGGCGGCCAGGGCCAGATAGCTGGCCGCGTTCACATGATCCGCAAGGATGGTGAACTCGGCCCCGTGGAGCCTCTCCACGCCCCGGATGCGGAGAAGATTGGTCTCCACCCCCTGGATGTCGGCCCCCATGGCGTTGAGGAGCTGGGCCAGCTGGGTCACATGGGGCTCGCAGGCGGCGTTGCGCAGGGTGGTGACCCCGGGAGCCAGGACGGCGGTCATCATGATATGCTCGGTGGCGGTGACGCTGGCCTCGTCCAGGAAGAGGGGGGCGGCGCGGAGCCCCTGGGGATTCCGGGTGAAATGGTAGGCGCCATCCTTCTGGAGGCAGTCCACTCCCAGGCGTTCCAGACCGTAGAGATGGGGATCGATGCGGCGCCGTCCGATGACATCTCCCCCGGGATGGGGCAGATGGGCCTCCCCGGTTCTGACGGACAGGGGGCCGGCGAAGAGGAGGGAGGTGCGGAGAGCGTGGCAGAGGGCGGGGGAGGGGGAGGAGGAGGCCAGGGTGTCCGCCTGGAGGAGGACGCTCTCCTCGTCCTGCCACAGGACCCGCACTCCCAGCTCCTGGGCGATGGCCAGCATGTTGCGCACATCCAGGATGGCGGGGACGCCATGGAGGAGCACCGGTTCCTCCGTGAGGAGGGCGGCGGCGATCATGGGGAGGGCGGCGTTCTTGTTTCCCTCCACCCGGAGGGTTCCGACGGCCCTTTGGGGGCCTGGGATTTCCAGTGCTTTCATGGGGAAGGGGCGGGGGTGTTCCGACGAGGAGGGAGGCTCAGCTCCAGCTGGGGAGCCGGGGAAATTCCTTTCCGGCCCAATAGCGTCGTAGCATCCGAAGGGAGCCGGGGATTTCCTTGAGGAAAGGAGAAGGAGTGGTGCGGATGAAGGAATGGAAGGTCATGCGGACCTTGGCGTGGGTGAGAAAGACGGCCCTTTGGGCGCGGGTGAGTCCCACGTAGAAGAGGCGCCGTTCCTCGGCGAGCTCCTCCTCGGCGAGCTCCTCCTCGTGGTAGAAGGGGAGGAGGCCGTCTTCCACGCCGGTGATGAAGACGCAGGGGAACTCCAGGCCCTTGGAGGAGTGGAGGGTCATAAGGTGGACCCGGTCCGCCTGCTCGTCCCAGTTGTCCACGTCGGCCACCAGGGCCACTTCCGCCAGGAATTCCTTCAGGGTGCCCTGGGGATGCCTCCGGGTGAACTCCGCCCCCTTGTCCAGGAGGCTTTTCACATTTTCCTGGCGGGCAGTGGCGTCGTCCTTGGTGTAGTCGGTGGCCAGCAGATCCAGGAATTGGGTGGCCTCTTCCACCTTGGCCAGGGTCGCGTCCACGGGGCTTTGGGGGAGGGGCAGGAAGGAGCGCAGCCAGAGGCTCAGCTGTCGGAGCTTTTCCGCTTTGGCGGAGCCGGCCTTCTGGCGTTGGAGGAGGCGTTCCGAAATCAGATACTCTCCCAGGGGGAGCCCCTCCTCCTCCGCTTGCTTCTGGAGGAGCTCCGCCGCCCGCTTCCCCAGCCCCTTTCCCTGGGGAAAGTTGGACAGAATCCGGAGAAACGCCGGGAAATCCCGGGGATTGGCCATGAGGCGCAGGAGGGCCAGAAAGTCCCGCACCTCTTTCCGTTCGTAGAAGCGCAGGCCTCCCAGCAGCTGGTAGGGAATGTTGCTGTACACCATGGCCTCCTCCAGGATGCGGGACTGGGCGTTGGTGCGGTAGAGGATGGCGAAATCCCGCCAGGGGAGCCCTTTCTTTTGGTGAAGCTTGACAATCTTGCTCCGGATCCAATCCGCCTCATCCCGGTCGTTCTCCGTCTCCATATCCAGCACCGTGACTCCGGCGGCATTCTGGGTGAAGAGATCCTTTTCGATGCGGTCGGCGTTGTTGCGGATGAGGGCGTTGGCCGCCTCCAGGATATTGGGGGTGGAGCGGTAGTTCTGCTCCAGCTTCACCACCTTGGCCTGGGGATAGTCCTGGGTGAAGGAGAGGATGTTGCGGTAGTCGGCGCCCCGCCAGGCGTAGATGGACTGATCCGGGTCTCCCGTGACATGGACATTCTGCTGCTCGTTGGTGAGCAGTCGCATGAGGAGATATTGGAGGTGGTTGGTGTCCTGGTATTCGTCGACGAGGAGATAGCGGAAGCGGCTGTGATAGATTTCCCGGAGGGCGGGCACTTCCTGGAGGAGCTTCACCACGAGGCGGAGGAGATCGTCGAAATCCAGGGCGTTGTTCCGGAAGAGCTCCTCGTCGTATTTGCGGCTGAGGAGGACCAGGTTCTTCGGGTCCAGGACGGTGGCAGAGTATAGGTCAGTCGCCTCCTCGTAGGAGAGGGCGTGGTTCTTGGCGAAGCTGAGGAAGGCGGCCAGATCCCCCGGACGGAACTTCTCGTTGGGGGCTTCCTTGAGGAGATCCCCATGGCGGGAGAAGACCTCCTTGATGACCTCCTTCTGATCCGTCGTGTCGTAGATCACAAAGTCCCGCCCTCTTTCCCCCGGCAATTTATCCAGGTCCCATCGGAGGAAGCGGGCGCAGCAGCTGTGGAAGGTGCCGATATTGGCGGGGGCCTCTCCCACCAGGGCGGCCACCCGTTCCTTCATTTCGCCGGCGGCCTTGTTGGTGAAGGTCATGGCCAGGATCTGGCTGGGCCAGACTCCCTGCTGGACGAGCCAGGCGATCCGCCGGGTCACCACCCGGGTCTTGCCGCTGCCGGCGCCTGCCACCACCAGCATGGGGCCGTCCCGGTGGGTGACGGCCTCCCGCTGGGGGGCGGTGAGATCGTCCAGAATGGTGGATTCCTGGAGGGGCATGAGGGGGTGTCTCAGGCCTTGGGGCGCATGGCGGGGAAGAGAATCACATCCCGGATGGATCGTGCGCCGGTGAGGAGCATCACCAGGCGGTCGATGCCCAGGCCCAGTCCGCCGGTGGGGGGCATGCCGTATTCCAGGGCGGTGAGGAAATCCTCGTCGATCCGTTCCACCTCGCCTTCCTGGTCGGCCCGTCCGATGAGCTGGGCGTTGAAGCGGGAGCGCTGATCCATGGGATCGTTGAGCTCGGTGTATCCCGGGCACATTTCCCGTCCGTCAATCTCCAGCTCGAAGACATCCACCAGCTCGGGGTTGTCGGGGCATCGCTTGGCCAGGGGCACCAGATAGGCGGGGAGGCGGGTGACGAAGGTGGGCTGGATGAGGGTCTCCTCGATGAGGCGGTCGAAGATCTCGTGGGAGACATGGAAGCTGTCCATGTCGTCGGTGATCTCCAGATTCAGCGCCCGGGCCTTTTTCTGCTGCTCCTCCAGGGAGAGGCTCCACCAGTCGGCCCCCATGCGCTCCTCCAGCAGCTCGTGGAAGGAGACCCGCCGCCAGGGGCTGGAGAGGTCGATGGCGTTGCCATCCTCTCCCTGGATTTGGAGGGTGCCGATGGTGTTCTGGGCCACAGTGGTGATGAGGGATTCCATGATCTCCATCATGCCCCGGCAGTCGGAGTAGGCCTGGTAGAGCTCCAGGACCGTGAATTCCGGGTTGTGCTTGTGGTCCATGCCCTCGTTCCGGAAGTCCCGCCCGATTTCATACACCCTCTCGAAGCCGCCCACGATGAGGCGCTTGAGATAGAGTTCCGGGGCGATGCGGAGATACATGGGGATGTCCAGGGCGTTGAAATGGGTCTTGAAGGGGCGGGCGGCGGCGCCTCCGGCCAGGGTTTGGAGGATGGGGGTTTCCACCTCCATGAATCCCCGGGCGTCCAGGAACTGTCGGCATTCCCGGACGATGCGGGAGCGCAGAGCCAGGGTCTTCCGGGTGTTCTCGTTGCAGATCATGTCCAGATAGCGCTGGCGGTAGCGCTGTTCCATGTCCTGGAGTCCGTGGAACTTTTCGGGGAGGGGGAGGAGGCTTTTGGCCAGCAGCTCGAAGCGGGTCACATGGAGGGAGAGTTCGCCGGTGCGGGTGTGGAAGGGATAGCCCTCCACGAAGAGGATGTCTCCCAGATCCAGGGATTTGAACTCGGCGTAGGGTTCGTCGCCGATCTCCGGGCGCTGGAGATAGAGCTGGAGATTGCCGGAGGCGTCCATGAGATTGGCGAAGAGGGATTTTCCCATGACTCTCCGGGCCATGAGTCGGCCGGCCAGGCGATAGAGGGGTTCATGGGGTTCGGCGGCTCCCTCTTCCGGGGGCTGGCCGTGGGCGGCGCGCACCGCCTGAATGGGGGTCAGGTCGTCCACCCGGTGGCCGTAGAGATTCTTTCCTGTGGCCCGGAGGGCTTCCACCTTGGCCCGGCGGAGGGCGATGACATTGGCGCCCTCCTGTTCGGGGGCGTTGGACTGGGGGAGTTCTTGGGACATATTGGGGATGGTGGGTAGGGATCTCAGGGGAGAGGTTATTGGCCCTTCCGGGGGGAAGCGGCGGGCTTCTTGCGTTTGAAGGAGTTTTCCTTGCCCTCCAGGAGTCTTTGGATGTTCTCCTTGTGCCGGTAGATGATGATGGCCACCATGGCGGCAATGAGGGCCACCACCGGCCAGCCAATGGATTCCCAGCCTGCCAGCTGGAAGAGGAGGGAGAAGAAAAGGACGGCGATGGCGGCGGCGATGCTGGCGATGGCCACCACGCCGGTGCGGATCTCCAGGAAGATCCAGAGGAGAAGGCCAAGGACCACCGGCCAGAAGGCCAGACCCAGGGCGGCTCCCCCTCCCGTGGCCACGCCCTTGCCTCCCTTGAACTTCAGCCAAAGGGGATAGATGTGCCCCAGAATGGCGAAGCCGCCCCCCAGAAGCTTGGCTAGAGACAGGGCGGAACAGCCTAGCTGGGAGGCAATCCACCCCCCCAGAAAGACCCCCAAATACCCCTTGAGAAAATCCAGCACAAAACAAATCTTCCCCCAGCCTCCCCCTAAAATCCGGGTCACATTGGTGGAGCCGATGTTCTTGGAACCCTTGGTCCGGATGTCCACGTGGTTCAGGAACCCGATGAGCAGCCCCCAGGGGATGCTGCCCAGGAGATACCCCTGGAGACAGGCGAGAAACAGGGGAAGGTAGGAGGAGTTTTCCATAGGGGGAGGAAGAGGGCGGGGAAGAAGGAATGGCGCCGTGGGCGCCTCAGGCTTCCGGGGGAGGATTCCCGTCCTGCCGGAGGCGGTGGCATTCCCGGCACCGGAAGGCCTTCAGGCCATAGAGGACGGCGGTTTCGGGAGAGAGGCGCACCTGGAGACGCTCCCCCTCCTGGAGGGAGAAGCTTTGGGGATTGTTGCCAGCTTGCACCAGGGCGGGGCCCCGGAGCAGCTCCACCTCCAGCCGCGCCTCCCCGGGAAGGATCACAAAGGATTCTCCCTCCACCGGGTTGCTGAAGGCCAGGCCTATGCCCTGCTGGAAGGTGCCCCGGGTGATGCTTTTAAAGTAACCCGTTGCACCATAGGGAGTTGCGACAACCAGGGCGTCGGCGATGACTTGAGGGAGGAGGAGAGCGCCGTTTTGCCGGAGGCGGATGCGGATGGCACCTTGGGGATGGAGGTGCCGGGCCACCACCAGATCGTTCAGGGCCAGGAGTCGCTGTCCGTCTGGGCCGATGCCTTCCAGTTTTCGGAAGCATTCTGGGGGTGCGCCTTTCAGGAAATCCAGGAGGCAATCCCGTTCCTGATGTCGGGGGCACCGGGGATTGTGGGAGCGATCCCGGAGAGGGAGCTTGGGGATTCCGGGGAAGTCCCGTTCGGCGGCCAGGAGGGTGCCGTCTCCTCCGTAGGAGATGACCAGGGCGGGCGTTTCCCGGGAAGTCGGGGGGAGGGGGCGGAAGGGGAATTCCTGGAGCAAGGGAAGGAGTTCCTCCCGGAAGCGTCCCACCACCTGGACAGGGAGGGGTTCCTGGATGGGAAAGGAAAGAGGCATGGGCCGGGGGACAGGGTCAACGGGAGTTCTGGAGGCGGCATTCCAGGTTCACCACAAATTGCAGGGAACCCTGAGTGGTGGGAAGCCCCACTTGGGAAAAAGGAGGAAGGCTCATGCCTTGCATTCTCCCCAGCAAATCCTTGGCGGCGCTGTTCATGAGGGCAGAGTCGGAGGAGTCGCTGATGAAGCCGGAAAGGACTTTCCCGTTGGGAGAAATGGTGAGGGTGATTTGGACGGGCCGGGGCGCTCCCCGAAGACCGTCCGGACCCAGCTGATCCCACAAGGGCTGCATGGCCGGCTGCAAACAGCTGACGATGTACGTCTGGTACGCGTTCAACTGCGCCCCCCGCAATCCAGGATTGGGATTGCCGCTCTGGCGAGCCGGGGAGGAGACGGAGGGACGGGAGAGGGTGCTCTCGCTTTGGCGCAGACGCTCCTGCACCCGCCGATCCAAGGAATCCTTCTTCTGGGGAGCCTGGGACTGCGGCTTCTTGGGCGTCGTGACTTTCGCCTCCCGCAGACGCTCCTCCAAAGAGGGCTGCTTCTTCCCTTCCGGCTTCTTGGGCTTGGACGGCTTTGGCGGCTCTGGCTTTGGCGGCTCTGGCTTTGGCGGCTCTGGCTTTGGCGGCTCTGGCTT
>JAEDMH010000185.1 GCA_016303095.1 Lentisphaeria bacterium | reverse complement strand
CAATTGCGCTACAACTCCAGCTCCTGGCTCGTAAAGCGGGCTTAAGATATTCCCCCGGCTTCAATTTGCAAGCCAGCTCCAGGATTTTTTGCCTTGCTCCCCCCAACTCTCTCCTCAGGGGGAAGAGGCTCTCCCGGAGAGGGGGCCGGGCAAGGCACATTATATTTTCCGTTGTCTTTATCCCCCCCTTTTCCCCCTTCCCCCCGCATTCCATGGAAGAACGCATCGAAGAAATCCTGTCTCAACTCTCTCTCGGCCAAAAGGTTGCCCTTCTCAGCGGGATCAACACCATGGAATTCGGAGGGATTCCCGAGTTTGACATCCCCAGGGTCATGTGCGCCGATGGTCCCCAGGGAATCCGGCTGGAGGACGGCACCTATACCACCGCCCTGCCCTGCGGCATGGCCCTGGCGGCCACCTGGAATCCCCAGACGGCCAAGGCCTTCGGACAGGTGATCGGGGAGGAGGCCCTGGCCACCGGCGTCCACGCCTCCCTGGGCCCCGGCTTCAACCTCATGCGCACCCCCCTGAACGGGAGAAACTTCGAATACTACGGAGAAGATCCCGTCCTGGCCGGGAAGATCGCCTCGGGATATGTCCAGGGATGCCAGGGCATGGGGGTGGCGGCCACCGCCAAACATCTGGCCCTGAACAATCAGGAAATCTGCCGCACCACCGGAGACAGCCGCTGTGACAGGAAAACCCTCCGGGAACTATATCTGGAGGCCTTTGAGATCGTCATCCGGGAAGCTCATCCCTGGATGATCATGTCCAGCTACAACCGCATCAACGGCAGCTATGCCTCGGAATGCCGCTACACCCAGCAGGAGTTCTGCAAGGATGAATGCGGTTTTGACGGCGTCATGGTGTCCGACTGGGGCGGCACCCATGCGGCCATGGAGGCCCTGCGGGGAGGGCTGGATCTGGAAATGGGCGGGGCGCCCTCCAACTGGATGAAATCCGCCCTGTGGGATCAGCTGTCCTGCCTGAAAATCACTCCCGAAGAGCTGGACGACCATGTGCGCCGGGTGCTGCGCCTGATTTTCCGGGTCACGGCACACCGGGATGTCACCAAGGGACAGGTGGCCACCGAGGCCCATGGTAAGACCGCCCGGGCCATCGCCTGCGAAGCCTCCACCCTCCTGAAGAACGACGGACTCCTCCCCTTGACGGTGCGTCCTGGCATGCGGATTCTCCTCTGCGGTCCCACCGCCGAGTTCCATCACCACCGGGATCTGCTGCACAGCGGCGGCAGCGGCGCCGTCCATCCCCGGCATGAGACCACCGTCCGGGAAGCCCTCCAGGCCCGTCTGGGAGACCAGTGCACCCTGGAATACGCCCCGGGCGTCCTCTTCCGGGATGCCCAGGACTTCCCGGAAGAGCTAGTGCAGGATTGCCTCTGCGAATTCTACGAGGATGCCCAGGCCCTGGCGGCGGGAAAGGCCCCTTTCCTGACCCTGCCCCGGAAATCCCTCTCCCTCTACTTCGGCGTGGCCCTGGCGGCCGGCCTGGAATCCACTCCCGAAATCCTCCTCAACCGGAACTACTTCCTCCGGGTCCGCGCAAAATTCACCCCCGCCCGGGACACCCTCTGGCACCTGGGGCTGCTGGCCTCCCGACTGGCCGGCGCCACCCTCTCCCTGGATGGAACATGCCTGCTGGACGGCACCCAGACCGGGCTGATGGACAACTCCGCCGATGTCCAGGTGAAAGCCGGACACACCTACACCCTGGAAATCCTGGGATACCACAATGTCCCCGAAGAGGCCTGCGAATGCAAAGTGCTTCTGCGGAAGGACGAAAAGGCTCTGCAGCAGGAGGCCCTGGAGGCCGCCGCCCGGGCCGACGTTGTGCTCTATGTGGGAGGCAGCAACCACCACTACGACCGGGAAGGCATCGGCTGGGGCGATGTGAAGGATGCGGATATCCCCTCCCTGGAACTGCCCGAGGGACAATCCCCATTCCTGGCCGCGCTGGCCAAGGTCAATCCCAGGGTGATCGTGGCCCTGATGGGGGGCTCCGTCATGAATGTGGAACCCTGGTTCGCCGCCGTCGGCGCCCTGCTGGATCTCTGGTATCCCGGACAGGAATGCGGAGATGTCCTGGTGGACATCCTGACGGGAGCCGCCACCCCGGAGGGCCACCTCCCCTTCACCTGGGGAAAGGAACTCTCTCACTACGCCTGCCATGCCAACGGCAACTATCCCGGCGTCCGGGAGGGCAACACCCCCTATGTCCGATACGACGAAGGCATCTTCATCGGCTACCGCCACTTTGACCGGGCGGGAATCGCCCCCCGCTTCCCCTTCGGCTATGGCCTCAGCTACACCCAGTTCGCCTACGAAGCCGACAGCCAGGCGACCCTCTCCGGCTCCCTGGCCGACAAGTCCCTAACCCTCACCGTCACAGGAAAAGTGCGGAACACCGGCGCCCTCCCGGGCCAGGCCCTGGTGCAGCTCTATGTCTCCCAGCCGGAATGTCAGCGGGAACAGCGCCCCCTGAAGGTCCTCCGGAACTTCACCAAACTCCCCCTGTCCCCGGGAGAGGAAGCCCCCTTCCAGCTCACCCTGGGATGGCGGGACTTCGCCTTCTTCGCCCCCCAGGAAAACACCTTCGTCGCCGAACCCGGCCCCGTCAAACTCCTCCTGGCCAACGGACAATCCCAGCTCTTCGCCGAAATCCCCGTCACCCTGAAATAAACGGGAGAAAACCAGGACAAGGAAATCTGGCGGGGGAAAAAATCCACCCCCATGGGTTCCCGGCCGGAATCTCCCCGCCGACCCCCGCGGGGTTCGGATCCTATTGGGGGGGGGGGGGC
>JAEDMH010000050.1 GCA_016303095.1 Lentisphaeria bacterium | reverse complement strand
CTGCCCTCTCCGTGGCTTCCGTGTGCCCGGCTTGCCGGGCCTTCCGTGTCCGACCTGTTTTATCTCCGTGTCTTCCGTGTTTTCCCCCTCCGTGTCTTCCGCGTCTATGCTTCCAGGAACTTGCGGAGTCCCTGGAGGCATTTTTGGACGCCTTCCATGGCGGGGAGGGCAGGGGATTCGTATTCCACCACGAGCCAGTCGGTTTCCTGGCTGTTTCGGCAATGTTGGATCACCTCCTGCCAGGGGCAGTCATCCTCACCGATGACGGGATCGAATCCTTTGGTGCAGTGATAAGGTTTGGCGTGGACGGAGCGGCATCGTCCGGCGAGTCGTGGCAATTCCTCCATGACTTTGGCGCCGGCTTCCATGGCATTTCCGGTGTCCAGCTGGGCCAGCACCCTGGGGGAGGATTCCTGGAAGAGGAGATGCCAGGGTGTTTCTCCGTTTTCCAGGGGCTGGAAATCGGCGTGGTGGCAGTGGTATCCGATGCGCATTCCGTAGTGGGCCAGCTTTTCCGCCACCTGGTTCATCCATTGGACCTGCTCCTTCCATTCGGCCAGGGTTTTGGCGGGGAGCCAGGGGAGGACAGGGGTGGTGGCCCCCACGGTCAGGCAGAGGCGGACCGTGCGCAGGAAGTTTTCCTCGGAGAAGTCCGCGGGGCTCATGTGCCAGCCGCAGCAGACCAGGCCGGATTCCTTGAGGAGGGCGGCGTAGAAGTCGGGGGAGTAGGCGGGGGCGCCGGCGAACTCCACTCCTTCATAGCCCATGGCCTTCAGGGCTTTCAGATTGGCCAGGGGATTTTCTGCCAGGTCTTTGCGGACGGAGTAGAGCTGGACGGCAACAGGGAGATAGACCATAGGAGTGAGGGAAGAGAGGGGGAGGTTTTCTTTTGCAGGGTGGTGAGGGGAGGGACTATTTCCCGTTCCATTCCTCGATGCGGAAGGGGACCACGGCCTTGTCCGCCATGCGGTGGGCGGGGGTCATGACGGTCCAAAGTTGCGAGAGAGTGGTGGTGGCCAGGCAAGTGGAGCTGTCTCCGGCGCCGTAGTAGATGCGGAGAGTTTCCTGATCGTCCTCCAGCACTGCGCCGCAGGGGAAGATGGTGTTCTTCACCCACAGATCCGGCAATTCGTTCTCGTATTCCGTTTCGGCGACCAGGAGGGGTTCCTTGGTGATGGCCACCAGCTTCGTGGGATCCTCCAGGGAGAAGAGGGCGGCGCCGGAGGTGTATCGCTTGGACCACTTCCGGTTGCCGGGGAGGATGTCCACCCGGTCGGGATCCACATCCACGGCATGGAAGATGAGGAGCCATCCTTTGGGGGTGCGCAGGGGGGGCGCCCCGGCCCCGATTTTGGCATTGGCCCAGGGGACATCCTCGCAGCCCAGGAAGAGATCCTGCTCCCCCCAGTATTTCAGGTCGGGGGAGAAGGCGTACCAGATGTGGAAGGGATTTCCCCACTGGTTGGAGGGACGTTCCAGCCGCATGTATTTCCCCTGGATCTTTTCCGGGAAGAGGACCATGTTCCGCTGCTGGGGGATGCCCAGATTCACCACGTCGAAATCCAGCCCCTCTCCCCGCCAGCGGGCGATGCCGGGGCGTTCGGAGTGCTGGTTCTCGAAGCAGAAGGTCAGGTAGAGGTGGTCCTCCAAGGCGGTGAGCCGGGCATCCACCAGCCAGGGAAGGACGGTGTCGCCGTAGTGCACCCGCACCAGGCCCGGCAGCATCTCGAAATGAATCCCGTCCTGGCTGAAGCCCAATCCCGTCCCCATGTTAAGGGCGGGCATGGAGAAGTCCTCCTTGAAATGATCCACCCGGGGAGCGATGACGTATTGCCCCTGGAAGCGGGTCACGCCGGCGTTGAAGACGTAAGTGGCGGGGTAGGGGACATCCTTTCGGCTGAGGATGGGGTTTCCCTCATATCGGTGGAGGATGGGGGAAGAATGGAGAGGGCCCACGTGCCGGGGCAGGTCAAGGAAGGGATTGCGCATGGGTGGGGGGGAAGGGTTAGTGGAATGCGGGGAGCATGTCGCCGTGGGCCTGGATGAGGGCGTCGCACATCTTCACGATGTCGTCCATGCTGAGTTCTGCGGCGCAGTGGGGATCCAGCATGGCGGCCTGGTAGACATTCTCTTTCTTCAAGGTGCGGGCCGCCTCAATGGTCATCAGCTGGACATTGATGTTGGTCATGTTCACTGCGGCGCATTGGACGGGGAGGGGGCCGACGTAGGTTCCGTGGATGCCCTGGGCGTTCACCAGGCAGGGCACCTCCACCACGGCGTCGGGGACCAGATTGGGGATGAATCCCCGGTTCAGCACATTGCCCCCGATTTGCCGAGGAGTGTCGGTGAGGATGGAGTCCATGATGGCGGAGGCGTATTCCCGGCTGAGGTGGTGTTCCAGGGCGCTCTTTTCCTTCAAGCTCTGGTATTCCTTCTTCCAATCCTCGATTTGGCGGATGCAGCGCCGGGGATATTCATCCAGGGGGATGCCATATTCCCGGATGAGCTGGGGATAGTTTTTCTTGATCCAGTAGGGAGTGTATTCGGCGGTGTGTTCGCTGGACTCCGTCAGGTAATATCCGAAGCGGTTGAGCATTTCCAGGCGAACCAGATTGGCGCCGCAGACCTCGGGGTGCTCCAAGTGGCCCCGGCTCTTCTTGACCACCTGGCGGGCCAGCTTCCGGATCTGAGGATAAAGATCCTTGCCGCCCCGGGAGATTTCCAGCAGCCAGGCTTGATGGTTAATGCCGGCGATGCGGCTGCGGATGCCCAGGGGCTCGTCGCACCACTCCCCCTTCTTGGCCTCCTCCTCGGTCATCAGCCCCAGGGAGAGGAGGAGGGAACATCCGCAGATTTGGACGCTATGGCAGAGCCCCACGGTCTTTACCGCCGTGTTTTGCAGCATGGCCCCGGTGAGCATGGCCATGGGGTTGGTGTAGTTCAGGAACCAGGCGTCCGGACAGACCTCCTCCATGTCCCGGGCAAAGTCCATCATCACGGGAATGGTGCGCAAGGCCCGGAAGATGCCCCCAATGCCCAGGGTGTCCCCAATGGTCTGCTGAAGCCCAAATTTCTTGGGAATCTCGAAGTCAATGACCGTGGAGGGCTCATAGCCCCCGACCTGAATGGCGTTCACCGCAAAATCCGCATGGGCCAACGCCTTCTTCCGGTTCTCCACCCCCAGATAGCAACGAATCTTCGCCCGCCCCTGGTTGAAAGTGCTGTTCATCTTCTCCAGGATGGCCTTGGATTCCTGAAGACGCACCCGGTCAATGTCGTAGAGCGCAATCTCCGCGTCCCGCAGGGATTCCCGACACATGCAGTCCCCTAGGACATTGCGGCAGAACACCGTGCTTCCCGCACCCAGGAAGGTGATTTTGGTCATGTTTGTAAATCCTTGATAATGAAGATGTTGTAACTTTTTCTAAAAAAGAGCGGGCAAAGCCCGGGGGCACCCTGGCGGGATGTTCTTCCGTCACCGGGGAATAAGATAGTCTTTATCCTCCTAGGCGTCCAATCCCAGGGGGGCGCAACCCCGCTTTGGGGAGAGATTTCTTCTCTGGGGAAATAGGGGGCGGATAGAGTAGAGGGGAGTCCCATGGCCCCTGCGGGCATTCTGGGGAATCCGTTTTCCGGTTCTCCTTTGCGCTCACAGGACTTCCAGGGAGAAGAGTCGGGCGGGATTTCCCGGGGTGCGTTCCTCCTGGAGGGTCAGACGGAGATCGGTGATTTCCCGGGGAGGCAGGGAGAGGAGGAGGAGTCGCTGGAAGTTGTCCCGGCTCTGACATAGGGTCTGCCAGGAGTGGTTGACCTTGGCCTCCACGGTGAAGGCCTTTCCCAGGGAATCGGGAAGAATGCCCCGCAGCTCCTCTCCTTCATCGAAGCGCATTCGTTTGGGGTCTTGGAAGTTGCTGTCCCAGACCAGGCGGATTCCGTGGATGGTGGTGGGGCGGGGGAAATGGAGGGAGGTGTGTTCCCCTTGGCGAAGGAGGAGGGAATGGGGGGCGGTGCCTTTGGCGTCTGGGCGCTCCACGCCATCCGCCAAAGCGGGAGCATCGTATTGTGCTGCTTGAACCAGGGGATTTTTCCGGGCGAGGCCAGGAAGGAATTGGTCTTGGAGCATCAGGGTCTGCTGCAATTCCTTTCCATGAAGTTGCCCCACATCCCTGGGGGTGCAGTGGTGTCGGACGGCCAAGGCGGCGGCGGTGCCGACGGCCTGGCCCAGGGTAGCGCAGGTGGCCATGACCCGGACGGAGGAGAGGGCCAGATGGGAAACGGAGATGTTTCTGCCGGCGAAAAGGAGATTTTCCACGTTATGGGAATAGAGGCATCGGTAGGGGATGTGGTATCCGGGCGCCAGCTCCTGGGTTCGGTTGGGTTCCCCCGTGTGGTAAATCGCCCGGGGGGGATGTTCGTCCACCAGCCAGGCTCCGTAGGCCACCACATCCTGGAAATGTCGGCCCGCCAAAGTGTCGTTCTGGGTGAGGACATAGTCCCCCACATAGCGTCGGCTCTCCCGCTTTCCCGGCAGGGAGCCCACCCAATCCAGGGCCCACCCCTTGCCTCGCCCGTCGGGATGATTCTTGATGTATTCCCAGTATCCCAAGGCGATGCGGGTCAGTTCCCGGTTGATTTCCCGGCTGTCCCGGATGGTGTCCAGCTCGCCTCCAAATTCCAGCCACCAGAAGTTGTCTCCGGGCTGGGCCAGTTCCTTTCGGGGAATGGTATCGTCGGTGTAGTGGTAGGCCCAGGAGGGAGCATGGAAGGGACGGTCGTCGCCGGTTTTTCGCAACTGGAGCAGGATGGAGCTGCCCATGGTTTGGGTGTCTGCCTGGGCGAGCCCCCAAGGTTCCTGAAAGGCGTCCTTGGCTTCCCGTCCATGGCGGAATTCTGCGCCGGAGGGGAGGGCGAGGATGGAATCTCCGGAGCAATCGGCGAAGAGAGGGGCCTGGAAATGGTAGGTCGTGTAGTCGGTGAGGCCCCAGCCGATGACCTCCTCAATGCGTCCGTTCTGGACACGGGCATCCCGAATGGAGGTGTTGAAATAGCATTGCAGATTGGGCTCCCGCTCCAGAAAATCCCGGAGGACATGGTCCCAGAGGGTGTATTTCAGGGTGGGATTGTAGTAGTAGTTGGCCAGCTTCACCTCTTCTAGCAGGCCTCCTTCCGCAAATTCCGGACACCGGGAACCGCAAATCCACATCCGGATCTCGCTGGAGGCATTGCCTCCCGCCATGGGACGATCCTGCACCAGGATTGTCTTGGCCCCGTTGCGGGCGGCGGCCACGGCAGCGCAAACGCCCGCCATGCCCCCCCCCACGACAATAAAGTCTGCGGCGATGATTTTCGACGATGCTTCCATGAGGATTGGGAAAAAAGGGGGAGGAGGAAAGAGTTACGGGAGGAGGGGGAAGGCCATGACCCGCCCTTCGCTGTCGGCGAGGAAGAGGAGTCCGTCCTGGAGGAGGGGGGGATTGAGGAAGGGAGCGCCGCCCTGGAAGAGCTTTTTGCTCTGGCCTGTGGCGTGGTGGACCCGGTAGAGGGCGCCATCGTTGCCGGCCACATAGGAGCTTTCTCCGTCCGGCAGGGGCGGAGCGGCGAGGGAGGCGGGGTGTCCCGTAACGTAGTCCCCTGTGGGCAGCAGGGCGTTGCCCGGGAGGAAGCGCCAGAGTTGGGTCATGGTCTGGCTTTGGTAGGCGGTCAGGCCCTGGGTATGGGAGGAGAGGAGGAGGATTCCCTGGGGCAGGAGAACCATGGGGGCGGTCATGGCCTGGCAGGGGATCCCCTTGTGTTCGGCCAGCAGGCGTCCCGTCTCCCCGTCCAGCCGGTAGAGGACATTGGCGCCGGCCACCAGGATCTGTCCCTCTCCGACCACCAGGGGGGTGCCGTTGAGGAAGAGTTTGGGGAAAAGCCAGAGGACTTTTCCGGTATGGAGATCTTGGCGGTAGAGTCCGTTGAGTCGGGAGAGGACGAGGAAGGAATGGTCGTCCACCAGGGTGAGTTTATCCTCGGCGGGCGTGCGTTCCTCCACCTTCCAGTGAGTGTTTTTCCAGAGGGTTTCCCCGGTGGCGGCGGAGACGCCCCGGAGATGCCGTCCATATCCGCCCACCACGATGCCGTCATGGCAGAGGAGCGCGGAGGCGGCGGGGGAGACGATTTGTGGGTCGGAGAGATTTTGCCAGAGGAGTTCTCCTGTGGAGGCGTCCAGGGCATAGAGATTGGCCCTGGTGTCGATGGCGTAGAGAGAACGGCCATCGGTGGCGAAGTCGTTGCGGATCCCATAGCCGGTGAGGAAGCGCCATTGAATTTCTCCTGTGTGGGGATCCAGGGCATAGAGGCCTCCCTGTTGGGCATTGGCATCGTCGGAGACGCCCACGATCAAAAGCCTTCCCACCATTTTCATGGCGCACATGGCCGTGCCGCCGGGAAGTTGGGTCAGCCAGCGGGGGGAGAGGAGGTTGGAGGCAGGAGTGAATGTCCGGGAGAGCGGTTCTCCCGAGGCGGTGGAGGCGGTGAGGGTCAAGGACGCGGGGAGGGGGCCTGTCAGGTGTCCCTTCCAGCTCATGGGTCCCACTTGCGCCAGAGAAATCTCTTCTGCCTCTGTCTGGACCGTGGCCGTGCGGATGGGGTCTCCCCCGTGGTGGAGGGTGGCCCAGAGGGTGCCATCGGGGAGGGGGAGCAGGTGGAGATGGTTTCTGAGGGTCGGGTGCCAGAGCTGGCTGTCCAGGGAATTGGTGCTTCCCCGAAGGGTGACCGTGCGGAAGGCGGGGGCGAAGCATCCGGCGCCGCCCTTGTTGGGGGGAGCCACGGAGAAGGCCATGCGCCCCGAGGGATACTTCCTCACGATGTCCATGTGCTTGTGGGCGTAGAGGGCGCAGACAAACCCCTCCTGGTCGAAGTCCACGGGGGCACTCCGGGTCTTCATGGCCCAGCCCGACAGATCGGGCAAATCGTGGCACAGGAGGATCTTCTTCTTGTCCGGGAAGAGTCGGCACAGTTCCTTGAGCCAGTCTCCGCAGTCCAGCATGTCATACATCAGGGGGGCGCCCCAGCTGTTGTAGATGGGGAGGGCCACCAAGAGATAGTCTCCCATCTCCAGAGAATACCACCAGGGACCGAAGACTGTCTGGTAGGGGCAGGCCTCCCCCGCGCCCCCCTTTCCCCGAAAGTCCACATCGTGATTGCCGCACGCAAAGGCCACGGGAGCCCCCAGATGCTTCCGGGTGAGGGCACGGCGATGCTCCCAGAGGCATTCCTCGTTCCCGTTGCCCATGTCCCCCGCCATCACCACCATGGCGGCTCCCGAAATGGCGGAAATCTGCTTCCTCAATTCCGGGACAAACTCCATTTCCAGGGTTTCCGAGTCTCCCAGCAGGAGAAAGGTGAGCTCTTCCCCAGGGAGGGGAGGAGCCTCCTCCAGGAGGAAGTCGTAGCGGGAACGCTGGGGAATGATTTTCCGCCAGAAGTCCTGGGCGTCCGCCTGGTATTGGGCCGTGCGGTGCACATAGAGGGTGGTGGCTTTAGGGGAGAGAGAAAGGCGGTACTGCCCCTGGGCATCGGTTGTGGCAAAGTGGGTCCCGTCGCTGACCAGGATGCCGGCTAGGGGGCGGTCATGGGGGGAGAGGAGTCCGTCTTGGTCGGCATCCAGCCAGACAGTGCCTGTGATTTCCCGGGCGGAGAGGGTCATGGTGGCCAGGAAGAGAAGGAGGAGGCGGAAGGGAGTCATGGGAAATTAGGGGAGGTGGCGCAGGAAGAGTCGTCCCAGGAGGAGTTCCGGGACCGTGGAGTTTCCCCATCCGGAGAAATAAATTTGGTAGTCCCTGTGGAAGTCGATGGTTCCCAGGGAGATGAGACGGTAGGCCTCCCGGGATAGGGCGGCGGCGGGAAGGGGAACCCGGCTGACTTCGGCGAAGTTGGTGCCGTAGGTGTAGAATCCGGTCATGGCGGCGATGCCCTGAGGGGAGGTGACGGCGTCCGGGAGGCGCACTTCGGCGAAGGCCTCCCAGGTTCCTGCCTGGGGGATGGCGGGGAGATCGACCCGGAGGCACCAGGAATAGCCGGTGGTGGGAAGGCGCACGGAGGAGTGGGGGACGGGGGCCTTGGCGTCGTTGACATAGGTGGCGGGGGAAATCTGGTAGGCTTCCCGGGGGATGACCACCAGATCCTGGGGGCGGGTTTGGGCCAACAGGGGTGGCAGATTTCGGTGGGGGGCTTCCGGAGCAAGACGCTGGCGGAGTTGGCGGAGATGGGCGTCCAGGCGGACGCCCTCCCGGGTATACTGATACTTCCAGGCGGGGGTTCTTCTGACCTGTTGCAGGCCTTGCTCCAATTCCTGGAAGCGGGTCTCCACCTCCGGGAGGGGAACCAGGGGGGAGTGCCGGGTGACGGTGCCCAGCCAGCTGTTTTCCGAGCGCCAGAGGCGGGTCCACGCCATCCCCGTCTTCACCACGGAGACGCGCCGGAGGTAGTCCGGGTTGCCCGAGGCCTGGGCCAGAGCCATGGCCCGGGCCACCAGAGCCTCTCCCTCCTGGAGCAACTCCGGGGTCAGCCAACGCCCGGTGTCCAGCATATAGCAGGGCATGGGCCAGGAGGAGGAGGCGGCGGCTTCCTGGAACAACTTGAGCAAGGCCAGAAGGGGCGGGGCCGCCGGCCCATAGTAGCCCTGGAAGAAATCCTGGGTGAAGGCTTCCGGATCCATTTGGGGATCCCAGAGACAGTGGGCGATGAGGCTCTGACGGTAGGGGGTGAACCAGCCGAACTCTCCCACGTCGGAGCTGTCCTGGGTGAGGACCTTCTGGACGTGGAGCTGCTGGAAGAGGCGGATGTCCTGGGGAATGGCCTCCATGGCGGGATGGCAGAGCCCCAGGTTGGTGAAGTTCACTGTGTAATGCCAGACGTTCACATGGGAGGAAAGGGCCGTCCAACCCTCCAAGGCCTCCCGGTAGGGACGATTGAAGGGATGAGTGAGGGGATGGGCGTTGGAAGCCTCAATGAGGCATACCCGGACATGCACATGGTCGCTGGGGCGGATGCTTTTGGGGGGCTCCAGGGTGAATTGGTAGGCAAAGGTCTCCACGGCGATGCCGGGAAACTCTTCCTGAAGCGCTTCCGCCAGACGGTTCACGAAGTCGATGTTCAGATCCGACCGGTTTCCCAGGCGCTCCACCGCCTCCAGACATCGGGGACATTGGCAGACTTCTGTGTTGTCATTTTGGGTGACCCACACGACGTCGCAGTTTGGCATCTCTTTTCGAAGGAGGTACTTGAGATTTTCCGTGACCTGCAGGAGGACGTCCGGATTGGTCAGGCAAGGCTGGCTGTCGGCTCCCAGGCGGCGCCCATCCCGCCAGGCGTAGAACTCCGGTTTGGTGGGAGGCGGGTTTTGGGGATCATAGAGCCCGGGATAGCGTTTCAGGGTGTTGGCGTCGGGGAGGAGTCGCTCCAGGGTATGGCTTCGTTCCCAGAAGGTGTGGATGGCGCGGGGGGAGGTGTCCTTGGCCAGCATGGGATTGACCCGCATCTTGTGGCAGAAGGTATTGGAGGATTCGAAGAGGGAGCTGGCGGTGGGGGTGCGCTCCAGGAAGGGCGGGGTATGGTCCACGTCCAACGGGGGGAGGAGAATGCGCTGGGGATGGGGGATGGATTCTTCCTCCCATCCCCACCAGCGGATGCCCAGAGAATCTTCCAAGAATTGATAGAGAGCATAGCGGATGCCGAAGACCGGATTCCCCGTCAGGAAAATGTCCCCCGCCTCCGTGCTCTTCAAACGAATCTGATCCCGGGCCATCGACTGGGCCGTGGCCCCCAATACCTCCTCCGTCCGAGGCGTCCAGCCAAGGTAAAAGGCCGGAGAACGCCTCTGGGAATAGGGAAGCCGAGGCAGCTCCACCCCCGTCATGCGACGGAAGGCCTCCTGCAACTCCCCGGCCACCCACTCCTCCTCCTCCGTGGGACGCTCCGGCAGGACGATGGCGTAGGCACTCTTTCCGTCTTCATAGAGAAGCAGCTTCTCCCGGGCGAGGCCAGGGAAGGAGACAGCCAAGAGGAGCAGGCAGCAAAGGAGGAGGGGGCGGGGCATGGCAGGACTCCGGGGTAGGGTAGGCTAGAAGGATTACAGGTCGGAGTTGTATTTTCCGTTGTAGTAGTAGGGGCGGGTGTGGCGTTGCAGCCATTCCGTGTTGGGCCAGGGGGCGAGATAGCGGGAGCTGGCGGCATGGCCGTCGATGGCCAGGAAGTTGATGGTCCCTTCATGACGGAAGTGGAGACGGTAGTATCCCTTGGCGAAGGGAAGATTGTCCACCACCGGTTGATTGGCATGGACGTAGCCGAAGCCGATATCGTCCACCATGTTGCCGTCTCCGGCGGGGGTGGTGTCCGCCATCATGATGAGTTCGGGGCTGTATTTCATGTTCAAGATGGCGCCTCGTTTGGCGGTGGGCCCAGCGGGATGGTTGTTGAAGTAGCCCCAGGTATAGAGGTTCAAGCCCAAGGAGACCTTCTTCTGGTTGTTGTAGCGCTGGGCTAGATCGGCAATCTTGCTGGGAACCAGCTCCAAGCCAGTGGTGGGCGGGGCGGAGGGACAAACCAGGATGTTGGTGCCGGGGATGTATTGCATCTCCGTCAGGCGATCCGGCCAGCAACGGCCGCCTGCCGCCGCCCAGTTGTTGTCCAACATGCTGAACATGTAGTCGTCATTGTCGTTGCAATAGAACTCAATGGCCAGTCCCAGCTGCTTCAGGTTGTTGATGCAGGAGATGCTTCGGGCTTTGCTCCGGGCCTTGGAGAGGGCGGGCAGCAGCATGGCCGCCAGAATGGCGATGATGGCGATGACCACAAGTAGTTCAATCAGGGTGAAGGCTCTTTTCATGGGAATCTCCAATGTGGGGGAAAAAGGAAGGGAAGGCAGGTGAAAGGCGAGAACGGGAACGCTGTCGTGTCAAAGTATAGCAACATTGAGGGAAAACCCAATAGGAGATATGAAAAAAATACGTTCTCTGATGGATGTTTGGGAGAAATTATCTTAAATTATATACGATTTTGGACAGGGGAACACAGGGGGCTCAGCCCCCTTTTTCCCTCCTCTTTTCACCGTGGGAAAAAATTTTTTGTCGGGTAAATTGTAGAAAAGCAGTGGATGTTTGGGGCATGTGGAGGACGTGGGATGACCATAGAGGAGCTTTTGCTGCATTGGGAGAATCGTCTGGGGTGTTCCCTGAGTTTGGAGCCGATACACGAGTTGTTTCGGCAGTCTCCCCGTCTTTCCTTTCCCAATCATCGGACTTTGCACAACCATGACTACTGCCGTTTCATCAAGGGGAGGGACCGGAATCATTCCTGTGCGGTGAACAAGCATCGCACCCTTCGTCTGGCCCGTCATGGGCGTCCCTTTGGGGGGTGTTGTCCCTATGGGGTGTGGGAGTGGGTTCAGCCGATCCTCTTTCACGGGGAGTTGGCGGCGGTGCTGTATCTGGGGACCTATGCCAAGGGGGACCATTTCCGCTGGCGTCAGATGTCCCGCCACTATACGGGGGCTTCTCTGCCCCCCTTTTCGCCGGAGAAGGTAGCTGCCTTGCAGGCGGCGGGGCGCTTCTTCGCCCAGTTTCTGACCTACGAGCTGCAGTTGGCGGAGGAGGCCTTTCTGGCGGATGCCAAGCAGCATGTGAAGCAGAGGTATTGCGGCATTGTGAAGAATCTCATCGCCCTGCGCTACCGGGAGAATCTTCATCTGCAGGATGTGGCGGAGGCCTGCCAGGTCACGCCGAACTACTTGAGCGCTCTCTTGAAGTCTGTGACCGGAAAGACCTTCAAGGAGCTGTTGACGGAGCAGCGGCTGGTGGAGGCGGAGGCCTGTCTGAAATATCGAAACCTGAGCATTGCGGAAATCGCCGCCCAGTGCGGGTTCCAGGACAGCAACTACTTCAGCGTGGTCTTTCGCAAATACTTTGGGGCCAGCCCCAGCGAATATCGTCTCAGCTGGGGGATGAGGGAACCGAGGGGGGCTTCTGTTCCCAAAGAGGAGGGAGGGGAATAGCTATGGAGCCGAGTCTGGAACCATGGGGAGAGGAGCGCAGAACCATCCGCTGCAGTGGATGCGAGTGCGAATGCGAGGTTGTGGTGGAACTTCGGGAGGGCGTAGCCCGGGTGCTGGGGGGCAACAACTGTCCCACCGGGGAGAGCTTTGCCCTGGCCCAATGCACCCCGCCCGCAGAAGAGTGAGGCGGTCTCTCTAGCCCAGCAGCTTGTCCAGGAGGGCGGGGACGGTGGGGGCTTCCGCCAGAAGGTCGGCATATTCCTCGGTGGTGAAGCCCTCCTTCTGGGCCCGCTGGAGGAGGACGAGGATGCCATCGTAGAATCCGTGGAGATTGAGCAGGCCCACGGGCTTGACGGGGCGTCCGTGGAGGCGCTCCACCTTCTGCCGCTCCAAGGCGTCGAAGAGCTCATCCCAGGTTCCGTAGCTTCCGGGCATGGCGATCACCACATCCGCCAATTCCAGCATCTTCACCTTCCGCTGGGAGATGTCCGGGGTGACGATGGTCTGGGTGAGGCCGGGATAGAGAAATTCGGGAGGGAGGCTCTGGGGAAAGACGCCGATGACCTGGCCGCCTCCCTGGAGGACGGTGTCCGCCAGGATGGTCATGGTCCCTTCCCGGGAGCCCCCGAAGACCAGGGTGGCCCCCCGCTGGACGAGGGATTTCCCCAGCTCCTGCACAGCTTCTCCGTAGCTGGGATCGGGAGGGAGGGTGGCTCCCAGATAGACCAGGACGCGGGGAGGGCGGGAGGAAAAGGAGGAAGGGGAGGTGGGCATAGGAAGAGAGGCAAGGGGGGAAGGGGAAAAACGGGGCGTACCGTAGTCTTTCTTTCCCGAATCGAGCTGGGGGGAGGAAAGTAAGGAGGGGGAAAAGAACGGAAAGGAGGAACATGTGCTATGTTAAACCACATTTTTCTCCTCCCTTTCCCCCGGTTCTTTCCTCCTGCCTCCCTTTCTCCCTCCCTTCCCCTGCCTTTCTTCCGTTTTCGGATAACGAAGGTGGGGGGCGCAGGGAGAGTCCTTTCCCATTTTCTTTCTTGTGATGTCCATTGCGGAGCGTATTCAGGTTGCCATGAAGCGGAAGCCGGCCGCTCGGGTGATTCGGAGGGTGCGGGTCTTTCACTTGACCACAGGGGAATGGGAGGAAGATACGGATATTGCCCTGGATTCCCAGGGATGGATTGCGGCGGTGGGGCCCGGCTATGAGGGAGAGGAGGTGATTTCCGGGGAGGGCTTGATTGCGGTGCCCGGATTTGTGGATGCCCATATGCATTTGGAATCCTCCCTGATGACCCCCCGGCAGTATGAGCGTATGGTGACGGCCCACGGGGTGACGACCGCAGTCTGCGATCCCCATGAGCTGGCCAATGTGGCGGGGGAGGCCGCCTTCGCCTACTATCTCCAGGCCGCCCAGGCCTTGAAGATGTCTCTGGTGGTCCGCCTTGCTTCCTGCGTGCCGGCCACCACCCTGGAAACCAGCGGGGCCGCTGTGGAGGCCCCGTGCCTGAAACGCTGGCGGGAAAGAGATCCCGGCCTGGGACTGGGAGAATTCATGAATGTGCCTGGCGTCCTCTTCCAGGATCCGGAAGTGCTGGCCAAATTGGAAGGAGACCCCTTTGTGGATGGACATTGCCCCATGGTCTCCGGCGAAGCCTTGAATGCCTATCTCTCCGTGGGCGTCCGCAACGACCACGAATGCTCCAGCCTCCCGGAAGCCCGGGAAAAGCTCCGCCGGGGGATCCAGGTGTTGATTCGGGAGGGAAGCGCCGCCCGAAACTTGGAGGCCCTCCTGCCGTTGATGACCTTGGAGAACTCCTATCAACTTGCCTTCTGCACCGATGACCGCAACCCCCTGGACATGGAGGAAGGGGAGCACTTGGACGCCATGGTGCGCCGGGCCATCCAGGCGGGAGTCTCTCCCTTGGTGGCCTATCGGGTGGCCAGCGATTCCGCCGCCCGGGGAATGGGGTTGACGGACCGTGGGCTCGTCGCTCCAGGCCGGCGAGGGGATATTCTTCTCCTCTCCGATCTGGAGGAGTGTCGCATCCAGCGGGTGCTGGTGGGGGGCGTTCCCCGGGAAGAGTTGGATTTGGCGGAGGAGGGAGCAACGTTCCCCTCGGAGGAGCCCTTCCTCCACTCCGTCCGGTGCCGCCCCATGACGCCAGAGGATTTTCCCCTGCTCCCTCGGGATGGACGCCTCCATCCCGTCATGGGCATGGCCGATGGCTCTCTGCTGACGGAGCGCCTCTCCCTTCCCGTGGATGCCCCCGATGTGCTGCCCGTGGCCGTGGTGGAACGCCATGGCAAAAACGGGAATGTGGGGCGAGGCCTGGTGCGGGGCTTCGGACTTCGTGCCGGTGCCCTGGCCTCCAGCGTGGGCCATGACGGCCACAATCTCTGTGTGGTGGGCACTTCGCCCCAGGCCATGAGCCAAGCCGTGAATGCCCTGCGGGAGAGCCAAGGCGGCTTTGCGGTGGTGGACGCCGATGGCTCCTGCCTTCTCCTTCCCCTGCCTGTGGCGGGCCTCATGAGCCAGGAGGAGGGGCCCGTCCTGGCAAATCGTCTGCGAAAACTCCACCAGGCCGCCCGAGAGCTGGGATGCTCCCTCCGGGACCCCTTCCTCCAATTGGCCTTCCTCCCCCTTGCCGTCATCCCCCATCTGAAACTCACGGACCGGGGCCTGGTGGATGTGGACGCCTTCCGGCTCCTCTCCCCTGAGGAATGCTAACCCCTTTTTGTTTTCCCTGCCTCCTTTT
>JAEDMH010000003.1 GCA_016303095.1 Lentisphaeria bacterium | reverse complement strand
GTCACGGTTCCTTTCCGAAGAGAGCGTTGAGCTTCTCCATGAGGCTTTTCTCACGGGTTTTGATGCGGTCGGCGATCTGGGTGGCCTTTTCTAGTTTTTGATAGACGTAGAAGGTGCGGGTGAAGGGGATTTCGTAGCCTAGTTTGGTTTTGGTTTTGTCGATCCAGGCGTCGGGGTTGTAGGGAAGGACTTCCCGGGCCAGGTAGGCCTCCATATCCTCCTTGAGGGGGACATTCTCGGTGTCTCGTTTGTCGGCATCGGGGACGGGCTTTCCCTTCTTGCGTACGATCGTGCCGCCTTCATCTCGCAAAGGGCTTTCCACGGTGATTTTGCGGTATCCCAAGTCTTCGTTGTCCATGAGCCTGGCCCGGCAGGAGATGGTGCGTCCGTTTTCCAGGGTTTCGGTGTAGTCGGCGGTCTTGTATTCGCCGTAGGCGCGGACGATGAGGGTGCGGCAGGAGGGGGTGATATCCGCCCGTTTATTGCCGATGGGCTTGCGTCGGGGCTCGAAGCACTGGCTGGCGTCGACGAGGAGGACCCTGCCCTGGTGAGCTTCGGGCTTGTTCTTCGCGATCACCCAGACGTAGGTGGCGATGCCGGTGTTGTAGAAGGAGTCGTTGGGGAGTTGGACGATGGCGTCCAGCCAGTCGTTTTCGATGAGATAGCGTCGGATTTCCGAGGGCCCGCTGCCAGCGTCTCCGGTGAAGAGGGAGGAGCCGTTTTGGATGATGGCCATGCGTCCCGTGCCTTCCTTGAGCTTGGCCACCCCATTGAGAAGGAAGAGCATCTGTCCATCGCTTTTGGAGGGGAGTCCGGGAGCGAAGCGTCCCCGGCGTCCTTTCCGCGCTTCCTCCTCCACGGAGACGGCCTCCCGTTTCCAGTCGACGCCGAAGGGAGGATTGGAGATGATGTAGTCGAAGAAAAATCCTTGGAACTGGTCATTGCTCAGGGTATCCCCGTATTTCATGTTATCGGGGTTTCCGCCCCGAATGAGCATGTCGGCCTTGGCAATGCCGTAGGTGAAGGGATTGAACTCCTGGCCGAATGTGGTCACCATGGTTTCGGCATCCAGCTGATGGAGGCGCTCCTCCATGCAAGTGAGCATCTGGCTGGTGCCCATGGTCATGTCGTAGATGGTCTTGGCCTCTCCCCCCGGATTTCCCGTGACCAGCAAATCGCACATGGCGTAGATGATGTCCCGGCTGGTGAAGTGGGCACCCGCATCCTCGCCATAGCTTTCGGAAAAGCGCTGGACCAAATTCTCGAAGATGTATCCCATGTCCACCGTGGTGATTTTCTCCGGACTCATGTCCGCCTTTTCAGAGCAAAAGTCCACAATCACCTGATAGAGGAGATGATTGTCGGCCATGCGCTTGACCTGATCCAGAAACCCCATCTGGGCGAGAATGTCCTGGACATTTTCGGAAAATCCCCGGAGATAGGCCAGGAAGTTGTCCTCGATATTGTCCGCATCCGCCCGAAGGGTCTCGAAGGTGAAAGGACTGGTGTTGTAGAAGGGATAGCCCGACGCCTCCCGCAAAAACCCATCCCGGATCGCCAAATGCTTGATCTTGGCATAGGTGTCCAGCACATTCTGATGCCGGGGAAGCAGACAGTCATGAAAACGCTTCACCACCGTCATGGGCAAAATCACCAACCCATACTCATGGGGCTTGTAAACCCCATAAAGAGAGTTGGCCACATTCCAGATGACAGACGCCTTCTCCTGGATGTTATGCCCCACGGCATCAAAAGAATCCTTACCGGACATGACAAGACATAGAAAAAATAAAGGAACAAAAAACGGGAGAATTCACGACACGCCCTATACCATAACTCCCCCACCATTTCCCCGAAAAGGAAATGGAGAAAGAGAATGAAAATCAATTCGCCAAAGATTCTAAAAATCTAGAAACTCCCCCAGGGCGGGACGCGGGGATAGCACGAACCGCCTCGACCTGTCCTCCGTGCGCCGGCTTGCCGGCGTTTCCGTGCCCTCCGTGTTTCAAATCTCCGCGCGCCGGCTTGCCGGCGTTTCCGTGGCCTTCCGTGTTTTAACTCCTTGCCGGGGGTTTCGGTCGTCCCCTTGGGCCTCCCTTCACCCCCGTCTAGCGATCCTCCCACCCCTGCCGGGGTTCATGAGGATTTCCCCCCATCCCCCCGCAAGGGGGGGGATTTCCCATCAATCCCGGGGCGGGACATGCGGGGGGCAGGTCCCGCCCCCTCTGTGTCTTCCGTGCGCCGCGCAGCGGCGATTCCGTGCCCTCCGTGTTACCCCTCCGTTGTCTCCGCGCGCCGGCTTGCCGGCGTTTCCGTGATCTCCGTGTTTCCGTGCGCTGGCTTGCCGGCATTTCCGTGATCGACCTGTTTCCTTTCCGTGCCTTCCGTGTCGCGGCGCGGGCTAGGTGTTGGTTTTCATGAAATCCAGGATCATCTTCTGGGGTTTTTGTTCCGGGAATTGGATGCGATACGGGATGCCCTGTTTTTGGAAGATGGGGTCGAGGAATTGGAGGATTCCCTCCTCCAGTTCCTGGAGGGGCAGTTCTTGTTTTTGGAGCATATCCAGGAGCACCTCCCGTTTCAGGGAGCCCAGTCGTTTTTGCACTTCCTGGTCCTGGTCTTCCACCAGTCCCCGGAGGAACATGAGGCCGGTGCGTTTGGTGACAGAGGAGTAGGTTTCCGGACGGAGGGAGAGGGTCAGGATGCGTGGGCTGGGGAATCGGATAACCACGGTGCCATCCGATTCCTGGTAGACATCCTCCTGGGAGAGTTCGCTCATGTCGAAGCCGTAGAAGACATCGGCCAGGATGGTGCCCTGGGATTCCTCGATGCCATACCAGGCGGCCTTGGTGGAGCCCAGGTTCGCCTGCCACTCCTGTCGCTGGGTGGTGAGGAAGCTGAGATTTTCCGTCTGGAGCACCTCCCAGGTCATTTGGACCCGTTGGGTGGGGGCGGAGGCCCAGATGCCCCAGAGGAGGAAGGCGGCGGCGGCCACCACCAGGAGCATGATGGCCAAGACGATCCAGGCCATGCCCATGGAGTTTCCGGAAGAGGATTTCTGTTGGAGTCTCATGGCCGTTCTCCCGGTTGATCCGTCCAAGATTCCGCCAGTTGTCGAGTCCATTCCCGGAGGGAGGCGTCCCGTGCCCCGAGGATGAGCCAGGCATGGAAGGGATGTTTTCGGAGCGTATTTTCCGCCTCCTGTCTGTTTTCCTGGGAGAGGGCGGGGAGTCCTGTTTGGGCGAAGCGTTGGGCCACTTCCTGGGAAGTAGGGGAGAAGGTCACTGTGCCCCCGGCGTAGTAGACAGGGAGGAAGAGGAGTTGGTCACCGGAGCGGAGGCAGGCCTTCATCTGTTCCCGGAGGGGGTCTTCCATGAAGCCCAGGGCGCCGAAGCCGTGGGGTTGGAAGACGATGCCCAGGGGGGAGCCGAAGCGTTCCCGGGCGGCGGAGATGGCGGCGGCAATCTTTTCCGGATTATGGGCGTAGTCGTTGATGATGCCCGGGGCGTGGGGGGGGGTGGGGAAGACCTCGAAGCGTTGGCGCACTCCCTGGAATCCCGCCATGGCCTCCCCGATTTCTTCCGGAGAAGTGTCCGGCAGGGCCATGCAGAGCAGCGTGTAGACCGCCAGGCCATTGAGGGCGTTATGGCGGCCGGAGAGTCGGCTTTGGAGGAGGGTTCCCTCCGGCCCCTGGAAGGAGATTCCCTGGGGATTGGGGGAATATCCCTGGGGCTCCTGGGGAAAGGTGTGGATCTTGCCCGGGATGCCGGACTCTTCCGGCGCCGGGAAGGCTTCGGGACACAGGGCGCCCTTGCGGCAGCGCTTCAGGAAGTGTTGGAAGACCTGGGTCAATTCCTCGGTGCTGTAGTGGTCGTCTCCCACATTGAGCACCACCCCGTAGTCCGGGGAGAATTCCCGGATGGAGCGGTCGCTTTCATCGATTTCCACCACCGTGAAGCGGGGATGGGGCGTCTGGGGGGTGGCGTAGAAATTTCCGGGGGTGGAGGGGGTTTCCCATTCCGGGAGATAGCCCCCGTTCACCAGGACCAGGGAGTGTCCCATGCGTCGCAGGGCGGAGCCCAGCCATCCGGTGACAGTGGTTTTGCCGCAGGTGCCCGCCACCCCGATGAGGGTGCCCCCCGTCTGGGCGCAGAGGCGGGAGAGGACCAAGGCGCGATGGAAGATGGGCAGCTGGGGCATGGCCAGGGCATCGGGATTGCCCGGTTCGATGGCCGTGGTGAAGACAAAGCCATCGGGCTGAAAGGCCCGGGGGCCGCTCCCATCCTGGGGAAACACCGGAATTCCCTGGCGTTCCAAGGCCTGGAAGAGAAACTGCCGGGAGGGCTCCTGGAGCCCCCGGTCGCTGCCCGCCACCTGATATCCCTGGTGCTTCAGAAACTGGGCCAGTCCACTCATGCCAATGCCCCCAATGCCCACCAGAAAGAGCCGGGCGGGGGACGGGGGAAAGTCCTGGGAGAAGACAATGGGAGAGGGATCAGACATGGGAGAAAAAGGGGCGGAGAGGGGAAGGGAAAGGAGGAGTCAAGGAAGGGGCCCGATGACGCTCTATCGCCGGGAAGAAGAGCGGCGAGGCCGAATGGCGGCCAGTTGAGCGATGGAGAGTTCCCGCCAGCCGGGGGCGGAAAGGAGATGCTCCAAGAGAGTGGCGCAGGCCACGGCATCGTAGAAGGCGTCATGGGCGTTCAAGCCGGGGCACCGGGCCTGGAGCACAGGCAAGAATCCCAGGGATGGCACCAGATTCTCCAGCTTGAAATCCTTCTGTCCCGGGAAGGCGGCCCGGGCCAAGGTCAAGGTGTCCAGCCAGGGGCCAAAGGGCTGGAGGGGAAATTCCCGGGAGAGGATTCCCCGTTCCGTGGAGACATTGTGGGCCACCAGGGGGCGTCCCTGGAGAAGGGGGCGGAGGGTGGGCCACAGTTCCTGGAGAGTGGGGGCGGCCTCCAACTCCTCCCGCAGCCTGGCCCAGCGGCCCGGGGTGTAGGGATTGAAGACGTAGTCCCGGGGCACCCGGAGCAGGGAGTGGAAGGAGCGGGAGAGATCCACCTTTCCCCCCTGGAGAATCACCACGCCAATTTGCCAAGGGGCGTTGGGGTTTTCCGTGGTTTCCCCGGTGGTTTCAAAGTCCAGGGCGGCGGCCTCGGAGGAGGCCAGTGGGATGTCTTTGGACGTCAGAGCCATCGTTCCCAGAAGAGGTCGGTGAGAATTTCCAGGGCGGCCCAGGCGCGCTGTCCCTTTTTTCTGGCATACTCTGGGTAGGTCACATGAACGGGGAGTTCCTGGAAGGAGAGATGGTTTCGGTGGATTTGGAGGAGGATTTCCGTGGCATGGGCCATGCGGTCTTCCTGGAGTCGGAGGGTTTCCAGGGCCTGGGGGGTCAGGAGCCGGAAGCCGTTATGGGCATCCGTCAGCCAGAGTCCCGTCAGGAGTCCGTTCACCCAGCGGGCCACTTTCAGCAGGAGGCGTCGTCTCCGGGGAATGGCTTGGCAATCCTCCGGGCGGAGGAATCGGGAGCCCAGAATCACCTGCGCCCCGCTTTCCTGCTGGCAGCGCAGCGCCCGGGGAATGGCCGCCGCCTCGTGCTGTCCATCGGCATCGAAGTGGATCACCGCCTGGGCGCCCTGGCTCCGGGCGTAGTCTCCTCCGGTCTGGAGGGCGGCCCCCTGCCCCCGGTTGATCTCGTGGCGGAGGATGGTCACCGGGAGATGGGGGAGAGTCAAGGGAGAGGGGGAGCCGTCATCCACCAGCACCACGGAATAGCCCGCTTCCACCAGGGGACGGACCGTGCGTTCCACCACGGCAGGCTCCTCCCGGTAGCAGGGGATGATCACGAAGACCCTCCGGGGGGGGACGGGGCGAGAGGAAGCGTCGGGGGAGTTATTCATGGGGGAGCGCCTCCAGGAAATAGGCCCGTCCCATCTGCCACCTCTCCGTCCTTTGCCACCCTTCCGGCGTAGGAGCCCAGGAGGAGCCCTGGGGGGGCGTCTCCTCTCCCAGGAGAGGGCCGGTGAAGGGAAGACCGGCGGGGCGAGCAGGCGCAGGCATCAGCTTGAGGGCCCCCTCCCCCTCCTCCCAGGCGGGCCCGGGCAGCACCCAGAATCCCGTTCCCCCGGGCAGAATTCCCTCTTCCCGGAGGGGCACAAAGGCCCCGTGGTCGTAGACATAGATCGCCGTTGCATCCAGGGCCTGGCGGAGGGCCGCCAAGGAAACATCTCCCGGCAGAGACAGGGCGCTATAGCGTCCCAGGGGAATCTCCTGCCAGCATCCCGCCAGGGCGGCCAGCATCTTTTCCTGGGGGGTAGCGGGAGCCTGGGGCGCCAGGGAGGCATCCCGGAGCAGAGCCGAGGAGACGGAGAGTTCCGGCAAGGGCTGGAGTTGGATCAGGAGGGTGGTTGCCGCCGTTTTCCCGGCCTGGTCTGTGACCCGGAGGGTGAGGGAATACTCTCCCGGGAGAGCCGTCAGGGGAGGCGTGAGGCGGAGCCATCCCTCCTGGCCTCCCTCCTGGCCCACGGTGACCCAGGCGGGGGCTCCCTCGTCCAGAGAGTAGGTCAGCACATCGGGGGGATCGTCCGCCAGATCGGGATCCTGGGCGGACAGGGCGAGTTCCCGCTCCTCTCCCCCGGTGAGAGTGAGAAGCTGGGGGAAGTCCTGGGGCCAGCAAGGAGGATCATTCACCGGGGTGATGGTGAGATTCCAGGTGGTGGTTCCCTCCCACTCTCCATCAAAGAGTCCGAGAGTGAAGGAATCCGTTCCATGGAAATCGGGATTTCCCTGATAGTAGACCCGGGGGAAAGAGAGGCGGGTATCGGGGGGAGCCAGGCGGAGCGTTCCCTGGGCGGGAGGGACAACCACCCAGAGGGCCACCCCGTCTCCATCCTCATCCAAGAGAGGGGTGAGACGCAGATTGGTTTCCGGGGCATCCTCTGTCAGGGGATTCAAGGCGGTGATGGAGAACTGGGGGGCACGATTGGACCAGAGAGGATCCTCCCAGAGATAGAGATTCCAATGTCCATTTTCCGCCGGCTCCCTGCCCCCCTGCTCCATGTCCGCACAGGTGGAGAAGGCAATCTGCCTGCCGGAGGGAGAGATGGCCAGGCTTCGGGGAGGCAGCACAGCCTCCGGGGTCAGACACACCACCTCCGGAGAATCGGAAAGGAGATCCCACACCCCAACGCGTTGCCGGCTCTCTCCCTCTGGCACATAGAGGAAGGCCAGCCGACGGCCATTGGCGGAAAGGCAAAGCTGGGTAGCGTCCTCGGGGAGAGGAAGAAGAGTGAGGCGGGATGCGCTGGCCGAGAAGGGGGCCTGAAGGAGATAAAAGGCCCCGCCCTCCTCCTGAAAGAGAACCTTCCCTCCATCCTGGGTCATGCCCCAGAGGACCGCGACGGAGCGGGTGGTCAGGGAGACAGGCGTGGCGCCGGCGCCTCCCAGGCGCCCCATGAGCTTCGCGCCCTCCTGCCAGAGGAGGGTGGTGCCATTGGCGGAGAGGAAGGGGGAAGTCGCGGAGGCGGAGAGGCTCTCCCAGGAAGCCCCCCCGTCGGAAGAGAAGCGGAGTTCCCCAGTGGCCAGGAGGGCGGCCACCGCCCCATTCCGGGAGACCGCCAGAGCCCCGGGCTCCTGGAGATGGGGAGAGGCCTCCACGCAGACCCCGTTGCGGAACAAGGCACCGTCCTTCTCCCGGATCCAGAAGGAGGCTTGGGGACAGCCTTGGGCCCAGGCCACGGCCTCCCCGGGGGAGAACAGGCTCCAGGAGGCCCCTGCATGGGTCTCCCGTCCGTAGAGGAAGGGTTCTTCCGCCGCTTCTCCCGCCAGCGGGGCATTGGTCACCGTCTGCAGCAGGCCGTCCTGGGGGAAGAAGAGAGCGGGATAGCGATAGAGGGTTTCTGAGGAAGAGAGGCCATCCGTCAGGCATCGGAAATCCGTAAAGAGGAGGGTCAGGGTGCAGGCATCTCCGGAATCCAGCCCCAGGCGCAGGATGACCTGTCCGCTCTTTCCTGGGGTTGTGGCCGCCACAGACCAGGGAAGAGTCTCCCGAGAGACCTCCTCCCCAGGAAGAATCTCCGCCCCTGTGGAGGAGAGAATCGCGAAGGGAACCGGATCGGAGCCTTCCCCCATCTCCCAATGCAGGGTGGTGGTCTCCTCGCTTCCTCCTAGGCCAATTCCCAGGGAGGTCTCCCGTCCTCCCGTAGGCACATGAACCAGGGAGTTCTCCACGCCGATCCTGGCGCCCAGATCCCGGGAGAAAAGTTCTCCTTCCTTGTCCAGCCAAGCCGCAAAGCGTCCATTGGGAGAGAGGAGGCAATGGGGGCCGGATTGGGCGGCGATTTCAGGGAACGAAAGCTCTTCCGCCAAAATCTGGAGGGCCTCCGCCTGTCGATCCCAGAGACAGAGGGTCGTCTCGGTCCGGAAGAGAAGGAAGCGTCCATCCTGGGAGAAGGCGGGTTCCCAGGCCTTTCCCGGGGAGATCCAAGAATATTTCCATGTTCCGTCCTTTTGGAGGGTTGCCAGGCGGAGACGCATTCCCCGGGCGCCATCCACGGCGGGATAGGCCAAGGCGTCCCCGGCAGAGGAGGCGGCGATCCAGAAGAGATTGGCCTGATACTCCCCGGAATAGACCCCCAGCTCCTGGCGACGCCCCAACAGCTCCACCAGCGCATTCTCTCCCGTGGTCAGATTCTGCCTCCGCAGGCCCATCTGCTCCTGCTCCTCCTGGGAGAGATAAACCAGCCCATCTTCCGTTCTCACCGGGCGCATTCCCGTGTCCTTCGGCAAGGCCTCAACGATCTCCTCCGTCATCGCCCCCGCCCCCGAGGGCCAACGGCGCTTCCATAGACCCTCCCCGGCCCCCCGATAGACCCACAGCTCCCGATTCCCCTCCTCCTCCCGAACCCAAAGCTCTCTCCACGTGCTCTCTCCCATCATGGTCTGAAGGACATCCTCCCCCTGGCCCCAAAGCAGGCGCATGACCCAATTCTGTCCCGTGGCATCCGTGGGCTCCCGACGCAGCCCCCAAAACTCTTCCGCCTGAACGCCCCTCCCCATGCGCAGCACCCGCCAGGACCACCCAAAGGGATTGGGCACCGGCTCGCTGGCAAGGCAGGAAACACACTCCCCCGTCAATAGGGAAAGGGAATAGCCCCCCACAAAGGAATCCCCCTTCCCCGAAGGCGTCCCCCGAAACCACAACTCCCCCATGTCTCCCAAACTCTCCAGGGATTGAATGCGCCCCACCCCCACAACTTCCCACTGCCCTAAGGAAACCAGGGAAAAACAGAGCATCAAAACCAAGATGAGAGGCAAAAATCGGCGCATGTCGTGGAGGATAATGAAAAATTTATAACTTGTTTATTATGAATATGTTATGACAATTTTCAACCCTCTGGGAATTCTTTTAGTATTTCGAGAGGGAGAGGTGTGGTGGGGCGGAGAAACAGGAAAGGCGGAACCGGAGACCCGGTGCCGCCTTTCCCGACGAAGAAATTCCTCCGAGGCGGGGAGGCCTGGGAGGCGGGCTCTTCTCTCCCTAAGGGGAGGCTAGAAGCGCATTTGGAGCTTCATCATTCCGCCGAAGGAGTTGAGGGACTGGCTCACGTAGCGGGTGCCCACGTCTCCCAAGCCCTTGTCATAGCGGAGTTCCGCAGAGAGGCCGATGGCCTCGTTGAACCAGTATCCGGCGCCGGCGGAGGCGTAGAGTCCCCAGTTGAACTCAGTCTCGTTGGCCCGATCCCGGTTTCCGATCCGCTGCTCCCCCGTGGTGATGCCGGCATAGGAGGTGCTTTCCATGTCCGCCACAGAGAGGGTGGGGCCGGCGGCCACATAGGCCCGGAGGCCATTGTCCAGGTTGTAGCCCAGGGAGACGCCCAGATCCAGGACATAGAGGTCCATGTCGAACTTCACCTTGCTGTCCAGGAGGACGGAACCGGCGCCGCCTTGGCCAGGGATCTTCACATCGGAGGGAGTGAACACGGAGTCCACCTTGCTCACGAAGCGGTCATAGGAGGAGACGAAGGCTCCGGCTGCGCTGCCGCCGGCCTGGGTGCCCAGGGTGTAGTACTGGAAGTTGGCCACCAGCTGGAGATCCAGATTGTCCTGGCTCCACAGTCCCGTGGAGAAGCCCACGGCGGGAGCCATCTGCTCCCGGAGGCCATAGGTGCCCCGGCCACTTCCCTGAGAGCCTTGGAGATCCCCGAAGGAGAGGCGATTGACGCCGGCCTCCAGTCCGGGATAGCGGGAGTTCCAGGCCTTTTCCAGGTTCTCGTTGGTGGGTTCCCAATAGCTTCCCGTGGCATCGTCCAGGACGAAGTTCTGGAAGGAGGGAGTGGCGCCGGACTTCATCTGGGGGCGATGGAAGTTGCGATAGGCCACGCCCACAGAGACGGTCCAATCGTTGTCGGCCTCGCCCTGCTGGAAGGTGGGAGCGGCGGGTTCGCCCTGGGGGGCGGCGGCGGGTTCGGTCACCGTCTCCTGGGCAAAGAGGGAAAGACTGGCCAGAAGGCTAAAGATCAGAAGCAAACTCTTCTTCATGGGAAATCTCCTTGTTGAGATGGGATTCAGAGGCAGGAAATCTTGAAAATGCGGAGAAGGGGGAGAGCCCTGGGCATTTTCCCCCTTCTCCGGAGGCCCTAGAGTTCAGGCAGGGGTTGCACCAGATAGACCACATAGTCCCCGGTGCGCACGCCATTCACGTAGGGCAGCAGCACCACGTAGTCTCCGTCGGCCACGGGCACGTCCACCATGGAGGGTTCCAGGAATCCGTCCTGGTTGGCGACGGGCACTTGGAAGCCGTAGAACCACTGCATGGCGGCGATGGAGAAGTACTGGTAGTCGTAGGTGATCTCGATGGAGTCATCCAGCACGCCCTCGGTGCGCATCACCAGCTTGCCCCGGAGATTGTAGACTCCGGTGATGACGGGGGTGCGGGTGGCGGTGGCCAGGGTGAACTGCATCTGGGCGCTGGCGATGGCCTCGCTGCCCGCCTCGGCGGTCACATACCAGGTGTAGGTGGTGGCCTCTTCTCCCATGGGCAGCTCCAGGGTGAGGTTGTTGGCGGTCAGCCCGCTCACCTCTTTCACCAGCCGCCCATCGGGACCGTAGATCCGGATCATGTATTCCTGGGCGTTGGTGGCCACGGGCCAGGCGAACTTCACCGTCTCGGAGGTCAGCACCTTGCCATTGGCGGGAGCGAAGGCGGGGGCGCTGCCCCAGGCCAGTTCCTGGGCGGTGGCTTCCGGCACCTCGATGGTCAGGACGGCCGCCTCCTCCCCTTCTCCGGCGGGGTTGAAGCCCTGCACCATCAGGAGGAACTCGCCCGCTTGGGGAATCTGGAGCTCCTGCCCGGCGATGGTGGGCAGGATCATGCCCTTCTCGTCCGCCTGGAAGTCCACGGGACCCACGCTCTGGAGGGTCTCCCCATTCTCATCCACCACCCGCATCCGATAGGCCCGGGCCATGGGCACCTGGATCTCCGGGAGGGCAACCCAGCCATTTTCATCTGCGGTCACCCGATCCACGGCGCAGGCGGGCCGTCCAGGCAGTCCGTATTCGCCCACGGAGAGCTCCCGCTCCGCGCAGACTTCCTCGGTGGTGCCATCGGTCATGGTCCACACCAAGATGGTCACCGTCACCTCGGTGTTCTCGGGATAGCCCTCGAAGCCGGCGGCGGCATAGTCCTCGGGCAGCAGCTGAGTGCGGCTCCCCTTCACCGTCAAGGCCAGGGTCTCCTCGTCGCTCTCCAGGAGGAAGGTGTGACCATCGGCATGGGCCTCGGGATCCACGCAGGTGAAGGAGATGATGGGATACCAGGGGGAGGCGCCCACAAAGACCGTGATGGTCACAGGCTCGCTCTCCTGGGGATCCTCCGCCTCGCCGGTGAGCCCGTTGTCCGTCACGGCGAAGGTGATGGTGGCGCTCTTGCCCAGCTCCGCCTCCTCCTTCACCGTGTAGATCAGGGTGGCGGTGGACTTCTCCACGGTGATGACCGGACCGGACCGGAAGATGCTGTCGGGATCGGACACCTGGATGATGCGGCCATCGGAGAGCTCCTGTTCCTCTTCCCCAGGACCCATGTCCACGGAGAAGGCGGCGGTGAGCTCCTCGCCCCGCTGATCGGGCAGGACATACTGGTCTTCGGCCTTCACCACGGGAGCGTCGTTCACGCAGGTCACCTTGAGGGAGATGACGGGCACCTGGGGGGCGTTGACGCCGGATTCATCCTTGGCGGAGACCACCACCTGGGGCATGGAGACGCCGTTGTTGAAGTAGTCCTTGGCGGGGGTGAAGGTGAGTTTTCCGGTGGTGGAATTGATCTCGATGGTGCCCACGGAGGCATCCAGGGCTTCCACAGCGTAGGTCAGGGAATCCACGCCGTCGGCCTCATCCACATCGTAGGCGTTCACGTAGAGGGACTGTTCCGTGGCGTCCTCGGCGATCTCCCAGACATACTCCAGGGGTTCCTCGGGCATCTCCGGATCGGAGGCCGTTCCAGGCTGCGTGCCCACGTGGTAGAAGTAGGGCGCGGTATTGCCGATGACCCAGGCGACAGCTTGGGAGAGTTCGGAGAAGACATTCTCCGCTCCTTCCCCGTAGGGGCTGGTGACGGCCCGGGAGGCCACCTTCACGGTGTATCCCTTCTTGATGGCGGCGGCAAGGCTCAGGGTGTCTCCCTTCTCTCCCTCTCCATCCACCTCGGTAAAGGTCACCCCATCGGCGCTGTAGCTCCACAGATAGGCATAGGCGATGGGATCCCCGTCGGCATCCACAGAGCCGGAGGCGTCAATCGTCAGGGTGTCGCCGTGGAAGGCTTCCCCAGGAGTCTGGTGGAGGATGGTAGGAACGGTGGGGGCGCGGTCCACATCCTTGACCGTCACCGCCATATCCGCCGAGCCCTCGCCCTGGGTTTCCCCATCCACGGCGATGACCTTCACCGTGAACAAGTCGCTGGCGAGCCGGGAGGCGCCGCCCTCGGCAAGGGCGATGGTGTCATAGCCATTGCTGGTCACCTTCCAAGAAGCGCTGTAAACAGGAGTTCCGCTGCCTTGGGAGCCGGTCTCCTCGCTGATGGACTGGTAGTTCCAGCCCTCGGGCACCTGGAGTTTCCAGGCGCCCACGCCGGCGGGATAGACATCGCTGTCCGTGGCGCTGGCCTTCACCAGGAAGGAGGTGGGATTCCCCTCCGCGTCCACCTCGGCGATAGTGACACTGCTCTCTTCCAGAGTCACCACGGGCACGGGATTTTCCTTGAAATCCACCACCAAGGTGTAGATCTGCTGGGAGCTATCCTGGGCGGCATCGCTGATCCACACGGAGTAGCGGGCCTGGAGATCCTCGGTTCCGCCCAGGGCGGAATCGGGAACGGTGAAGGTCAGGGTGAGGGTGGCCACATTCCCGTCGTCCTTCCGGTCGATGGTCAGGCCATCGGGCAGAGTGGAGGTGTCATCGTAGCCTTTGTTCACGGTGATGTCGTCGGCCCCATCCACATCGGTGACTTCCAAGGTGACGCCGCCGGTGAGCGTACTTCCGCCCCGGCGGATGAAGATGCGTCCGCTGTTCTCCGCCAGTTCGGGGGCTTTGTTCACCACCTGGTAGTATCCGCGCAGGACAGCGCTCAGGGTTCCGGAGGTGGCGGTGGCGACAGCCACCAGAGTCCTGCCCTTTTCCAAAGGAGAGGGAATCTGGGTGAAGGTCATCGCCGGCATGTCCTCGTAGAAGTATTCAAGACTCAGCGTAACCTCGTCTTCCGCGTCCGCGTCCGTGGCCAGCACATCCGGGGTGAAGAGGGAGTCCGCCTGGACCTTCCAAGTACGAACCTTACCCGCCACGAGCTCCAGCATGCCGGAGATAGGCTTGGTTCCGAACCCGGTGATCAACGGCGCAATATCCACATCCTTCACTATCGCGGGGATGCCGTCCAACGTCACTGCATAGGCCTCCTTGCCGCCGTCGGTGACCGAGAGGATTCCCGTGTACTCTTTCCGAGCGGCGGGATGCTTCACGGTGGTGTAGGGGATCACCAGATCCACCTGGGAGAAATCCACGCTGTAGGTGTATGTTCCAGGCTCCCGGTCGCTGGTGGTCACGGGGGTGAGGGTCACCGGGAAGGTGATGGTCTCCCCCTCTCCGTCCACGGGAGTGAAGGTCAAGGTGGCCTCGCTCTTCAGAGAGGGTTCCCGATCCACCTCCTCTTCAGAGAAATTCAGGTAGATGGCATCGCCCAAATCTTTCACCGCCATGCCCTCGATGAGGACAAAGCTGGAGCCTTTGTTGGTCAGCGTGGGAATGTCATCCACATCGTGGACCGTCACGGTGAGGCTGCCTTTCACACTTCCCTTTCCCTCGGTGGAGGTGGCGGTGTATTCCAGGGTGATCGTGCCGAAGAAGTCCTTCTTCGGGATGAAACGGAAGCCGCCATCCGGAGTGAGAAGCACGGAGCCGGTGCCGGTGCTCTCCGTGGCCAAGCCGGCCATGGTGAACTTCACGGCCGTGGTGGGCACCAGGTCGGAGCCATTCCAGGCCGTGCAGGTGAAGACCTCGTCCAGGGGAGAGACCTCCAGGGGCACCTCCTCGTCCGTCTCGAAGACCGTGCCCTCCGCCAGGGAGAAGTTGAATCCCTTCAGCATCGTCACGCTGCCGGGGCCATTCACCTTCACCTTGTTGGTGTACGGGCCCGCATTGGTGGAATGGGCGTTATTCAGCTTGTTGAAGCTCACGGCGCCGGTGGAATCCATCCCGTCGAGCAGATTGTGGTAGACGGTGCCCAGGAGCACCCGGTTGCGATTGGCAAGAATGAGAACCTTGCCCGGGCCGGCATTGGGATACAGCTGAATGTTGGTGGAGGTCAGAACGGGGTTGTTCCCCTTTTCCCCCACCGCATCCTCCCAGGTGATCCCCGCCCACTCCTGGGTGGCGTCCCGGAGCAGCAGCAGGTTCAACAGCTGGCAGTTGTTTTCGTCGGTGGTCAGATACACCTGGGTGGCCCCCCGGGTGGAGATGCCATCGATGTACTTGCCTTCCAGGAAGGTGCCGTTCACGTCGGATCCGGAGACCAAGTCAATGGTCCAGTCGGCCCGCACTCCTTGGGACAAAAGAAGGGTAGTGGCAAGGAAGACCGTCCAGGCGGCCCCTTTGCGGAGAAATTCTGCGAAATGGGAAATCATAGGGTGATGACTCCTTCGGTTGTGGAGAAGAAAGAAAGAAAAAAGGGGGATGGTGGACGTCGCCGGGCTGCTATTTCTGTCCCAGGAGACTTTGGAGGGTTTCCAAGGCGGTCTGGAGTCGTTCCGGGGTGGCGTAGGTGGTGAAGGGCTGCAAGTCGGCGGCCACGAACCAGTCGTCTTCAGGAACGGGGCACCCGGCGCCCACAAAATTATAGAGGTACATGGCGTCGTCCATGTCCACCTCTCCGTTGCCGTCGAAATCCAGCTGGGAGGGGAGTCCCTGGAGGGTTTCCAAGGCGGCCTGGAGAAGCTCCGGGGTGGCGTAGGTGGTGAAGGGCTGCAAGTCGGCGGCCACGAACCAGTCGTCCTCAGGAGTGGGGCATCCGGCGCCCACCAGATTGTAGACATACATGGCGTCGTTCATGTCCACCAATCCGTTGCCATCGTAGTCCAGGGTGCCGGAGGGGAGGATGACCCAGTTGACCGTGGCGATCCTCTGGTCCTCCTCGTCGAAGAGAGAGGCGGCGATGGGCTTGTATCCGCCCTTCAGGGCCTGGGCGGCGAGGGTGACGCTGGTGCTTCCCTCCCCCAGGGTGATGGTGGCATCCTCCCCGTAGCTAAGGGCGGCGGCCCCGCCTTTCACCTGGAGGATCCAGCCGGTTTCCGGAGCCTGTCCGGAGGTGGTGCCGTCGGCGTAGTGGTAAGTCCCGTAGATGTCCTCCAGGGTCACGGGATCGGTGCTGCCGTTCACCAGCTTCAGAGTGAGGGTCTGGGCGGTGGTGGCCACCTGGGTCTCCTCCCCCGTAAAGCTCGTCTCCCCTTCCGCCCGGTCCAGGAAGACCACCACATTGGCGGGATCCTGGGCGGGGGTGATGGGGCCGCCGCTCCGGGTCTTCCGCAGAGTGTAGTTCACCCCCGCCTTGGCGGAGAAGGTATAGGGGAACGTCACTTCCACCGGTTCCGTGCCTTCCTGGTCATCCTGGGTGAGATAGAGAGCAGGCGGCTCTTCCTCATCCTCCTGATCGGCCTGCAGAACCAGGCGGGCATCGGTGGAGGCCACCAGCACCCAGGCGTTTTCGTCATCAACGGTGCGCAAGTCCGTTCCCAGGCGGGCCATATCTCCGCTGACATTGGCGGTGGACAGATTCTCAGGGTTGGCCAGGTAAACATCCTTCACGCCGAACATGGCGGAGAAGGGAGGGAAGGGAACGGTCTTTGCCGCCGGCGCTTCCCCGAAGATCAAGGAGGGGGACTGGGTCTCCCCGCCCATCATGACGTGGATGGTGAAGGCATTGGCAGCTTGCGTCCACACACACAGAAGGAGGAAGGCGGCCAGAAGACAGCTTCGTTTCATTGTCATCTTCGTGTATCTCTATGGATAAAGGATTCGTAGGAAAGGGTCGGAAATACAGGATTTGTCCCCCGGATGAAAGGCAAGTCCTGTACTATAAGCGAACGGAGGGAAAAGTTTGGGGCAGGGAAGAAAGACTCATCTCACACTTCTGTGAACCGAAAGACGGCTCAATGTTAATTCTTCCCAAAAGGGCGGATTCTGTCTCTTTCTTTGGAGAAAAGAGAAATTTTTTCAAAAAAAAGGGGGGGGGAGAGGAGAGCCTTTTCCCGCCTTCTCATCCCGGGGAAGCAGGACCTATGTATCGTTCTTCTTTACGGAAGCACATAGCCTGTATTCAACTCCGGCAGGCCAGCGGCTTTGACGAAGGCGCCCTGCTGCGGGTTCCATCGGAGTGTGCCTTCGGGGAGTGGTTCCTGGGGGGGGACGGGCGCCCCTGTCTCGCTCCACTGCGCCACAAGACCGGTAAAACGGTTGGTCGTTCCTTGCTGTCCGGCAGAGGAGAAGGCCGTGGTTTCTCCCTCACGTCCTTTCCCTGCGAAGCTCAGCACCAGGTCGTTCTGAGGGGCGTAGACCCAGAAGGCTTCTCCCCCCTGCAACTCCTCCAGGGACAGGGGGGGCCTCATGGCGGAACGGGGAAGATAGGCAACAGCCTGAGGGCCGCCCAGCAGGGATTCCCCTTCCACCGTGGCCTGGGAAAGAAGCTCCACATTGCAAGAGACAAGATTCCAGCCGGGCTCCAGGGGGATCTCCTGGACCACGTCCTGGTAGCGATAGGTGGCGGAGACCTCCATGGTCATGGTTCCCCGCAGCAGGGAGCAAGTCAGCGTTGCCTCCCCGGAAGTCAGACCATCCCACCGCATCAGCTCCTTCCCTTCGGGGCTCCACAGCACCATCTGCGCCCCCTCCGGCATCTCCCCTTGGCGCAGACGCAGGGAGAGGGAACACTCCTCCCGCCCCTCCGGCTGGGAAAGGACAATGGTCCACTTCTGGGGGCCCAGGGCCAGCTTCTGGCAGGGCAGAATCATGGCCTGGTAGTATTTGGTGCCATGGGAAAGGACCAGACGCTCGTCATGGGCCGCGTCCGGAGAGCCGGGAGGCGCAATCCAATTGTCCTCCACGGTCAGCTTTTGCCCCAATCCCAGAAAGACGCTCTGACTCTCCGTGGGAAAGTGGGCGGTCAGCTCCCAAATGGCGGAAAGCCCCATCTGGGAAGACATGCCCGGAGGAAGGGAAGTCTCCTGCCCCACCCCACGCCAGGGGAACAGGGCCAGACAAAAAATCAGCCCCCAAATTCTTATTTCTGCGAAATTTTTCATTTTCCTCCATTCCCGAGGGAAGCTCCCCAAGAGGGCATTCCTCCCGCGATTCTCTCCTTGGCCGGGAGAGGCTTCCTCCTGCACGCTCCGGAAAAGGCCTCTCCCGGCATTTTCCGGAGCGCGGCCTTCCCCTTTGGCCCGTCCCACGGCCTTCCTTGAGGGGATCTAAAAGAAAGCAATGGGCATGCCAATCTTTTCTGCCCTCTCCCCAAGGGGAAACTTTCAAGGCGCATTTTCCATAATGTATGCTTCCGACCATCAGATGCCCTTCCCCTCCGCCGAACTTTTTCTCCCTCTCCGGCGGAGGGCGCGGGAATCTTTCCTCCGCCCCGGCTCCGCGGCGTCCCCGTTGTCCTGTTCTGTGCAATCCCTTGAGAATAGGATACATTATTGCCCTATGTCTGAAGAATCGAGCCAATCCATAGGGAGCGGGCCTTTGCGGGTTCGGATCCTGCTCTTGGAGACGGATGAAGGCCGCGGAGAGATTCTCCGGGGTCTTTTGCGGAACCAGGAGTGTCGGGTGCGCACCGCCTCCCAGCCGGAAGAGGGGGAGGAGTTGCTGGCCTCGGGGGGATGGGACGCGATCTTTTGCGACATTCGGCTATCCCAGGTGCTGTCTCCCGGTTCCTCCTCCTGTTCCCCGAGAGTCTGTCCCGTCTTCCTCCTGGCCCCCTACGACGAGATGTCCCGGGCCAGGGAGCTTGTGGAGCGAGGGATGGCGACGCAATGGATTCCCTCCCCCATCCGGGCGGAAAAGTTGCTTTTGTCTCTCCGGGCGGCCTTGGGGAGTCGTCAAGGAGGGAGAAGCGGGGAATCGGAGCAGGGGGGAGAAGCGAGAGGGGATGGAGAAGGAGAGAGGGGCAAAGATATTTTGCGGCATTTTGGCCTGATGGTGGGGGAGTCGGGGCCCATGCAGGAGCTATATCATCAGATTGAGAAAGTCGCCAATTCCGACATGTCCGTTCTGATCTTAGGGGAGAGTGGCACGGGAAAGGAGCTGGTGGCCAAGGCCATTCACCAATCGGGGAAGCGGGCGGGCAAGCCCTTCATCCCGGTCAACTGCGCCTCCCTTCCGGAAAATCTTCTGGAGAGCGAGTTGTTTGGCTATGTCAAAGGGGCATTTACGGGAGCCGTCCGGGACAAGGACGGCCTTTTTGTTGCGGCGGATGGGGGCACCCTCTTTTTGGACGAGATTGGCTCCATTCCCCTGGCCACCCAGATGGCGTTGCTCCGGGCGTTGCAGGAGCGGGAGGTGCGTCCCGTGGGCTCCACCCAGTCCCGTCCCGTAGACGTCCGCATTGTGGCCGCCACCAACGAGAACGTGGAGTTGCTCCGGGAGCAGGGGCGCATTCGCCAGGATCTCTTCTACCGCATCAGCGCCTTTCCCCTCCATGTTCCCCCTCTTCGGGAGCGTGCCGGCGACCTTTTCCTGTTGTGCCAGGCCATTTTGGAGGAGCGGATCCCGGGAGGCGGGGGAGCGCCCCTCCAGCTTTCTCCTGCCGCCCGTCTTCTTCTGGAGCGTCATCGGTGGCCGGGGAACATCCGGGAGCTCATCCACGTGCTGGAGCGGGGGGCCACCCTGGCGGAGCAGGGGCTCATCCGCCCCGGAGATCTTCCCCAGGAGCTGAGGGATGGCGGCCAGGAGCTGCCGGAGCCTCCCGCCTCCGCCCCAACCCTCACCCTGAAAGCCTACCTCCGGCTCTGCGAGCGCCAGTTCCTGAAGAAGGTGCTGGCGGAGCAAGGGGGAGACAAGGAGAAGGCGGCGAAACTCCTGGGCATCAGCGTGGCCACCCTCTACCGGAAACTCTCCGAGGTCTCCTGAACTTTCCTCTGCCCATGAAACGCACCTGGCTCCCCTTCCTGCTTCTAGCGCTCCTGCCCCTGTTCCTGGCCACCTCCTGCCGGACCTACACCCCCGCTTTTGTCCTCTCCCTCCACGAGTTCGCCGATCCCCAGATCAGCACCCGACTCAGCAAGCAGGTGCGCAACGCCAGCCGGGAATGGCAATACACCATCCAAAACTTCCCCTTCCTGGACGCCCGGGATTTTCTGACAGGGGAGCTCTACGGCCCCGATGAAAACGGGTGCTACGGCCTCCGCCTTCAGACGGACTTGTGGTCCCAGAACCGGATGCACCACACCGCCGGCGCCAACCTGGGCCTGGTCTACGCCGTGGTGGTGGACGGCACCTATGTGGGCACCTCCCATTTCACCCCGGAGATGCGGGATGGCAACGTCCTGGTCATCGAACCTCTTTGGAATTTCTACGATGCCTCCCGCATCCTGGAGAACCTAGAAGACAACCGAAACCACCTGCGCCCCTAATCTCCCCTCCCCCTTTTTTTCCGTCCCCCGGCCATCCTGACACCCCACTCCCCTGCGGAACGGCAGCGCCAGAAGCGCCATTCAACGAGCAGCCCCCCCCAATCCTATGTCGACCACCTATCGTGATCTCCACGCCGTGGAGGAACTTTTCGCCCAAGCCGTCAAGACTCCCGCCGCCTGCGAAACCCTGGCCCAACTCCTGAATGCCGCCCCCTCCCGGGCGCACGCATGGCCCCCCTCCCTCCAAACAAGCTGGAAAGACCACGCCGCCAAATATTTCCAGAGTGTTCCCAAGGACGCACCTCTCCTTCCGCCCCAGCAAATCCTCCTCCAGGCCATGCTGAACATGGGACTGGATGACGACGAACAGCATACTCTGCGTCCCCTCTATCTCCGCCTCTTCCACGCCCTCCATCCCCACTGCTCCAATCCGGAGGGCATCCTCCAAATCACCGGCCTCACCCTGGACAGCCCCGCCCCCATCCTGGCCGCCGCCGCCAAACTCCAGGTCTTCCACGCCCTGCGCCCCGGCATCCGCCTCTGGATTCCCGGCCTGGGCGTGAACACCGTCCAGGAACTGGATGAAAAGCACGGCAGCCTCACCCTGGCGGAGGATCCGGAGAAGCATCTTCCCCTGGCCGAGTTTCTGGCCCGCTGCGTGATTCTCCAGCCGGAGGGAATCCTGGACTCCCTGGTGCAGAAGAAGAAGGTCTCCTTCGCCAGCCTGCCGGAACTCTACCAGGCCGCCTGCGACAGCCTGGTCACCTGCCAGGAGCCCTCCCCCACCCTGGTGGAGAAGATCCTGATTCCCACCTACTACGGCCATGTGGATCTGCAGGCCATGTGTTCTCCTCTGAAGCAGGAGAATCAGGCCGGCGAAAAGAACCAGAGCGCCCTGGCGGGGCGTTGGGACTACAGCCGTTCTGTGGCGGAGATGCTGCAGCGTCTGGAGAAAACCGGGATTTCCGAGGAGGCAGCCTGGAACCGGGACAACCTGAAGGCCATTCTGGCCCGGGAGATGGGGAGCATTGTGCAGGCCCGCACGGAGAAGCAGAAGTTGGAAACGGCCCAACGCTGCGCCGAGGCCATTTCCCTTCTCCACATGGATGGCAGGACCAAGGAATTGATCCAGGGATTGTGCCAGGAGCTGCAGGGACAGTTCCTGCCCTGGCATGAGCTTCCCCTCTTCGTCGCCGTCTCCGATGAGCTTCCCGGCAAAAATGTGGCCGACTGGTTCACCCTGAGCCGGGAGAACATTGGGGCCGACTACCTGATGGAGGCCACCCTGCAAATGCCCTGCCATCTCTGGGCCTACACCGAGAAGACGCTGAAGGGGGATGAACACCAGGCCTTCGAGGCCCGCTTCTTCAAGGATTTCAAGGAAGGCCGGGCCACCGCAGACCACTTCATGTGGCTGTGGAAGAAGGTCAAGCCCTGCGAAGAGCGTTCCGCCATCCTCTCCAACTGTACCCTCCTCTTCAAGATCCTTCACCAGGACGTCAAGGGCAATTATCTGAAGAGTCTGCGGAATCTGCGCAAGGCCCTGCTGGACAACGAGGAGTTCCTCTACGAGGTGGTGCAGATGCCCACCGAGCTGGTGGGGAAGGGAGCGGCGAAGAAGCGGGTTCCCGTGGCCGGCAGCCATGCCGACCTGAACGCCCTCCGGGCCCTGGTGCGGTGCGCCAAGCGCATGCCTCTCCTGGACACCCGGGAAAAGCAGTCCCTCCTGGTGAAGATCGCACGCCTGGGAGACGAGGCCAAGGCCATTGTGGAAGAGAATGTGACCACCCAGGTGAAGCAGACCATTGACCGCCTCACCTCCCAGCGCAGCTTCCGCCAGCTGCAGGCCGAGCTGGAGAAACTCGTCAACGAGGAAATCCCCGCCAACACCGCCGCCATCGAGGATGCCCGCTCCCGGGGAGACCTCTCCGAAAACTCCGAATACAAATACGCCAAGGAAGTGCAGCGAAATCTGGCCCGGCGCCGGAGCGCCCTCCAGCAGGAGCTCAGCATTTGCCAGCCCATGGACTTCTCCACCCAGGAAGTGGGCGAATACGTCATCCCCGGAAGCGTCGTCACTCTCCGGGAGAAGGACGGATCCACCCAGCAGGTCACTCTCCTGGGACTCTACGACGGCGACAGCCAGAAGAACTGGTATTCCTACGACTCCCCCATGGGACGCATCCTCCTGGGGAACAAGGCGGATGCCCAGGTCACCCTGCCCTCGGGAAAGGAAGTGGTCATCCAGGCCATCTCCTCCCTGCCCCAGGACATCCTGGACTTCCTCCGCTAGTCCTATCCCCCTCCTCCCTCCCGCACCTTTCCGGGGGGGGCGGGAGGGATTTTCCCAGAGCCGGAGCAGGCACGGCAGACGCGCTGACGCCTCTGCCCCCGGCAGGGGCAAGCATCCCCCGAAAAGGGGAGAGAAGGACACAGGCCATGGGCGCCCTTTCTCTCCCCTGGCCGGGCTCCATGGCAGAAAGAGGGGAGAAACCCCTAAAAATCAGGAGATGCCCCGGCTTTTCCCTTGGCGAAGGACGAGGAGGAGAGTATATTCCTCTCTCGTCCCCTTTCCTTCCCCGGCCTATCCCCTTTCTGCCTTGCCCTGTCTCCGGAAGGAAGGGAGTCCCTTCCCTTCATGAGTCCCTCGGATAAAATCATACCCTTTGACCAGCTGCGGCAGTGGCGGGAAACCCTGCGCAGGGAAAATCGGCGACTGGTGGTCACCAATGGCGTCTTCGACCTGATGCACAGGGGACACGCCGAATATCTGGCCCAGGCGGCCGCCCTGGGGGACGCCCTCTTGGTTCTGGTGAACGACGACGCCAGCGTCACCGCCCTCAAGGGACCCACCCGCCCCATCCTTCCCCAGGCAGACCGGGCCTTCCTCCTGGCCTCCCTTCAATGCGTGGCCGCCGTCTCCGTCTTTCCCGGCCCCCAAGCCACGGAAGCCCTGCGGCGATGCGCGCCGGATGTATACGTCAAGGGGGGGGACTATACGCCGGAAACCCTCAACCGAGACGAATTTCAGGCCCTGCAGGCCTGCGGAAGCCAGATCCGGATTCTGCCCCTGGTCCCCGGATGCTCCACCTCGTCCATTGTGGCCAAATTGCGCCAAGGCGATCCGGAGGAAGGCGCCGCCCCTCTGGATCGTCGTCTGCAGCCCATCTTCCAGCGCCGTTCCATCCGCACCTTCCTGCCCCGTACGGTAGAGCAGCAGGACATTGGCCTGTTGTTGGAGGCGGCCATGGCCGCCCCCTCCGCCCGAGCCTGCTATCCCGCCCATTTCCTCGTGCTCACCGATCCCGAGGAGCGGAAGGCGGTGGCCCGGTGCCTCCCCAATGGCGCTTTCCTGGCCCAGGCTCCCCTGGGAATCCTGGTGTGCGGAGACTTGGAAAAAAGCTGTCACAAGGCCCTCTCCTACCTCCTCCAAGACTGCTCCGCCGCCGTGGAAAATCTCTTGCTGGCCGCCAGCATGCTGGGCTTGGGCGCCTGCTGGCTGGGCGTACATCCCAATGAAGACCGGGTGACGGCTCTGCGAAACCACTTCCGCTTGCCTTCCCCCATCCTTCCCGTGGCCGCCGTGGCCCTGGGATGGCCAGGGGAAACCAAGCCCCCCCGCACGAACTACCAGCCCGAACAGGTGCACGTGAATCTCTGGTGAGCCCCCCGCCATGACCGTCACCCACCCTACATCCCAACCCTTGGACCAAGAGCAGAAGAACCGCCAATTTCAACGGCGATGGGACTCCTTCGTCCTCCTCACCTTGATCTTCTTCTCCCTGGCCCTCTTCCTCCCCGTGATGGTGACCCGACGCCCCGTCCCCTGGCGCCCCCCAGACCGGAAATCCTTCGTCCACTCCCTCCAAATCGCCTTCGCACCCCAGAATCACAAGGTCTGGACTCCCACCCCCACCGTCTCGCTGATCCTGGACTACTTCACCTTCGGGGACGACCATCTGTTCTTCTACCGCGTCCACAGTCTGCTGGGACACCTTCTGAAGACCGCCATGCTCTGGCTGCTGTTGCGGCGCCTCCGGATCTCCAGCCACTATGCCCTGGGCTTCGCCTTCCTGGTGACCATCTGGCCCAACCGCATCGAGGCGGTCCTGACGCCCCACATGCGGGGGGTCATCGCCCTGACCCTCTTCGCCTATCTGGCCATGTTCACGGCCACCTACATCAACTCTCCCCGCTGGCATCTTTGGATGGCAGGTTCCGCCTTGTGCTGCGCCCTTGCCGTGGGCGCCTCCCTCTGGGCGGCCCTCCTCATCACGGCCATCCCCTCGGTCGCCTGGTGGTGCACTCCCCGGGGGAGTGTCTTCCCCTGGCCCCGCCTTGTCCTGCCGGAGTTGACCCTCCTGGGATGCCTCCTCCTCTCCCTCCGGATGTCCGGCTATTTGGGATGAGGCCGCCCCGCTCCCTTTCTATCCTTGAACCTTCCCCCCTTCCTCCCCTTTTTCTCCCCCATGAAAAAACTCCTCATCCTCCTTGCCTTCAGCCTCCTGCTCCCCGTCCTCCGGGCCGACCGCATCGTGCTGAATGACGGCTCGGTCCTCAACGGAACCCTGAAGAGCATCACGGACGGAACCCTGCTCTTCGCCACAGACTACGCAGGGGAGCTGAAAATCTCCGCCCAGCGGGTGGTGAAGCTGGACACGGTGGGAGCGGTGGAGATCGCCACCCTGGATGGCCAGCGCATCCAGGGGCGCCTGAACACCCAGGAGCAAGCGGCTCCCGCCCAGGAAGAGACTCCCGTGGAGGGAATCCCCGCCGTCCCCGCCGCCCTGACCCTGGGCAATGTGAAGTATCTGTGGACCGCGGGGATGGAAGACCCTACCCTGCCTCCCGCCCGGAAGTGGGACGGGGAGTTCTCCCTGGACGTCTCCGGAAAGACCGGCAACTCCGAGAAATTCAATGGCGGAGCGGGAGCCATCGCCACCCTGGCCGGCCCCGTGGACAAGCTGATGCTCCACGCCAACGCCTCCTACGGCAGAGAAGATCACAACACCAACACCAAGAAATACCTGGCGGGAGTGGACTATGAGCACAAGCTCCTGGATTCCCCCACCACCTGGTATGTGAACGGGGAGTTAGAGCAGCAAACCACCAGCGGCCTTCGTCTTCGCCAGGAGGTGGGCGCCGGTCTGGGATACTACCTCTTCCAGGGGAAGGACAGCAGCCTGCGCCTCCGGGCCGGTTTCTCCGCCAAAGCCCGGAAATACACCGATGGCAGCCACAACGACACCATGGGAAGCCAGGTGGGCCTCCACTACGAGCGCAACATCCAGGAATGGGGCAAGCTGGTCACCGACCTGACCTTCCAGCCCTCCCTGGAAAACTTCCACGACTACCGCGCCCTCCACGAATCCTCCCTGGACATCCCCTTGGTCTTCCAATATCCCCTGAGCCTTCGCCTGGGCATCTCCAACGAGTACAACAGCCGGGTGGCCAAGGGCTCCGATCGTCTGGAAACCAACTACTTTGCCAAGATGGTCTTCAAGTGGAAGTAGTCTCTCCTCCTCCCTTCTTCTTCCCATGACACCGGCGCCCTGCCCCTTCCTTCCCGGGAGGGAAGGGGCGCCGTTATGCTTTTGCTCCCTGCCTCGTTCCCATGGAGATTCTTGCCCCTGTCAACGCCTCCACCCTAGACGCCGCCCTGGAAGCCGGGGCGGACGCCGTGTATTTTGGCCTCAAGCGTCTCAATGCCCGGCGGGGAGCGCAGAATTTCACCCAGGAGGAATTGCCCGATGTGGTGGAGAAGATCCACCGCCATGGGGCGAAGGCCCATCTGACCCTGAACATTGATCTCACCCAGCGGGAATTGGGCCTGGCGGTGCGCACGTTGGCCTTGGCCAGGGCCACGGGAGTGGATGCCGTGATTCTGCGGGATCCGGCCCTCCTCTCCCTCCGTTCCCAATTTCCCCAGCTGGAGTTTCACCTCAGCACCCAGGCGGGGGTCTCCTCCCTTGCCGGGGTTCGCATGGCCAAGGCCATGGGATGCGACCGGGTTGTGCTGGCCAGGGAGATGACCCGGGAGGAGATTTGCGCCTGTTGCCAGGAGGGGGGGATCGCCATCGAGGTCTTTGTCCAAGGCGCCATGTGCTTTTGCGCCTCGGGGCGCTGTCTTCTTTCCAGCTGGGTAGGGGGACGCAGCGGCAATCGGGGGGCCTGCGCCTCCCCCTGCCGGGTGGCCTGGCGGGGAGCGGGAGAGGACGCTCCCCAGGGCCATCCCCTCTCCATGAAGGATCTCTGTCTGGTGGAACATCTGCCCGAACTGCAGGAGATGGGCGTGGCCTCCCTGAAAATTGAAGGGCGTCTGAAGTCCGCCGCCTGGGTCTCCCAGGCAGTCCAGGTATACCTTGCCGCCCGGGAAGGGAGACAACCCCTCCCGGCGCTGAAGGAGCAGGCCCAGGCCTTGGGAGGATACACCGGACGCGCCTTGACGGAAGGATACTACCTGGGAGGCCAGGAGGGGCTGACGGATGTCAGCCTAGGGCGGGGCCAGAAGGCCGCCCCCGTCTCCCCCTGCACCGCCTCCTCTCCCCCCGAAACGCCCCCCCTCCCCACTCTTCTCCTTCAGGTGTTCCAGGATCCCAAGGGCGGCACCTGCTTCCAATGCCAGCAAGGAAGCCTCCGCCAAAATCTCCGCATCCCCCCCCAGCGCATCCCCAATCCCCGACGGGCCATCACTCTAGGGGACATTCTCCCCCAGGTCCGCCTCCTCCTGGCCTCCCTACCCCATCAACTCCAGGTGGCAGACACCCTGGAAGCCCTGCCTCTTCCCCGGCGCTGCCAGGACACCATCCTCCAATTCCTCCAGGAATTCCTCCGCCGCGCCACCAAGGAAGACGACGGCACCATCCGCCAGAGCCTCCCCGCCGAACTCCAGAAACTCCTCCTGCCCACGTCCCCTTCTCCGGAAAATCGCCTTCCCCTGGGAGGAGCGGCGCCCAAAATCCTCCGCTTGCGCCTCCCTCAGCTCAAGGCCCTGCTCCGCCAATCCCCCCCCCCGGGATTCGCCGCCCTGGTCCTCTCCCTCCAAGGGAAGGAGTCCATTCAGGAACTGGAGGAGGCCTTGGCCGCCTTCCCCCTTCCCCCCCAAGCCTTGACCCTGGCCCTTCCTGGGGTGGTTCACGACAACACCCTAGCCTCCCTGGCCCCTTGGGTCGCCTGGGCTCGCCAGCGGGGCCATCTCCTGGAGGCCAACTCCTGGGACACCCTGGAACTCTGCCGTTCCCACCAGGCCCCCTTCGCCACAGGCCAGGGCATGGCCATCCTCAACGCCATGGGCGCCGCCTTCCTCCAGCAACTCGGGGCAAAATGGTGCGCCGCCTCCTGGGAGATGGATCAGAGACAGCTCCAGGAGCTCTGCGCCCAATGCCCGGTGCCCCTCGCCGTGACCCTCTTGAGCCGTCCTCCCCTCATGACCACCCGGGCCAGACTCCCTGAGGCCTTCCCCCCCGGAAAAATCCTCCAAGACGCCCGGGGCATCCGGCTTCTCCACGGGCTGGAGGGGGAGTCCACGGTGTTGCGTCCCCTCATCCCCATGGACTGGAGAGGGTTGCAGGACGGAAAGATCCGGGCCGCCCGCTGGGAGATAGACCTTACGGGGATGGACAGCCCCTGCCCGCCTCCCCCCGAGGCCGCCCCCTTCCTCTTCAATTTCGACCGAACCCTCCGGTAACCTCCCCCGCCATGCCCCACACTCTGCCCCTGCTTCTTGCCGCCCTCCTGGCCCTCCTCTGCCCGTGCCCGAAAAGCCTCCTCCAGGCCGCCGACTCCCGCTACGTCACCTACGAGAGCTTTGGCGCCAAGGGAGATGGCAAGGAGAACGATCTGCCCGCCATCCGGGCAGCCCATCAATACGCCAACGAGCACAATCTGCCGGTGCGGGGAACCCCCGGGGCCGTCTACCGGGTGGGAGCGGGAGAGCCCGCCATCATCAAAACCGACACCGATTTCCAAAATGCCCGCTTTCTGATTGACGACAGTCATCTCACGGTGAAAGAGGGGCAGGTGGATGTCTTCCGGGTGGAATCCGACACGCCTCCCTGGGAGGTGACGGTGCCCGCTCCTTTGCCCCAAGGCGCCAGCAACCTGGGGGTGGTCCTTCCCCGTCGCGCCCTGGTGGTGCTTTCCAATAAGAACAAGAAGCACTTCATCCGCCTGGGCCTCAACCAAAACAACGGAGTGCCCGCCTCGGACACCATCCTGGTGGAAAAGGACGGCGCCATCCATCCCTCCACCCCGCTCCTCTGGGATTTCCCCCAAATCACCTCCGCCAAGGCCTATTCCGCCGAGGATCGGCCCATCGTCATCCAAAACGGGCTCTTCACCACCCTGGCCAACCGAGCGGAATCCAAATACACCTACTTTTCCCGGGGCTTCCAGATCCGTCGCTCCCATGTCATCCTGGAGAATCACACCCACGTGGTGACGGGAGAGGGCCCCCATGGCGCCCCCTATGCCGGCTTCTTCTCCTTCCGAAACTGCTACAACGGCATCCTGCGCAACTGCCGGGTCAGCGGCCACAAGACCTACTCCACCATTGGCTCCGCGGGAAAGCCCGTCGCCATGGGCACCTACGACCTGGGGGCCGAACGGGCGGTGCAGCTGGTCTTCCAGAATGTGGAGCAAATCAACAGCATCCATGACACCTCGAACTGGGGAATCATGGGCACCAACTTCTGCCGGAACCTTGTGTTGGAGGGATGCACCCTCTCCCGCTTCGACGCCCACCAGGGCGTGGCCAATGTGACCATCCGCAACTGCGTCCTGGGCCACGCCGGCGTGAACCTCATCGGCTATGGCGAGGTCCTGCTGGAAAACACCTGGGTCCACAGCCCTTGGCTCATGAATCTCCGGGGCGACTACGGCTCCACCTGGCGGGGAAATCTCACCGTGCGCAACTGCGTCCTGGCCCCGCCCAAGCACAGCGGACAGGGCGGCATCCTCAACGGATACAACACCGGCACCCACGATTTCGGATATCCCTGCGTCATGCCCGACACCATCACCCTCCAGAATCTCACCATCCTGGACAAGCTGCCCAAGGGAAAACTCCCCCTCTACTTCTTCGCCGAATTCCTCCAGAAAGGGAAGAAGCCGGGCCCCATCCCCTATCCCCGCACCCGCCAGATTCTCCTGGAGAAGGTGACCACGGAGAGCGGCGTCCCCATCGCCCTCTCCCCCAATCCCGACTTCTTCTCCCAGACCCAAATCCTCCCCCTGCCTCGCCGCTAGAAAGACCGGGGAAAATCCCTCTTCCATGACCCGAATCCCCTCCCTCCTCCCTCTCCTCCCCGCCCTGGCCCTCCTCCTGTGCCTGGGATGCGCCCACGAACGGTATCTTCCTCCCGCCCGTCCTGTGGCCGGCATGTTCCCCACTGTGGTTCCCCCGCAACACCTCGCCCAAGCCGTCCCCCTTCCCCTCTCCCCCCAGGAACTCCAGGAGCAATTGGAGAAGGCGGCCTTGTGGGAGCCCCTGGTCCAATCCGGCTTTCCCCAGGAGGAAGTGGCCCTGCTCTCCCGCAGTCTGACACGGCGGGGCTACGGAGAAGTGGATGGGCGTCGCTGCCCCGCCTCCCCCGTGGCCTGGGTGGCTCTTCTGGGAGAAGCCCCCCGTACCCTCCGCCTCCAATATCGCCTCCGGCGGGAAGACTCTCCCCGGGAACTCCTCCTGCCCCTGCCCCCCGTCTCTCCATGACTTCCTCCCCTCCCGGCGTTCTCCGGCGTTCCTGGGCCCTTCTCCCCCCCCTGCTCCTCCTTCTGATCTGGGGAGGGCTCTCCCGGCTCAACCAGGGCAGAGTCCTTCCCTCCCCCTGGGAGACTCTCCTGGCCCTGGGAAAATTGCTTGCCACCGGGGACACCTGGCGCTCCCTGATGCTGACCCTGGGGCGGGGAAGCGGCGGCCTGGCCCTGGGGGGAGGCATTGGCTTGGTGACGGGGCTCTTTTGCGGACGACATCCCCGTCTCCATGACGCCCTCTCCCCCATGGTCACCCTGATGCAGGGCTGCCCCCCCATCGTCTGGATTTCCCTGCTCCTGGTCTGGCTCTCCCTGGGAGGCGCCATTCCCCTGGCCGTCTCCACCCTCTCCGTGCTGCCGGTCATCTTCATCCAGACCGCCAGCGCCGTCCGCAGCCTGGATCCCCGGTGGTTCGAGGTGGCCCAGGTCTATCGTCTTGGCCTCTGGCGACGGTGCCGCGACCTGATTCTCCCCGGCATTGCCCATCCTCTGGCCGGCGCCTTCTCCTATGCCTGCGGCATCACCTGGAAGGTTACCGCCACGGCGGAGTTCTTCGGCGCCACCGACGGCATTGGCGCCCAAATCTACCGAAGCTACCATCAGCTGGCCCTGGAACGACTCTTCGCCTGGACCCTTCTCATCGCCCTGCTGGGCATCGCCATCGACACCCTGTTGGTACGGAGGCTCCGAAGATGATGACCGCCCCCCTCCTCGCCTTCCAAAAGGTCACCTTCCAATGGCCCGGGACCCCCGCTCCCGTCCTCCAGCGCCTCCAATGGAGCGCCCGCCCCGGGGAGACCTGGCTCCTCCGCGGCCCCTCCGGCTGCGGAAAAACCACCTTCCTGCGCCTGGCGGCACGCCTCCTTGCCCCCCAGGAGGGCGCCATCCGCACCCCCGCCCCCCTCACCCTGGGATTCGTCTTCCAGGAACCCAGACTCCTCCCCTGGCTCACCCTGCGCCAGAATCTCTCCCTGGCCGCCCCCCAGGCCCCCGGGGAACGCCAGGAGGAGCTTCTCCGCAAAATCGGTCTGGAGGACAAAGGGGATTGCCGCCCCTCAGAGCTTTCCGGAGGGGAGGCCCAACGGGGAAATCTCCTCCGCGCTCTCCTGGTCAATCCCCATCTCCTCCTCTTGGACGAACCCTTCAGCGCCCAAGACCCCCAAAGCGGCCAGCGCTGCCTCCGTCTTCTGGAGGAATGGAACCAGAATCCCGCCCCCCATGTCATGATTCTAGCCACCCATCAAAAGGAATACCAGGAGATAGGCCACGCCATCCCGCTGGATTTCCCTCTCCCTCCCCCCAAGGAATAGCCCCTCCCCCTCCCTCCCGAAGCAGGAACAACGAAGAAGGGGCCGAGAAAGATTCCCCAGGATCCTCTCCTCCCTCCCAGGGAAAACCACATTTCTCTCTCTTTGGCAAAGAATTTTCGTTCTCCGTGGCTTTAAAAATATCATTCACAAGCTAAATTGGAGTCGTTTGAATTTTCATGCATGCCGTTGCGGACGCTCCGTTCCTCCCCGCCTCTTGTCCCCCGGAGAGAGCGAGACGTTCCCCGCGGCTTTCCGGCCCATGGCCGCTCACTCCATAAAGGACCCACTCCCCATGCGCAAGAGCCAAGTCTCACTTCTCTTCGGAATCCTGACCCTGGTTGCCGCTGCCAGCCTCATGCCCCTGAAGGCCCAGGAATTCCAGTCCTCCAACGACCTCCTGGATCCCAACGCCTTCCTGGTCCAGTCCGAACTCTATCTCTGGAACCGCTTCTCCGACCTCCTGGATACGGTGCGCTGCGGCATCGCCGTGGGCCCGGGCCTGGGCGCCGAAGTGGCCATCACCGAATACGCCCAGCTCTCCCTGTACGCCAACAACGAAACCGGCGTCGCCTTCCCCCACTTCCTCCCCCCCCTGTGGCTGGTGGACAAATATGAGAACAACGTAGACGCCTTCGAATACCACAACGGAAAGTACGCCACCGCCGCCTTCGGCCCCTGGCGCGCCGAATCCAGCGTCTACGGCCTGGATGACCGGAATGTCCATTTCCGGCGGGACAAGTGGGATCTCCGCCTCCAGCTGGATCTCCTTCTGGTGCACTTCTACGTGGCCATCCGCCCGGTGGAAATCCTGGACTTCTTCACCGGCTTCGTGGGCCTGGATCTCTCCTTGGATGACGCCCAGTTGAATCCCGTGCTGGAGCGCCGGCCCGCCGACCAGTTTGGCCGGGGCATCTGCAACATTCTCTTCGGCGTCGTGGAAGTGCCCAACAACATCTTCCGGGTGACCAGAAACGAAGGCGACCTGGCCGGCTGCTCCAAGGGCGTGGGCCTGGGGCTCTGGCGCTTCCTGGTGCGGGAGTGCGTGGGCGTGGTGGAGCTGGTGACCTTCCCCTTCGGCTGGGAGCCCATCATCGAACCGGCCTACGTCATCAACGACACCGACCAGGCCACCAACTGGAAGGTCTACAAGCCCGCCTTCCATAAGCGCTACTAAGGCCATCCTTCCGGAGAGGGGATTCCCCCTCTCCCTCCCCTCCCCCCCTTGCCGACGGCTCCCCCGACGTTCTGACGCCGGCGGACCGTCGGTTTTTCCATATCCCCACGTTTCCCCTCCCGTCTTCCATGTCCTCCCGCAACGACAAACTCCGCACCCGTCTTCTGGACAAGCTGGACACGTTGGACGCCCCCGCCCTGCGGAACTGCCTTCGGAGCCTCCTCAACGAGCAGGGGCTTCTCGAGGAGATTTTCCGGGACATCTTCAAGACCCTGAAGGAGGGGATCCTGGTGGTGGACCGGGATTTAAACATCTACCTGGTGAATCCCACCGCCCGGGAGCTCTTCGGCATTCCCGAGAACGCCGAGGGCCAGCCCATCGCCCCGTACTTCCGCCAGTTTGACTGGGAGCAGCTCAAGAACACCCCCCCGGAACATTGGGGACGCTTCAGCCGCACGGAATGGGAGGTCACCTATCCGGAGCGCCGCTTCCTCTCCCTCTATTTCCTGCCTGCGGCCACCTCCCCGGAGCTCCCCCACAAAGGCAAGCTCCTGGCCACCCTCATCTTCCACGACATCACGGAACGAAAGGCAAGCAGCGAGAAGAATCTGGAAACCCAGACCTTCACCGCCATCACCCAACTGGCCGCCGGCGTGGCCCATGAACTGGGAAACCCCCTCAACACTCTGGGAATCCATCTCCAAATCCTCAAACGAAAACTCCGGGGAAATCCCCCTGATGGCGCCCAGGAGGCCGCCCAGCATTTCGTGGATATCGCCGGACAGGAATTGGCCCGAATGGACGGCATCGTCAAAAATTTCCTCAACGCCGTCCGCCCCGGACACCTGGAACGAGTCCCCGTCAACGTCCAGGAACTGATGGTCAACACCCTTCACTTCCTGGAGCCAGAACTCCAAGCCAAGGAAATCCAAGTCCATTTGGACTTCCCCGTCTTCGTCCCCTCCATCTCCGGAGACCCGGGACAGTTGACCCAGGCCTTCTTCAATCTCATCAAGAACGCCATGCAAGCCATGGAAAGCGGGGGGGCTCTCCAAATCCTCTGCACCGTGGACGACGCCTCCGTGCAATTGCGCTTTGCCGACAACGGTCCCGGCCTGAACGCCGAACAGCTCTCCCATCTTCTGGAACCCTACTACACCACCAAGGCAGAGGGACACGGGCTGGGCCTCCTGATTGTCAACCGCATCGTCCGGGCCCACGGCGGACTCTTCTCCATGGACAGCAAGCCCGGGGACGGGGCGGCCTTCACCATCAGCCTCCCCCGCTACGCCCGCATCGTCCGCCAACTCTCCGGCCCCGAATCCTGACCCCCCCCATGCCATCACTCCCCGTCATCCTCGTCATCGACGACGAACGCAACACCCGCGAGGGCCTCCGGGACGCCTTTGCCGACAAATACCAGGTGCTTCTGGCCAACGACGCCCTCCAGGGAATGGAGCTTCTCAAGAGCGGCAAGGTGGACATTGTGCTGACGGATTTACGGATGCCGGGGATGGACGGGATGGCCTTCACCCGGGAGGTTTCCAAGCGTCCGGAGGCTCCCCTGATCATCATGCTCACCGCCTACGGTTCGGTGCAAACGGCCATGGAGGCCGTGCGGGCGGGGGCCTACGACTATCTCACCAAGCCCGTGGATTTGGACGAATTGGAGATGATGATCGACCGGGGGTTGGAGGAATTGTCCAAGCGTCGCGCCCAGCTGCGTCGAGGAAGCGGCCAGGCCCCGGAGGGGATCATCGGCTCCTCTCCCGCCATGCGGCAGCTTCTGGAGAAGGCCCAGCAAGTGGCCTCCTCCCGTTCCACCGTGCTCATCACCGGGGAGAGCGGCACGGGCAAGGAACTCTTCGCCCACGCCCTTCACGCATGGAGTCCCCGGAAGCGGGGTCCCTTTGTGGCGGTCCACTGCGCCGCCTTGAACGAGAATTTGCTGGAGAGCGAGCTTTTCGGCCATGAGAAGGGGGCCTTCACCGGCGCCCAGGAACGGGTCATCGGACGCTTTGAAAAAGCGGATCGGGGCACCCTTTTCCTGGACGAGATCGGGGAAATCTCCCTCTCCACCCAGGTCAAGCTCCTCCGGGTGCTGGAGAATCGCACCCTGGAACGGGTGGGAGGCTCCACCACCATTCCCGTGGATGTGCGTCTGGTGGCCGCCACCAACCGGGACCTGAAGGCCATGGTGAAGGAGGGCACCTTCCGGGAGGATCTCTTCTTCCGCCTCAATGTGGTGAATCTCCAACTCCCTCCCCTCCGGGAGCATCCGGAAGACATTCCCGCCCTCCTGGATCATTTCCTCCAGGAACTCTCCCGGGACAACGGGAAGGAGATCCACGGCATCGCCCGGGACGCCCTGGAGGTGCTTGCCGCCTACCGATGGCCCGGCAACATCCGGGAGCTGCGCAATTGCGTGGAGCGCATGGTGGTCATGACCCGGGGAAACCTTCTCACCGTCACCGACATCCCCCGGGAAATCGTGGACGCCTTTGCCGCCTCCCCCTCTCCGGAGACGGAGAACCGACAGCCGGAGAAGACGGCGGAGCCCGCCCCCCAGGAAACTCCTCCCCCGCCTCCCCCCATGCCCCTGGATATCCGCGCCAATGAATTGGCCGCCATGAAGCGCGCCTTGGAACAGGCCGGCGGAAACCGCACCCGGGCGGCGGAGATCCTGGGAATCAGCCGACGCACCCTCCAACGCCGTATCCTCCAATATCCCGAACTGGACAGCCTTCGGGAACGGGAGGAATAACCCCAGGACGAAGCCCCCGCCCGCCCCATGCCCCTCGCCTCCCCTCCCCCTAAGCCCAGGGGTGCCTTCCGAATCCTCCACTTCTCCGACATCCACGTGGGCATCCCCGACTGGTCCTGGCGGTATCTCCTGGACAAACGATGCCTGGGAAGGCTCAACCATCTCCTCTCCCGACACGGCCATCTCTCCCTGGATCTGCTGACGGGACTCCCCGCCTGGAGCCAGGAAAACGCCGTGGATGCCGTCCTCTGCACGGGAGACCTCACTTCCATTGGCTCCTCGGAGGAGTTCCGGCGGGCCGAACGCTTCCTCGCCCCCCTGAAAGAGGCCTTCGGGGAAAACTTTCTCTACGTGCCCGGAAACCACGACGCCTACGTCTCGGACAGCCTCCCCCCCCTCCGGGAAACCTTTCGCACCCTCAACCAGGGCAGAGAATGGGAAGAGCTCCCTCTGGCCCGGCCTCTAGGCCCCCTGGAGGTGGTGCTCCTCTCCCCCGCCCACCCCTGCGCCCCCTGGCTCTCCCAGGGCGCCATGCCTCCCTGCGACTGGGATAAACTGGGCTATATTCTCCACCGTCCCTGCCAGGGAGCCGCCCGCCTGCTGGCCTGCCATTTCCCCCTTCTGGGGCCTAAGGGAAAACCCATCTTCTGGCGCTCCCAGCTGGTGGGTTGGAAGCGACTCCTTCAATGGGGGAAAGAAGGCCTCTTCCAGGCATACTGCGCAGGCCATATCCACCGCCCCTTCCTCCTCCCCCCCCACCAAGGAGGCCCGTGGCTCGTGGGCGCAGGCTCCCTCACTCTCCATCCCTCCTGCTCCCTCCTGGATTTCCAGCCGGAGGACGGCACCTTCACCCCTTATCTCCTGCAGCGAAAGGAAACACCATGAAACATTTCCTGGCCTTCGACTTGGGCGCGTCCAGCGGACGGGCCATCCTGGGTAACTTCGACGGCAAGACCATCGACCTGGAGGAACTCCATCGCTTCGCCAACGGCCCCCACGAGGTGGAGGGACACCTCTATTGGGACATCCACACCCTCTTCGCCGAAATCCGGGAGGGACTCCGGAAGGCCCTGGCCACCGGAAAGACCATCGACGGCATCGGCATCGACACCTGGGGCGTGGATCTCTGCTACCTGGGAAAGGAGGGCAAGCTGCTGGGCCTGCCTCACCACTACCGGGATCCCCGCACCGATGACGTCATGCCTTGGACCTTCCAGCGGATCTCCCGGGAGGAGATCTACCAGGAGACGGGCATCCAGTTCATGAACCTGAACACCATCTTCCAGCTCTCCGCCTCCCTGCGGGACGGCGAAGAAGCCCTGCAGCAGGCGGACAAGCTCCTCTTCATCCCCAACGCCCTCACCTATCTCCTCTGCGGAAAGGTGGCCGCCGAATCCTCCATCGCCACCACCTCCCAGCTCTACAATCCCCATACCGGAGACTGGTCCTGGAAAATCATCGACGCCCTGGGACTGAAGCGCTCCCTCTTCCCGGAAATCCTCCCCTCCTGCACCGTGGCCGCCCCTCTCTCCCCCGCCCTGCAGCAGGAAATGGGCTGCGGCCCCATCCCCGTGATTCTCATCGGAAGCCACGACACCGCCTCCGCCGTGGCGGCGGTCCCCTCCAGCGGCGAAAAGAACTGGGCCTACCTCTCCAGCGGCACCTGGAGTCTCATGGGCGTGGAGCTCCCCGCCCCCCGCACCGACGAGGCGGCCCTGGCCGCCAACTACACCAACGAGGGCGGCGTAGGCAACACCATCCGCTTCCTGAAGAACATCATGGGCCTTTGGCTCATCCAGGAATGCCGAAACCAGTGGCTGCGGGAGGGGAAGAAGTATTCCTTCGGGGAATTGGCGGAGATGGCCCGGAAGGAGGCCACCCCCTTCCTGGCCGTCATCAACCCCAACGACCACCTCTTCGAAGCCCCCGGAGACATGCCTGCCAGAATCCGTCAATTCTGCCGGGAGAGCGGACAGCCGGAACCGGAAACCCCCGCCCAAATCATCCGCGTCGCCCTGGAGTCCCTGGCCCTCCGCTACCGCCAAACCTGGAATGAACTGGAGGAACTCCTGAAGACCAAGCTCACCGTCCTCCACCTGGTGGGGGGAGGATGCCAGAACGTCCTCCTCAACGAGTTCACCGCCAACGCCATTCAGGCCCCCGTGATCACCGGCCCCGTGGAAGCCACCGCCATGGGAAACATCCTGGGACAGGCCATGGCCACCGGAGACATCCCCGACCTGGAAACCGCACGGAAGATCGTGGGCGCCTCCACCCCCACCCAACGCTACGAACCCGCCGACGCCCCCCTCTGGGAAAAGGCCTTCCTCCGCTACCAAAAGGTCTGCCAGGGAGGAAAGTCCATCGGCTAACCCCACCCACCCCGAAGGAGAAGTCCCCCCCCTTCTCCTTCGGGGCTCTTCCTAAAATATTATAAGCCATTGATTATAAACAAGTTATAAAAAATCAAGCACCTCATTTGCCCCATGTCCCTCCTTCTTCTCCTTCTTCTGTGTCCTCTTCTCGCCCTGGGCTTGCCTGCCCAGACGGTTCAGCAGAGCCCCAAGAGTTTTCAGGAGTTGCAGGAGGATTTTTCCATCCTGCAGAGCATCCACCAGAAGAACACGGAGGAGTACCTGGCTTTTTTCAAGGCGGTGGGGGAGGCCTTCCGCGTTCCGGATCCGGAGGAATCCGCCCTTCAGGCCTTGCGCCTGCGTCGTCGCGGGCTGGCGCTTTTGGAGAGTCTGGAGCGGGATCTTCAGCGGCAGGTGGAATTTCAGACCGAGCTTTCTCTGTATAGCGAGAAGCGTCAATTGTTGAAGCAGGAGAAGACCTACCTTTACACCTATGTGGACAAGCTCCAGAAATATGGAGCGGAGCAGCAGAATGCCCTGCCGGCCTTGCAGCGGCAGCTGCGGCAGATGGAGGCCCGCCTGAATCAGCTGCCTCCCCCCAAGACCTTCACCAGCCTCCATGGGGTGACCTTCCAACTGGTGGCGTCCAGGAAATCCCCCCCCTTCTATGTCAGCCAGGAACCCCTGGGCGTGACCGCCTTCCGGGAATTGACCCAGGCCCTGGACGGCACCCTGCCCCCTCAGGAACTGGAGCGCCTCTGCCAGCGTTTCCAACAGGAGGGGCCTTCTCTCCAGGAAGCCCAGACCCTGGCCCGGACGTTGGGCAAGACGGGAGGCTTCCCCTGCTCTCTCCCCTCCCCTGCCCAGGCCAGGACCTTGGAGGCCCTGGCCCTGACCCCGGAAAAGGCCGTTTGGCTGGAAGGGGGCAAGAACGAGGACGTGGTGGAGAAGGAAGCCTGCCAGCGCTTTGGGGCCGCCATGGGGCACATCTGGGATCCCCGGGAACGTCTGGCCTCCGGACGGGAAAGCCATATCCTCCTGGAACTTCCCTGGGCACGGTATCCCGAACTGGGATGCCTCCTGGTCACCCCCGCCTCCACGGGCCAACGCCACCGCATCGCCCAGTTGGAACAACGCCTTCAGGAGGAGGACGCCCTGCTCTCGGAGACGGAGGAAACCGCCCCGCGGCAGGAGGCTCCGGCTCCCGATGCGCCTAGGGAAGAAGACGCAGAAGAGTCCCAGCCCGTCGATGCTCCCCTGCCCAAGCAAGCCCAGGAGGACGCCCTATGACCAGACTCCCCTCTCTCGCCCCCCTCTTCCTGGCCCTCCTCCTGCTTCCCGCCTCTCTCCTGGCCCAGACCCCCGCCCCCCCCCTGGGGGACGGCATCGGCATCTCCCCCGCGGTCCTGGATAGCCTCGCCCCGCCCCAGCGGGGGGAAAATCCCTCCATCAGCCGGTGCAAAGGCCCCTTCCTCCGGGAGGAGGTGCGGGACAAGCAGTCGGAATATCAGCTTTCCGCCGCCTTGACCATCACCGGCCCCTACCGCCAGCCTACCATCAGTTTGAAGATCCTGGAGCGCCAAACCTTGCGGGTGGTGCGCATCTACGAGGCCTACCTGCGCACCTTCATCCCGGGAGACACCCCCAACCAAGGCACCAATGAATACCGGCGGCTGGAAGGAGAGACTTGGGAAGAGGAGGCCAAACCCCAAATCCGCTTCGTGGATGGCGGCCCCCTGGCCCAAACGACAGTTCTCCTGGACGGCATCTCCTTGACCACCGATGCCAACGGCGTGGTGCAGGATCCGGAAAACCGCCTGGATCTCCTCTCCCGCTTTGACGCCCTGGGCAGCCGCAACAGCCAGCTCCACATCCAGGCAGAGGGATACGGGGAGCTGCTTCTGCCCATCAGGCGCACCATGCCCCAGCGGGCGGAGAATGACGAACGGCGGCTGGACGAGGATGAGGCCGGGGAGGTGTTGCTGGCCTACGGGCTGGACTTCCGCCTCAGCCGGTCCAAGCCGGAGCAGGATGCCCTGCAGTGCCGGGCCATCCTGCCCAAGGGCATGGTCTATGCCACCACGGGGAAGGCCTTCCCCCTGACCGTGGAGGTCACCAACCAGGGCTCCGCCCAGACCTCCTGCCTCATCGCCCGAAGCTTCTCCCGCACCGCAGGCCTTCACGGAAAGCTCTTCTACTTCGGGGCAATCCCCCCAGGAAAGAGCGCCACCTTCACCCGGCTGCTCACCATCTCCCCCCAGGAAATAACCAGCAAGGCCTACTTGGAAATCCGATTCTCCGACAGCTGGAGCATCCCCCAGAAGCAAATCCTCCTGGAACTGCCCCTCCTCCACGGAAACCTCTAAGCCCCCCTTTCTCCCCTCTCTACCCCATACCACAAAACAAGAGAACTATGATGAACTTCCTTCCCATGACCGACGCCGAAGTCCAGCAACGCTATGAGCTGGCGAAGAAATCCTTCGCCGACCTGGGCGTGGACACCGAAAAAGCCCTGGAGACCCTGGCCAACACCCCCATCTCCCTCCATTGCTGGCAGGGAGACGATGTCCACGGCTTCGAGGTGCACGAGGGTGCCGTGAGCGGCGGCGGCATCATGAGCACCGGCAACTATCCCGGATGCGCCACCTCCCCGGAACAACTGCGCTGCGATGCGGAAACCGCTCTGAAACTCATCCCCGGAAAGAAGCGCTTCAATCTCCATGCCATCTATGCGGAAACCGAGGGAAAGGTGGTGGACCGGGACCAGATCACCCCCGAGCACTTCGCCCGCTGGATGGCCTGGGCCAAGGAGCAGAACGTGGCCCTGGATTTCAATCCCTCCTTCTTCGCCCATCCCCTGGCAGACTCCGGATACACCCTCTCTAACCGGGATGACAAAGTCCGGGACTTCTGGGTGCGCCACGACAAGCAGTGCCGCCTCATCGCCGCCGAAATGGGCAAGGCCCAGGGCTCTCCCTGCATCGTCAACCACTGGGTGCCCGACGGAGCCAAGGACCAGCCCGTGGATCGCCTCACCCCCCGGAAACTCCTCAAGGACTCCTACGACCGCATCTTCGCCGAAACCCTGAATCCCGCCTACATCCGGGACGGGGTGGAGAGCAAGGTCTTCGGCATCGGCCTGGAGGACTACACCGTGGGATCCCATGAGTTCTACATGAACTACGTGGCCAGCCGCCCCCAGAAGGATGTGATGATCACCTTCGACATGGGACACTTCCACCCCACCGAATCCATCCACGACAAGATCTCCTCCGTGGCCGTCTTCCAGGACGAACTCCTCCTCCACGTCTCCCGCCCCATCCGCTGGGACTCCGACCACGTGGTCAACTTCAACGACGACCTCCGCAACCTCTTCCTCCAGCTGGTGCGCTGCCACTTCCTCAAGAACACCTACCTGGCCCTGGACTTCTTCGACGGCGCCATCGACCGCCTGGGCGCCTGGGTGGTGGGAACCCGCGCCGCCCAGAAGGCTCTCCTCTACGCCCTCCTGGAACCCACCCCCATCCTGGACCAGTTCGAGAAGGACAATGACAACGCCATGAAGCTGGCCCTGCTGGAAGAGCTGAAGGGGGCTCCCTGGGAAGCCGTCTACGACGAATTCTGCCGTCGTCAGGGCACCCCCGTGGGCACCGCCTGGATCAACCAGCTCTTCGACTACGACCGCAAGGTGGCCCGCACCCGCTAGTTTCCCATGAAGAGCACCTCCGCCCAAGAGCCACACCCCGCCGCCACCCGGCGCTACGCCATCTCAGTCATGTTCCGGGACCAGGTGGGGATTGTGGCGGATGTCGCCTCGGCCATCCAGCGCCTCCAAGGCAACCTCCTGGATGTGAGCCAGAGCGTCCTCCAAAGCTACTTCTCCATGATCCTCCTGGCGGATTTCCGACAGGAGACCCAGGAGGAGCAGATTCTCCAGGCCCTCCGCTCCCTCCCCTCCCTCCAGGGAGCCTCCTTCGGCATTCTGGCCTGCCCCGAATCCGCCACGGACACCGCCCCCGTCTCCCGGGACGATACCTACGTCCTCACCGCCTCCGGACCGGACCGCCCGGGCATGGTGGCCTCTCTCTCCGCCTATCTGAAAGAGCGGGACATCAACATTGTGGATCTCTCCAGCCGGAGCCACGAGGGCATCTACACCATGATCTGGCAGATTCAAATTCCCCCCGCCCTGGATGTCCAAAAGCTCCAAAGGAGCATGCAATTGGCCTTCCAGCCGAACATGGAGATTGGTCTGCGTCACGACGCCCTCTTCCGGGTGACCAACGAGATCTAGACTTCCCGCCTCGTCTCCATCGCCCCTTTCCCCACGCTCGGAAGGGGGCTTTTTCTATTTTCCCCCATGAACCCTTCCTCCCGCCTTGCCCGCCTTGCCCTCTGCCTGCTCCTGACGGGGACACTCTCTCTCCTTGCCCAGGCTCCTGCGGAGAATCCTCTCCCCCCCTCCCTGCTGGCCACGGCCGCCGGCGCCTCTCTCCTCTCCCAGGAAGCCCGGACGCGTCTAGAGGAGGGCTACCGCCTGGAGGGGGCGCGCCTTCGGGAGGAAGTGTCCATCTTTGGCGGCCCTGCCCTCCCCGCCGACGGGGACATCCTTGCCCTCCAAGCCGGAGAGGCTCCCTCGGGCTTCTACAACATGACCCAGAACTGGGACACCTCCCGGATCCGGCAGCTGGAATTCACCCTCCGGGCCGACCAGCCCGGCTTCCTCCAATTCTCGTGCAATCTTCTGAAGGAAGGGGAGAAAAGCCAATACCAGGCCACCATCGAATCCCTCATCCCTGACGGAGAATGGCACACCCTGGTCATCCCCACCGAGGACACGGCATGGCAGGGCATGCTCACCAATTGGGAACTGCGCTGGATGGGAGCCGACGGCACCCGCCTGGAACTCCAATCCGTCGACGCCCTCCCCTTCCGCAACGCCTTCCTGAACGCCGCCCGCCGGGAGCCGGGCGCCCTCCTGGCCGCCCCCGTCCTCCGCCCCCGGGCCCAATGCCAGCTCTCCTGGCGGGGAGAGGGACCCAATCCCGGCCTCCGCCTCCACTTCCTGGATCATCGCCTCCAGGAAATCCCCGGCACGGCCCAGGAGCTCCCCCCCGGGTCGTCGGGGCCTCTGGCCTTCACCACCCCCGAGGAGATGATTCTGACCTACGGGGAGCTTCTGGGGGAATCCGACGGCGTGCCTGTCCTGGAGCAGACGGCCTACTGGACCCGCTTTGAATCCCACGGAAAGTGGCGGGGTTCCTGGCTTTGGTTCCAGAGGGAGGAGGGGCCCAACTACTACAACATGTGGCTGGAGCGCACCTTCGATCTCCCGGAGGATCCGGAATACGCCGTCATGACCTATCTGGCGGACGATGTGGCCTACCTTTACATCAACGGGCAGTATTGCGGGAAGAACGAGACCTGGCAGGTGCCCCAGCGGGCCAATCTCACCCACGTGCTGAAGAAGGGGCGGAACGTGATGAAGATCCGGGTCTACAACGGGGAGCAGGCCGCAGGCTTCGTCGCCGATGTCTATGTCCGATCCGGAGGGAAGGACTACACCTTCGACACGGACGAATCCTGGCGGTGCGAATCCAAGACGAACCAGGATCACACCATCCCCAGCAAGATTGAGGAGCCGGTGGTGGTCCTGGGCAATCCCCATGTCACCGCCCCCTGGAAGAATGGGGCGGGCTACCGCTATGCCGGCCCCCGGGGCCTGCTGGCCCTGGAAGGCGATCCCGTCCCAGGCGCCTTCTCCGCCCGAGTGCTGGCCCTCCCCCCGGAACCCCGCTCCCTCCTCCGCATCACCTTCACCCACACCCAGGGGGAAAAGCCCCCCCGGGAATACCTCCTCCCCCTCACCCCCGACTCCTCCCAGTGGAAAGTGGGAGAGACCCTCACCTTCTCCTATCCCATCCCCCCCTTGGAGGAGGGCACCTATCGCCTCACCGCCGACGACGACTTCCTAGGCATCCAGGAGGAACGCCCCCTGGGCCTCCTCGCCTCCCCCCCACGCGCCGCCACCTCCTTCCTCAAAGCCTCCTTCCAACAGCTGGGCACCCGCCCCAGACTCCAACTGGGAGACAAAACCATCAACCCCTGCTTCTGGCACGCCATCGACATGGTGCGGGGCCGACGCTTCCAGGAAATGCCCCTGGCCCCCCAGGCCGGAATCCACAACTACCGCCTGATCCTGGACCTGGGGGAATGCTGGAAGGCCCCCGGAAACTTTGACTACGCCAAGCTGGAAGAGTCGGTGGACGCCATGCTGGCCGCCTGCCCCGACGCCGTCTTCGCCCTCCACATCAACACCCAGATGCCCGCCTGGTGGCTGGACCAGAATCCCGACCAGGTCTGCACCTTCGCCGACGGCTCCCGCACCGGCGCCGACCGCTATATGCAGAGCCTGGCCTCCCGGAAGTGGGTGGAAGACGCCTCCCAGGCCATCCGCACGGTCATCCGCTATCTGAAAACCCGCCACTACGCCAACCGCCTGTGGGGGATCTCCATTGCGGAAAACCACAACGGGGAATGGTTCTGGCCCGTCACGGACAGCCGTCAGAACTACTCCTGGGGAGGCTACAATCGCTGCGACCAAGAGTATTTCCGGGAGTATCTCCGGCGGAAATACGGGAGCGACCGGGCCCTCCAGGAGGCCTGGCACGATCCCCAGGCCACCTTGGATGTCCTCCCCTCCCTTCCCCATTGGCAGAAGGCCAGCCAGGCCGCCCTGGGCACCCTCCGGGATCCCGCCCAGGAGCAACCCCTCATGGACTGGCTGGAATCCCGGAACGACGCCCTGGCGGAAGCCATCTGCGCCTTCGCCCAGGCCATCAAGGAGGAATCCCGGGGAAATCTCCTCGTGGGCTTCTACTACGGATACCTCACAGAGCTGGGATGCAACAGCTATCTCCAGCTTCCCCTGGTGGGCCACAACAGACTCCAGAAAGTCCTCCAATCCCCCCATGTGGACTTCCTCAGCGCCCCCTCCCGCTACACCCGCCGAAAGACCGGAGATCCCGACGGCATCATGCACCCCTGGACTTCTCTCTCCCTCCATGGCGTGGTCACCTACAACGAGATGGACTACCGCACGGCCTATTGCCGCCTCCCCGAGGCCAACACCATGCGCCTCTACGTGGCCCAGCCCTCCTCCGCCTATGAAAGCGTGGGCCAGCTGAACCGGGCCTTCGCCATGAATCTGGCCTGCGGCATCGCCGGATACTGGTACGACCTGACCGCCGGGGAACTCTACGAGCCCGCTCTCCTGTCCCTCCTCCGGGAGCAGACCCAAATCTGGGAATCCCTCCCCCCCGTGAAAGGCACCACCCCCTGCCAGGTGGCCATCCTGGGCAATGTGGACAGCCCCTACTACACCACGCCCCCCGACGCCCAGGGAATCTTCACCCATGCCATCGAAGGACTCTTCGGCCTCATGAACCAGCTGGCCATCCCCTTCGACAGCCTCCTGCTGGAAGATCTCCTGGACGACACCCTGGACACCCCTCCCAGAAAACTCTACCTTGTCCTGCCCACCCTGGTGCTCACCCGGGAGCAGAGAGAAGGACTCCTGGCCCGGTTCGCCCGGGAAAAGGCCACGGTGGTCTGGCTCTACGCCGCCGGCGCCGCCTATCCCGGAACCGCCCCCTCACCCCAATCCAACGGCGACTTCCTGGGGCTGAAGACCACTCTGCTCCAGAAGGAGTTCCGCCCCGCCGCCACCTTCGCCCCCCCCTTCGGAAGCCTCCTCTGCCAAAACCGGGGCACCTCCCGAACCTGGTTCCCCCCCGTAGACGGATTCTCCCAGGTCTTGGCCCAGGACGACCAGGGAAATCCCTGGGTGGTCCGCAAGGAAATCCAGGGCGCCACCCACTACTACTCCGCCTTGATGAACCTCCCCCGGGAGTTCTACCAACATCTCCTCCAGGAAGCCGGCGTCTGGCAATACGCCCCCCATCCGGACCAGGACCAATTCTGGATCGGAAACGACCTCCTCTTCCTCTACACCAAAACCGGCGGCACAAAATCCCTCCGCCTCCCCCCAGGCATCCAGGCGAAAGCCATTCTGGGACCCTTCTCCGGCACCCTCACCCCACAAAACAACGCCTTCTCCACCCTCCCGGCCCAAACCTATGGCTTCCTCCTGACCCCCGCCCCCGAAGAATCCCCACACCCCTAGGGAACCACGCGCCCGGGAAACCCCTCCAATCGAAAATCCCCCTCCCCGCCTAGGAAAATTCGGGATATATTACACGGTCTGTTTCCCGGATTTTCCTGGCTTTCCCCGTCCCCCTTTCGCCCATGATCAAAGAAATCAGCTATCGTCCCCGGAATCTGGCGCTTGCCGTGACCTGTAGCGGCATCCTCTTTCTGGCGGTGGGTCTCTTCCTGGCGCAATCCGGTCATGCCAAGGCCATGACCCCCGCCTGCATCTCCGCCGTGGTGACGGCGCTGATGGGACTCCTGGCCGCCGGACGGGTGATCTTCCTGCGACGGCAACGCCAGGAGGAACGGGATGCCGCAGAATATCACCGCCAGCATGGCTCCACAGAGCTCTTCGGGGACGCGGACGAGGCCGTGCGCCTGGCCACCCGGGCCAATCTCCAATTCACCAAGTATTTCATCCCCGTGGCCACCGTCGCCATGGGCGTCGCCCTGGGACTGGTGGTGCTGAACCGCTGGATCGCCCTCCGCTATCTGGACTATCAGTATGTGGTGCAGAATCCCCTCTCCCTGGCCATCCTGGCCTTCTGCTGCTGCATCGCCACCCTGGTGGCCGGAAGCTTCTTCATCGGCGTCTCCCGGGAACCGGGATGCCGATGGATCCGCCCCGGCGCCGCCTGGCTCCTCCTCACCGGATTCCTCTTCCTCCTGGGCAGCTTCATCTACTTCTGCCGGCACTTCCAACGCTTCCAGGAAAGCCTGGACCGCTCCCTCTCCAAGGCAGGACTCATCGTACTGGCCGTCCTGGCCGCGGAAATGATCCTCTCCTTCGTCATCGAATTCTATCGCCCCCGCATGCCCAACGAGGAGGAACGCCCCCTCCCCGAAAGCCGGCTCCTCTCCCTCTTCACCGAACCGGGAAGCCTGGCCCGAAACGTGGCCAACTCCCTGGACTACCAATTCGGATTCCGGGTCTCCGACGCCTGGTTCTACCACTTCCTGGAACGCACCATCGTCCCCCTCTTCATGATCATGGTCCTGGCCTTCTGGCTCATGACCTGCATCGTGGTGGTGGATTCCTCCGAAACCGCCCTCCGGGAACGCTTCGGAAAGGTGATCGACAACGAACCCCTGGGCCCCGGCGTCTACTTCAAATTCCCCTACCCCTTCGAACATTTCTACCGCTTCTCCTCCGACAAGGTCCAGGAACTCACCATCGGAGGACATGACGAGGAAAAAACCCACGCCCCCGCCCCCAAGGACGATGGACACGGACACGGGCACGGACAGCAGGAGGAGGAGAAAAACGAGGCCGTCATCCTCTGGAACGTGAAGGAAGACCACGCCGACGAGGGACATTTCCTGGTGGGCGCCAAAAATGTGGAGCGCATGGAGCTTTCCGTGCAGGCCACGGGACAGCAGATGGGGCAGCAGGGCGTGGGACTCTTCAGCGCCCACATCCCCCTCTTCTTCCGGGTGAATAATCTCTACAACTACGCCTACAAGAACCGGAATGCCGCGGAGATCCTGAAGAATCTCGCCCAACGGGAACTCCTCCAATACTTCATCCAATGCGACTGGGCCGATCTCCTGGGCCCCGGCCGGGGAAAGGCCATGGAGGTGCTGAAACAGCGAATCCAGGCCGTGGCCGACGAGATGGAGCTGGGCGTGGAAGTGGTCTACGTGGCCCTCACAGGCATCCATCCCCCCTTCGGCGTGGGAGAGGCCTTCGACCGCATCACCAGCGCCACCGTGGACCGGAAAAAGGTGGTCCAGGACGCCCGCACCGTGGCCAACAGCAATCTGATCATCTCCCAGTCCATCCAGCGACAGATTCTCAACGAAGCCAGCGCCTACAAGGAAACCCAGGTGGTCTCCGCCCGGGCCGACGCCCAGCGCTATGCGGGACAGCTCCTGTGCTACCGCGCCGCCCCGCGGCAGTATATGCTCAACAGCTACTACGATGTCTTCCTCTCCGAGGGAGACGCCGTCCGCAAATTCGTCATCACCGGCAATGCCGCCGACCAGGTCCTCTGGCTCAACCTGGATCGAAAGGTGAAGAACGGCCTCCTGGATTTGAACCTCTCCGAATAGGCCGAACCTCCCCCGCATCCCCCCTCTCATTCACGCACACCTCCCCCCTCCCCTAAGACAATGAAAGACGATACGCAGAAGAAGACGATGACGAAACACTGGCCGGTGGTGCTCCTGGCCCTGCTGGTGGTGGCCATCTTCTTGGTGGTCATGGTCACCTTCCAGGTGAAGGAAACGGAACACGCCCTCCTGAAAACCTACTCCGGGGAACTGGTGGAATACGGCAGCGGACTCCATTTCCGCTGGCCCTTCGTCAACTCCATCTGGCGCCATGACAAACGCATCCAATGCTACGAGCTGGCCGTGGGACACGACGAACAGTACATGACCAGCGACAACCAGCAGATCGTCATCTCCACCTATGTCCTCTGGAGGGTGAAGGACCCCAAGACCTTCCTGCGCTCCCTGGATTCCACCGAGGCCGCCGAACGGAAACTCTCCGACGAGGTCCGGGGCGCCCGCTCCGCCGTCATCTCCCGCTATGCCTTCTCCGACATGGTCAGCGAACAGGACGGCACCAGCGTCCTCTCCCGCATTGAAGAGGAGATGCGGGAGGCCATCCATGACAGCGTGCTGAAGCAGTTTGGCATCGACATTGTGCGCATTGGCTTCCGCCAGCTGGGCTTCCCCGCCGCCGTCACCCAGAACATCTTCGCCGCCATGGTCTCCGAGCGGGAGGCCAAGGCCAAGCGGTTCGAGGTGGAGGGGCAGGCCGAGGCGGAGCGCATCCGCAGCGACGCCAACACCGAGGCCCAGAAGATGCTGGCCAAAGCCCAGGCGGAGGCCACCAAGATTCGGGGCGAAGGAGACGCCCAGGCCGCCGAGGCCTACCGGGTCTTCTCCCAGAACCCCGAATTGGCCAGCTTCCTCCGCAATCTGGAGGCCCTGAAGGGATCCCTGGGAGAAAAGGACACCCTGATCCTGGACACCACCACCGCCCCCTTCAATCTGCTGACCCCCCAGGCTCTGGACACCCTCCAGAACAACCAGCAGTAGCCCCCGGCGGGAGGAGACATCACCATGGAATCCCAACCCCACGCCTCCGAGACTCCCCAGGCCACGGGCATGGCTAGCCTGACCAGGATGCTCCGCATCCTCTTCTTCTGCTTCCTGACCCTCATCGCCGGCGTCTTCATCTACTACTTCGTCTTCAGCGGCATCATCCGGGTGGAGGAACAGTACGAGGCCATGCTCCTGCGCTTCGGCGTCCTCCAAAAACACGCCACAGACACCGGCGACTCCCCCATCCTCCAAAGCGGAAAATGGTATTGGTCCTACCCCTATCCCGTGGACGAGGTGATCCTGGTGCCCGCCAACAAGTCCATCTCCGTCTCCACGGGAAACACCTTCAAGGCCTGGGTCAATCCCAGCGGCAACATGGCCGGCGCCAGCGCCCGGGAACTGCGCAACGGCGTGGATGGCTATCTGGTCTCCGGAGACATGCACATCTTCCATGCGGAATGGGTGGTCTCCTACCGGGTGGAAGATCCCGCCAGCTACTACCTGAACTTCTACGACGACAACAACACCACGGGCTCCACCACCTTCTATCTCCCCTCCTCCGAACAGGTGAAGACCCAGGATCGCCTCCGGGGCCATGAGCTGATGATCCGGAACATGCTGGCGGATGCCGTCCTCTCCGAGACCGCCAACTGGACCACGGAGGATCTGATCCGCACCAGCCGCCTGGTGCCCGATGGCAAGGGAGGAGAGGCCACCGTCCGCCTGGAAGACCGGATTCGGGCCCGTCTGTCCAAGATTGTGGAGGAAGTGGGCTTGGGCATCCAATTGCAGACGGTCACCCTGGTGGGCATCTACCAGCCCCCCGCGGCCGCCCTCCAGGCCTTCAACCAGGTCAATGCCAGCGAACGAAACCGCCAGACCCTCATCCAGAACGCCAGCACCTACGCCAACCAGGTGATGGCCCAGGCCAACGCCACCTGCGACCGCCTCATCAACGAGGCCAAGGCCTATCAGGAAACCGTGGTGGGCGAACTCCAGGCCCAGGCCCAATACTTCTCCTCCATCCAGGCGGAATACGCCAAAAACCCCCGCTCCACCATCACCGTCCTCTACGCCAACGCCATCCGGGACATGCTCCGGGGAGTGCCCAACAAATACATCCTCCACCAAACCCCCGACGGCACCCAGCAACAGCTCCGCCTCCAAATCTCCCAAGTTCCCGAGGAGCGGCAGCAGGACGCCACCCCCCTGGGGCAGGAAGCCTCCTACGCCCCCGCCTCCGCCCAGCCCACAGGAGAGAAATCCAGGGAATAACCCCCACTCCCGCACGCTCTTCCCCCGCCTCTCCCTCCCCCCACACACAGGATGACGGCGGATGACTCCCCTCCCCCCCTTCCTTCAGGTTCCCATGGCAGACCCAACCCCCTCCCCCGCCAAAGCCAACTCCTCCACCACCGCCGTCACCCGGGTCACCCGCTCCGACATGGGACGGCTGGGCGCTGCCCTCTTCGGCGGAATCCTTGTCCTGGACTCCTATCTGGCGGGGCTGTTCTTCGCCAACAGCATCGACCAGTTCACCATGGATCTTTTCGCCCTGGTGGGCGCCGTCATTCTCTCCATTCCCATCTACTGGGAAGCGGGGCGCGACCTCTTCCGGGGAGTGGTGGGCATGAACGAACTGGTGGCCTTGGCCCTCCTGGGAGCCTTCGCCTCCGGCCCCAGCAACTACCGCACCGCCGGCGCCGTGGCCTTCTTCATGCTGATCTCCATCACCATTGAGAAGCGCACCGCCATCGGCGCCGAGGCCGCCATCGAGGCCGTGGTCCGCATGACCCCACGCACCGCCCGACGCCTCAAGAAGGATGGCACAGAGGAACAGTGCGACGCCATCCACGACCTGAACGTGGGGGACACCTGCCGCGTCCGCCCCGGCGAAAACTTCCCGGCGGACGGCAAGATCATCCAGGGCGTCTCCACGGTGAACCAGGCCTCCATCACCGGCGAAAGTCTTCCCACGGACAAGGGAGTGGGGGACGAGGTCTACGCGGGCACCCTGAACCTCACCGGCCTGGTGGATTTCCAGGTAACCCGGAAGGGCACCGACACCACCCTGGGAAAGGTCCGGAACCTCATCGCCGACGCCGAGCAGTCCAAGATGCCCATCCAGAGGATGATCGACCAATACATCGGCTACTACACTCCCGTGGTGCTGATGATTGCCGGCCTCACCTGGTTTGTCACCAATGACATGAGCCGGGTCATCGCCGTGCTGGTCATGGCCGTGCCCGCCGCCCTGGTGCTGGCCCATCCCTCCGCCGTCATCGCCGCCATCTCCGCCGCCTCCCGCCTGGGCATCCTCATCAAGGATGTCTCCCAAATCGAACTGGTGGCCAAGATCAAGGCCGTCATCTTCGACAAGACCGGCACCCTCACCGAGGGAAATCTGGAGGTCTCCCGCCTGGAACCCGTCAGCGATGGAGACCTGGCCCAGCTGGTCCAGGTGGCCGTCTCCGTGGAACACCACTCCAACCACCCCACCGCCGTGGCCATCAAAAAACTGGCCGCCAAGGTGGGCATCGATGTGGTGACCCCCGAGAAATACGAGGAAATCCCCGGCAAGGGGGTCTCCGCCCTGGTGGACGGAAAGGCCTGCCTGGTGGGACGCGCCTCCTGGCTGGCGGAACAGGGAGTGGATGTCTCCTCCCTGGAGGAAAGCCGCCAGCGGGTGGAAAAGGAAGGCATGTCCATCGTCACCGTGGCCTGCGACGGCAAGCCCCTGGGCTGGATCGGACTCCAGGACGCCATCCGCTCCGTGACCGAGGAAGCGGTGGCCAACTTGAAGGAAATGGGCGTGGAACACTGCTGCATGGTCACCGGTGACAACCAGCAGGTGGCGGATGTGGTGGCCCGGAAGGTGGGCATCACCGAGGTCTACGCCGGCTGCCTCCCCGAGGAAAAGGCCAGGGTGGTGACCCAGCTGAAGCAGGAAGGCAACATCGTGGCCGTGGTGGGCGACGGCGTCAACGACGCCCCGGCTCTGGCCGCCGGCGACATCGGCATGGCCATGGGCGCCTTCGGCAGCGACATCGCCGTCCAATCCGCCTCCGTGGCCTTGATGAACAACGACCTGCGGCGCATTCCCTTCTTCATCGGATTGGCCCGCCAGACCCGGATGCTCATGAACCAGAATCTGGCAGTGGGCCTCACCTTCATCACGGTGGGCGTCTACTTTGCCATCGCCGGCGATCTGGGCCCCATCGGGGCCGCCTTGATCCACACCGTCTCCAGCCTCCTGGTCATCTTCAACAGCGCGCGTCTGGTGCGCTCCGGCGAAAGCCTGGAAGCGGACGCCGTTTCCCAGGAAAAGGAGCCCCGCTCCTAATCCGCAAGCCTTTTCCCTAGCATAGACAAATCCCCGCAAGAGAACCCATTTCCCATTATGGCAGACGTGAATCGCAAGGAAGAACTGGTGGTGGAGGCGGTCGGCCTGACCAAAATCTTCAAGGATTTCTGGAATCGCCCCAAGGCCAGGGCCGTCAATGGCCTGGATCTCCAAATCCGGAAGGGCGAGGTCTTTGGCCTCCTGGGACCCAACGGCTCCGGAAAATCCACCACCATCAAAATGATTCTGGGACTCCTCTACCCCACCCGGGGAGAACTGAAGGTCTTCGGACAGGATCCCCAGAATGTCTCCATGAAGAGCCGCATCGGCTATCTCCCCGAGGAAACCTATCTCTATAAGTACCTCACCGCCTTCGAAACCCTGGATTTCTACGGGGCCCTCTTCGGCCTGGAGGCCGATCAGCGCAAGGAACGGGCCAGCCAGCTCCTGGAAATGGTGGGCCTGGCCCACGCCGTGGACCGCCCCGTGGGCGAGTTCTCCAAGGGCATGGCCCGGCGCATCGGACTGGCCCAGGCTCTGGTCAACGACCCCGATCTGGTGATCCTGGACGAACCCACCAGCGGCCTGGATCCCATCGGATGCCGGGAGGTGAAGGACGTGATCCGCCTCCTGGCCAGCCGGGGCAAGACGGTCATCCTCTGCAGCCATCTCCTGGCGGATGTCCAGGATGTGTGCCAGCGGGTGGTGGTGCTCTACGGCGGACAGATCCGGGCCCAGGGCCTCCTGGAGGATATCCTGCGCCAGGAAGACAAGACCCAGATCGTCACTCCCAGACTCTCCGAGCAGACCTTGAAGGAATTGCAGGATTTCCTCCAGGCCCACGGCGTGAAGGATCCTTCCTGCATCCAGGTGGATCATCCCGGCATGGATCTGGAAAGCTACTTCCTGGATGTGGTGCGCAAGGCCACGGAGCAAAAGCTCTCCACCGCCGGCGCCCACGCCCCCGGCGCCATGCCCGAATATCTCCGCAAGGACGCTCCCGCCAGCGGACAGGAAATCCTCCAGGCTCTCCAGGGACGGGAGGAGGAGGAGAAGCGTCGGGCGGAGGCCGCCCGGGCCGAGGCCCAGCTCCGGGCCGCCGCCCAGGCCAAGGAAGAGGCCAAGCGCCAGAAGCTGGAAGAACTGACCGCCCAGGAACAGCCCAGCGAAGATGAGCAGGCCAAGGCCGACGCCCAGGCCAAGGCGGAAGCCGACGCCCAGGCCCGGGAAGAGCTGAACAAGAAGCTCTCCAACCTTAAGCTGAAGTAGTCTTCCCTCCTCCAAGAGGGCTAGACTTCTCCCTTCCCCCCCCCTTCTCCCATGGGCATGAAGAACGACGAGCGTCTCCAGGCGCTGCTGGAGGCTTCCCAGGCCCGGGGACGGGGAGAGAAGAGCGCCCCCAAGACCGGTCCCTGGGAGGTGCGGGAACTCCCCCGAAAATCCGCTCTGCCTGCCGTGGTGGACGCCGCAGGGGTTCAGGGCAAAGTGCGGGTCTTGGGCATGGACACCGCCCTGCGAAAGACGGGCTGGGGCATCGTGGACGTGGTGGGGAAGAAATGGATTGCGGTGGACTGCGGGGTGATCATCAATCCCCCCTCCGCCTCCATCACGGACTGCATGCGCCATCTCAACAACGCCATCAAGGGACTGATTGAGCGCTACTCTCCCGATGCCGCCGCCATAGAAGGCGGCTTTTATTGCAAGAACGCCCGCACCGCCATCCTGCTGGGCACCTCCCGGGGTGCGGTGCTGGGGGTGTTGGCGGAGGCCCAGCTGCCGGTATACGAATACGCTCCCCGCCGGGTGAAGCAGGTGGTGGCGGGGCGAGGAGATTCCACCAAAGAACAGGTGGCCCTCATGGTCTCCCGCCTGCTGCGCATCCGGGTGGAGAATCTGGCCAACGACTCCACCGATGCCCTGGCTCTGGCCATCTGCCATGCGGCCGCCCTAATGAATCCCGCTGTGGAACTGGAAAAGCCTCTCTGACCCTCCCACACTCTCCCCCCCTCCCCTTCTCCCATGGCTGACCTCTCCGTGAATCTCGGGGGCATCCCCCTGCGCAATCCCATCATCACCGCCTCGGGCACCTTCGGCTACGGGGAGGAATACGCCTCCCTGGTGCCCGCGGAAAAGCAGGGTGCCATCACAGTCAAGGGAGTCTCTCCCTTCGAGAATCCCGGCAATCCCATGCCCCGCACCACCGAGGTCTTCGGGGGAATCCTCAATGCCATCGGACTGGAAAACCCCGGCATCGAAAAGTTTATCCATGCCCCCCAGTATCTTCCCCGCCTCCGCACGCTACCCTGCCCCGTCATCGTCAACATCTGGGGACGCACCGTGGAGCAATACGGAGAGGTGGCGGCCCGTCTGGAAGAGGAAAAGGAGGGAATTGCCGCCCTGGAAATCAATATTTCCTGCCCCAATGTGAAGGCGGGAGGCATCGCCTTCGGCACAGATCCCCGGGAGGCCGCCAAGGTGGTCGCTGCCGTCCGGGCCGCCACCACCCTCCCCCTCATCACCAAACTCTCCCCCAATGTGACCCATATCGCCGATTTCGCCAAAGCCGTGGTGGATGCCGGCTCCCATATGCTCTCCTTGATCAATACGCTCACCGGACTCTCCATCGACCTGGAAACCCGACGTAGCCGACTGGCCAATTTCACCGGCGGATTCTCCGGCCCCGCCCTCAAGCCTGTCGCCCTGCTCAAGGTCTATGAAGCCCACCAGGCCGTCCCCCAAGTGCCTATTATCGGCATGGGAGGAGTCTTCAACGGCAAAGACGCCCTGGAATTCATGATGGCCGGCGCTACCGCCGTGGGCGTGGGAACCGCCATCTTCGTCAACCCCCAATGCCTCCTCACTATCCCCCAGGAAATGGAGGAATGGCTGGATGCCCACAATATCCAATCCGTGACCGAAATCATCGGCACCCTCCAACGATAAGAAGAGGCGGGACATGCGGGGTACACGAACCGATGCAAGGGGATTTCTAGATTTCTAGAACCTCTAGAATTTCTAGAATCTCTAGACCTTCGATTTTCCCCCCCGCTTGCGGGGGA